>DASPNQ010000178.1:0-8933 GCA_035626435.1 Vicinamibacterales bacterium
CCGTGATAGCCGGTCGCGAGGATGTCATCGAGCTCGGCGCGCACCGCGTCGGGCCGACGCACGAACGCCGAGAACGCCTCCATGAAGTGGCAGAACATCGGCAGGATGACGCCCTGATCGTCGACAAACGCCTGGCCGCGACGGCGCAGCTGGCCGACGATCCGGCGATGGCCGACAGGGCCGCTGATCGGCGGCACGACCACTGGCGGCGTCGGCGGTGGCGTCGGGAACTTCACCGCGTAGATGCGGCGATAGAGCTCGTGGCGGCAGGCCTCGAGGCGCTCGCGCGGCGGCAGCGTGTTTCCGTAGCCCTCCTCCCACAAGCCGACGAAGCCGCGGACGCCAGCGACCCACACCGCCTCGGCGCGCGCGGTCCACGGTTCCTGGAGCAAACCTGGGTAGATCTCAAACTGCAGCCAGTTGAGAACGTCGACGATGAAGTCATCGGGCGGGCGATCGATTGAATGCGACATGAGATCACTCCCCAGGCTTCACGAGACGCACGTATCCAAACTCGAGGAGGTGCGTCTGAATCACCCCCTGAACCTCGTTGACCATCGCTTCTCTGTCCGCGTGATCTGTTTTTGGCAGCGACATCTCTTCGAGGTTCGAGATGACGCGTTCGGCGATCTGCCGCAGGTGGTTCTTCTCCATGTGTTGCTCCCTTGAATCGAATCGATGCCTAGACCGCTTGGGTGAACGCCTTGGCAACCGGCTTCCACTCGCCGGTGCCGTAGCGCCTGAATCCGAAGTGCGCCTCCGTTGTTCGGTTCTCCGGAGGCCCGTCGTTGAGTTGGAAGGCGACGCACAGTTCGAAGCCATGCGCGCTAAAGAACTGGCGCTCCCACGCCATGTGGGCGGCGACCTCGCACTCGGACCAGTAGCCCGGCCCGTCGCTGTAGCCCACCTCAGTTAATGCGAGTGCCCGCGGTCCGACGATCGCCTTCAACTTCGCGATCTCGTGCTCGCGGCTCTTGCAGCCCTTGTGCGGATTGCGCGGATCGCGGCCGTCTGGATACCGATGCACGGAGCACGCGATCTGCGAGTCGTGCTCGATCCACGGCCATTCGTGCCACGGCAGCGATTCGAGGAAATCGAAGCCGCGTTTATTGAGATTGCTGACGACGCCGAGATATAACCGGCGCTTCGTTTCGCGCGCGATGGCGACGCACCGCCGCGCTTCCTTCAGATAGCTCTCACGCGTCCACCCGAACTTCGCCAGGTCCGGTTCGTTGCCGAACTCGACCAGCGCGCCGTCCGGCAGGACCGTCATCTGTTCGGCGCGGCGGATGATGCAAAGAGGCTGCAAGCCTTGGTCGACGACTTCCTGGGCCAGCAGCGCCGTCTTCTCGAGCGGCAGGCCATCCGGCAGCGGTCGCCCGTCGGCGCCTTGCCCCTGCAGGTCGAGGCGCACGACGGAGAATCCAGCGGCGCGGACCGCTGCGAGCGTGTCCGCGCCGAGGAACTCACCGAAGCCGCACTGAAGGCCAGCAGCCGCGGACATCAAAACTGTCCGCTCTTGCGCTCATTGGCGAGCATGTCGTCAACGACGCTGGTATTGGAGAATGGCCAGTGCGTGAACTCGGCCTTTTGGTTGATCCGCCAGTACTGCTTTCCGCCCGGCGGGATCGCTGAGAACGAGGTCGACCCGCCGTAAACGATGCGACCGGTCGCGTCGACGACGTAGACCTCCGCGCCCTTTGGGACGGCGTTGCACGTGCAGCCGTCGACATCGTTCGCGGGACACGAGGGCGAATGCACCACTTCCTGTCCGACTGCCGACGTGTCCGGTTGCAGCATGCCGGCCTGACGCAACCGCTGCGTGAAGTCGTACGCCGCGCAGTCCGGACAGGAGAATCGTCCGCAGCGCGCATAGAGCTTTTCGCCCGGCTTCGCTTTGCGCTCGCACCCGTGGCCACCGACGCCGATGATTTCGATCTTGAAAGCACCCATGGTTGAACCCTCCGTTTCTGACGTTGACTGACTGTTCCGACCTGCCACCTGCCCGAAAAACGAAAAGCGGTCGCGAAGCTCGGCGCACTGGTTGCGCGAACCTCGGACCGCTCAAGTCCCGATGCTCTATGTGTTGGTCTCAGCGCATCAGAGCGTGATGCTGGTCAGCCCGCCCCGTCGGGTAGGCCATAGCTGAGACAACGTCGTTACTTACGCGCCATCGTCCTCATCGCGCGTGACTTCGATCCCGGCCGTCACCATCCAGTCGTCGCCCATGCGCACGCGGACCCACGGCTCCAACACGAATGTGCCGCTCAGGAGTTGCGTCGCTCGCCGGGATGCGTCGCTGCCGAAGAACTCGCGGTATTCCCGCAGCGACAGGCAGACGTCCATCTCTTCGATGTTCCCCATCGTGACGACTTGCCGCTTGGCGGGTCGGTCGTTCCACACTCACGCCTCGTTCACCGACATGAAGCCGGACGGATTCTCGATCGAGATCCAGATCGGCCCCTTCGCGTCGACTAGTCGACTCATCAACGCCGCCATCGCGACTTGGCTCTGCAGAATGCTGCGGTTGTCGTCGTCGCGCATGCGGCCGACCAGGATGCACCCGAGCGAGTCCTGACGCTTGTTGCCGGCGTGAATCCGGATGCCGGTGAACCCCTCGACGTGCAGCAGCTCCGGCAGCACGCGGCCAAACCGCTGCGACGGCGTCAACTTCACCTGATAGCGACCGGCCTTGATCGCCGTTTCGCCGTAGACCTTCCACTCCGCCACCGGCCGATCCGCGCGCTCGCGCAGTTGGTCCTCGAGCGTGAAGCCGAAGAAGATGTCGTCGACGAACAACACACCGAACGTGGCCAGGTGCCGCGATGGCTCTCGAATCAATCGCAGATTCATGGGTGAGCTCCGTTCGGCGTGGTATGAATCGGCGTCGCCCGTTCGACGCTCAACGTCCCTTGCCAGCCGAAGGCCTCGCCGTCGGTGCAGCACACCAAGTGCGCTTCGATGCCAACGCGAATGACGATGTCGCCGCTGGCGTGATAGCACTTTGCGTGTTCGCGGAAGATCCGCTTCGGGCTGTTGACGGTGGCGTACCACGCCCGCTCGAGCTGCTCGCGTTGGTCGGCGTACACCAAGCGCCAGATCCCCATATCGAGGATTTCTTCTTTCGTGTAGCCGAATAGATCGCTGAACGCACGGTTGACGTGCGTGACGTGGCCAACTTTGTTCGTGCGGAAGATCGGCCGCTCATCCAAGTCGGTTGACGCGCGCAGATAGGCGTCGATCCGTCGGGTCATCGTCGCGAGCTCTTCGAGCGTGCGGAGACCCTTGCGGACAGATCGAACGGCTGGAATGGCACCGACGACGGCACTGATCGCGCCACTGGCGACGACCGCTTGAATAATGGCAGGGTAATCCATGGCCACTACATCACCGACTCGCGCGATCGGCGCAATACCGTTTCGAATGAGAGGCGTACCGGCGCCGCAATCACTTCGCGCATCGGATTCACGTACGGCGCGGTGTCAAACTCGGTGCTGATCACGCGCTGAATCAGGAACGATCCTGAAATGTTCGTCGGGGCACCAAGATTCAACGTCACCGTCTTTCCACTGCGAAGTTTTGGATCTCTCGAGCGGAACGTAATCGTCCGAAGTTTCCTGCTGTACGCCGCCAGTTCCGCGTCGCAGGCGGCCGTCAGCTGCGCGACAGTTTCGATCGACGGTTCGTCAAGGAGTTCTTCGTGCACGCCGTCGCCGCCTTCGACAGCCGCCAGCGCGGCCTGCGCGGCCGAATCGTTGCGGACGACCATGATGCGCACCGGCCCGCCTTTGTCGACGGGATAGGTCAGACCCGAAACACCCGACAGGAACGGCGCCGTGACAACACCAGAGCCGCCTTGGATGGGCGCCAGAATGGCTCCAACGGCGTAGACCTTAATGGTCCCCGTCGCGGGCGTGGCCGGTGACCCTGCGATCGTGTAGGTGAACGTCGTCGAGCCAGTCACCGTGATCTTGTGCGAGCCGTTATATTCGGACTGTTCTGCGCCTTGGATTGTGACCACGTCGTTCGTGGCGAAACCGTGGCTGCCCGTCGTGGTCACCGTCGCGGTCGTTCCGCTACGGGTGATCGTTGAGTCCTGGCCGCCAGGGATACCGGTCAGCGTGGTGCCACTGATGCCGTTCCACCGAACTAATAAGCTGCCGGCCTTCAACCACCCGACCGTCGGCCAGCCGGTGACGCTGCTCAGCAAGAGACTCGTGTCTCCGGTGATCGCACCGATCGTGCTCTGGGTCAGCGCCTCTCGCCCGAGGCTCGTGTCGGGCGTGTTGTCCGTGTACGTCGTCGCGCTGTTGTCATCGAGCGTGGCGACGTATCGGAAGACGCTCCCACCGGCCTCAGTGCGATAGATGATCCGCTTCGTGACGCCCGCACCACCGGTCGGAATCGACGTCAACGCGATCTTGTTCGCGCCGGCGGTATTGGTCAGTGGGATGTAGTGGCCCAATGCGGAATCCGCCACCGCGTCGGTAAAGGTGGTCGAGACGTTGTCCGTCAGCTCGCCAACAAACTGATACGAGGTGCCGCCAGCGACCGTCCTGTAGATACGACGAGCCAGCGTGCCAGTAGGCCCGACGGGAATCGAGGTGAGGCTGTGCGCCTGACCGCCGGCGGTGGACGTGCCCCGGGCTGTCTCTGCGCCGAGCTCGGTGTCCGCCTTGTTGTCGGTATACGACGTCGTACTGTTGTCCGCGATTTCGATCAACAACCTGTAAACGGATCCGCCCGCTTCCGTGCGGTAGATCAAACGGCTGATGGTGCCGGACGGTCCCGTCGGAATGTTCGTCAGGCTGATTTGTTCACCAGACGTCGCCGAAGCGGAGGGCTGGCGGGACTTGTCGAGCTCTACGTCCTTCGCGTTGTCCGTAAACGAGGTCGTGACGTTGTCCTCGAGCGTGCGCAACAGGTAGTGCGCCGACCCGCCAGCTTCGGTTCTATATACGTAGCGCCTCGTCGTCCCAGTCGGCCCGGTCGGGACGGTCACCGTGTGCTGTTCGCCGGGTTGCGCGTACAGCGGTCCGGACTGCAACGCCTGGTCTGGTACGACATCGTTGAAAGTCGTTGTGCTGTTGTCGTTGATCTGGCCAACCAGGTAATACGCCCCACCGCTCCCCGCACCTACTCGCGTTCTGTACACGCGCCGGGAGTCCGTGCCGTTGGGGCCGGTCGAGATCCCAGAGATCGAGCAGTTGCCGCCCATCGTGCCGGCTGCTGACGTCGCAACGGCACCGCTGACCGTGTCCAACGCGCCGCTGCTGGCCGTGTAGACGGTCGGCATTCGAAAGTACGGCTGGCCGGCATATGCGCCCGAGAAGCTGCCAGTCGAGAACACCTGCCACGTGCAACCGGACGGCAGTGCGTTCGCGGTAATGTTGACGTTCGCTCCGTGATTGGTCAGTTCAGCGGCATCTGACCAACTCGATTCACCATAAATGGGGTGAATCCAGCAAACGCGAATGCGAATGTTGAGTCCTGTCGCGCCCCCGGTGCTGCCGACACTCGGCGTCGCCGCTTGCGAACCGTTATGGGTGTACGACGTCGCAGACCCGCCGAGAATCTCGCGGCCTTCGTCATCGACGAAACCTACTTTGTAGTGATAGGTGCCTTTCAATGGACCGATGGCCGTCGCTGTGCAGGTTGGGGCGCCAGGACCGCCTGGCGTCGAGGCGGTGCGGCCACCAGCGCTCGTCGGTGCCGATTCACCAAACGGCGATCCAAAAGTGACCCGGTAGCTGTAAGCGCCGACTAAGTTACCGAGCGTGTTGGAGATGGCTGATGCGGACGGCGTCGACCCAGCCGCGGTGCCTGACGCCGTGCGCGTGGCGATGCTGCCGCCCTCTGTAATACCGAACGGCGTCTTGAAGGCGACGCGGTAGCCATAGTTCCCGATGAGTCGTCCGATCGTGCCGGCGGCGGCTAAAGACGGCGCACCTGGCGCGGCGACGGCTGTCGCCGTCCGGCCAAACGATGCGCCCGCCGTCGTCTCTCCGAGGGACGTCACATACGTTGTGACGTAGAGATAGGCGCCGACCAACGGACCGATCGCGCCACTCGCGGCCACGTTGGCATTCGTCGGAGGCGCGAAGGCGGTTCCAGTCACAGATCCGGACTCAGGCCCCGGAGTCGTTTCGCCCTGCGCATTCGCGAAGGCAATTTTGTATTTGAAGATTCCGGCCAACACGCCGACCACGCCCGATGCGACATTCGCTGAGGGCGCGCTTGCCGGGCCGGCGACGTTGCCCAGAACCGTCGACGCGACGCCGCCGAGGTGACGCCCCGTATAGGCGCCCTCGTTTTCCGTGTTCTTCAGTGATCCGCCGTTCGACTCGAACATCTCGGCGCTCTCAACTGGGATCGATGTATCGGTGCTTGAGATGTGCTCGAGCGCCGACGTCCCATGGCCGATGCCGCGCATCCGTGTGCGGACTTGAGACACGTCACCGGTATGTGCCAACCCGCGTGCCGTGGTCGTGGCCAACGTCGCGTCGGAGATGTCGTTCGGGGCCTCGGAGGTCTCCGTTAAGAAAAAGTGCAGGTCGAGCGCATAGTCGATGTAGAAGTTGCCGCCGATCTCTGCGCATAGCCGCTGCAAGGCGCGGCTCGGCAACTCGTTATCGCATCGGAACTCCGGCACAGTCGCCAGTCCGAGCACGACGTTGTTCGAGGTGATCCCGGACGTGAATCCACTGATGATCTGTTGGGCTATCGTGCTGGCGCTGGTATTAACCCAACGCTTGGTCACCCGACGCCGATTGAGCTTCCACGTGTAGTCTTGGCACGTCACGTGGTAGGCAACGTTGGCCAGGATGCCCTCATAGAACTGCTGCACGCTCATCACGTGGCCGGCAAATTCCCGCTCCGCGGTTGGACCGCGAAGCACCTGCACCACCTCGCCTTCCGTCGGCATGTAGCCGACACACGTGAAGGTGCATCGGTTCGGCGCGTCGTTCAGGACGTCTTCCACCTCCAGCGAACCGAGCCGAATGTTGCTGGTCCGATCGGTGCCTCCGAGCGCAACGGTGACGGTGGTTTCGCCGCGGTGACGTTGTGCAAGGAACCCGTTCGGCGTCAGCAGACCAGCCAGCAGTCTGGCGATGCGCCTCGTTATCGACCCCGTCGGGTTGACGGCGCCTGTTAATCGGCGAAAGCACACGCGCGCCAGCGCGCCGGCCGACGCCACAGATCCGGATAGTGCGACAAGTCGGACTTTCAGCAGATCCAGCACACCGCTGGCCGTGACGGTCCCAACCAAGCCGCGTTGGACGCGCTTACCGCAATTGCCGATGCCAGAGGCGAGCGACCTCCCGATCGCGCGCGTGACCTGGCGAACCCAGGTGCTTGTTGGCATCACGGCGCTCGTGAGCATCCGCCCGATCGTTCTCGACGCAAAGGCACCGGCGGACGCCACGGCTCCAGTAAGGCTTTTCGTGAGCCCATTGAAGTCCTGACCACCTTTACCGAAGTAGCCCTGCCCGGGTGCGTAATGCCCAAACATCGTCGTGATAATTCCGAAGGGTGACCGTCAGCCCTTCGCGGCGAGGTCTTTGGCTATACGCGCTCTGTTGTAGATCTCGGCAATGGCTTTTCTGTCCGCGCTGGATAGCGCGTCATCAAGCCGAGCGCGTTCACTCGCGTCCATCTGGGCCTGCCTGGTCCGTTGATTCACCAAGTAGCCATCCACCTGATCGTGAAGCAGTTGCAGTGGCGACTCGCCGCGCGAACTGAGTTCTGCCGCACGTGCCAGCGTGGCGTGTTCGGCGTCGGTCAACAACAAGTGGAACGCGCCGTCTGCTAATTGCGTGATACGCATAAAGGCTTTCTCCTCGCAAGGTTTATGAGAAAACGGCGACGTTCCACCGGTTTGCTCCGTAATAGAGCATCGCTGTCTTCAATGGAGTGAGGACGGCGTTGGTGCTGCCTGGCGTCGTGAACCGATTGACGCTGGTCGACGAGCTGCTCTCGTAAACAAGGGTCAAGCTGCGTGTCGTCGACTGGTTCGACAGATAGACGACGTCGCCGTCCGCACCCGCCGCCATACCGGTAATGCTGCGATCGGCGCCGGTCGGCGTCACGAGCAAGAAATTACAGTTGGAGAATCCAGTGGGGTTGTAGTTGTTCGCGTCTGCGCTCAGATTGATGTCAGACGCCACCACCAAGCGTTCGCGGCCCAGCAAATGCACGATGCCATTGCCGTCGATCTTGAAGCGCTCAGTTCCACCAACGACGACCGAATATACGTTCGCCGCGCTCTCGTAAAGATAGGTATCGCCAGACAGCCCCACGCCGTCGAGATAAATCTTCTGACCTGAGGTCAACCCGATCGCGCCGGCGGCCTTGACGTACCCAGCCGACTGGAGGTTCGGAAAGTTAATTCCTGCCTCAATGTCCGTGATGACCTTGTTCGTGATGGACGCAGCAATCTGATCGCCGACCTGGATCGACCGAGCTCCAGAACTCTCGGTTTGCCGCACGATCGCGAACGCGTCTGCGGTGATCCCTGTCACACGCACAATCTCGGCGTTGCTGGGATCAGGAATGGTGTTCGCCGGCCATACCGTTGCATTAAACGGTGTGGCCGGAAAGCGCGTCCCGTGCCCAGCCTGTACGTCCAGCGACGTGCCCGAGTTGGGAGGCGTCGGTGCCGTCGCGACGGTCGAATAGGCGAAGTTCTTGTGGGCGTCGAACATGACCGGTTAGCTGCCCGCGGTAAACGTCACGTCGTACGTGAATTGAATCGAGTCCCCATTCACCACGTTTATGGGGCTGAAGACCGAGCGATCCCACAGCACACCGCCGCCGGTCGCCGCTTGCGACATCAACCCGTGTTCGGTAATCGCGCCGGATCCATCGAAGGTCACCGTCCCGACGGAACGGAAGATGTTCCCCGTTGCGCCTTCCGTGGTGGTCCCGGTGGC
>DASPNQ010000179.1:0-16501 GCA_035626435.1 Vicinamibacterales bacterium
GGGTTCGAATCCCTGCCTCCCAGCCAGCCTTCGCTCACTCGCAATTCGTGGCGTGAGCTACGGCTAGGCAGGCTCCAGTTGCGCTGACGCGCAATTCTTGCCGTGAGCTACGGCTAGGCAGGCTCTCCCGCTCGCCTGTCAGGCTCACGCATTGATTGCGCAACCGCGAAGGCTGTCTCGCCGAAGCGGCGTAGCCGCGAAGGCGGACCAGTGCAGGTCTTGCCAACTACCCTGCCGCCCGACATCGAAGAATTCGCGTACGAGTCCGCGCCTCAGTGCGATTTCCTTCGCAAATCGTCTTGGTCCGACCCATGCGTTAGACGGCGCATGCATGGCGTCCCAAAGCGAATCGTCTACATCCTGCGAAGCGATGTGGATCCATCAAAACATTACGTCGGCATCACGAACGATCTGGTCGCGAGGATGCATTGGCATAACCACGGACCCTGCGGGCACACCAAGTCGCACCGACCTTGGTCGATTGCTGTTTCGCTCGAGTTTCCTACGGAGAAGCAGGCAGTTCGTTTCGAGAAGTACCTCAAGTCAGGCTCCGGACGCGCGTTTGCGAAGCGTCACTTCGGGACCGCTGACGGTTAGGCTTCGTTGCTTCCTTGCTCGCCCGGCGCGATCGACGGCGCGGCAAGGGGGGCGTACGTACCCCCGACGCGCACCCATGGCTTGACGTCGTGCTTGCTAAATGCTCCGTGGTCGCGCCAATGATGGCCCTTATCGCATCTTGTCCTGGCCATGCCCGGCAAGCGCACGCGCGATGCCTGGAGCTGCAGCGGGCTCCATTCCCTGCGATTTCATGATGCCGATCGCGAGAGGACTCGTGAGAACTGCCATCAGATCCTTTGCGGCATCGATTGATTTGGAGTTGGCACTGATGCCCCCGGTGAACGTGATGTAGGACTGAATGGCGGATGGCAGCGGTCCTGCGAGGTCAACGCCAGCAGTCGTCATGATCTGTGTGATGACGACGATGCCGAGTTCAATTTCACCACGACGGACGAGCTCCGAGACGATGTCGGTCTCTGGTAAGGTGACCTTCGATCGAATGGTCTCTGCGATTCCGAGCCGCTCGAGTACGCCGGCCATGTATACGCCGCTCTGTCCTTCCTTCAGATAGGCGATGGATCGTGCACTCAGCAACGCACGCTTGAACGCATCCACCGAACTGACGTCCGGTTTGGGCGCACCGGCGCGGACGGCAACGCCGATGCCGGAGCGGGCGAGGTCGGTGCGCGTTTCCGGAATGATCTTTCCCGCTTTAATCAGCTCGTCAATCTGTGCCGGCGCTGCGACGAGAAAGTCAAACTGCTCACCATCATTGATTCGCCGCACCATCCTGATGGCGACATCCGTTGTGACACTGAGCTTTCGTCCGGTCCGGCGCTCAAAGTCGGTGCCAATCTTCTCGAGCACCGTCGCAATCGATCGCGTCGTGAAGACTCGGAGTTCGCTGTTGTTTGAGCCAATGCCCTGAGTTGCGCCGCCAGTCGGGCAGAGGACGACCACCGCTCCGGCAACCGCAATAATCCACATGCAGACGCGACGGCCTTTACATGACGCCGGCAAGCGCACCACCATAGCGGCACTCTACAACAACGACCAGCGAAGCGGGTCCCACGCCACCCTCCGCACCGTTGTCCGAATGTATCTACATGTTTCGGACAGTCGACAGCCCCTCGGGGCCGGCTACGGTCACAGTGGTAGGGTCGCTGGAATGTCCGACTGAGAAAAAAGCGGTGAGTGCCCTTTGCCTTCGCTCGCCAATCGCCGCTTCAGCCGCCCGCGTGATCAGATTCCACGTCTGGCGTAGCTGCGGGTAATCACTGCTGCGAGCGAATCGCACGGCCTGGCGCCACGCCGTCGACCAGCGCCTCGTCGCGGACGACGAATGTCCCGCCCACGAGCACGTGGCGGATCCCTTCCGAGTATTGGGCCGGACGCTCGTAGGTGGCGCGATCGATCACGAGTGCCGGATCGAATACCGTGATGTCGGCATCCATCCCCGCGGCGAGGCGCCCCTTGCGACGCATCGCCGGGACGTACGGCTCCAAACGCTGAGCCACCATCACAGTGATCTTGCGCAGCGCGGTCATCAGATCGATCACCTTCTGCTCTCGCACATAGTGGCCAAGCACGCGCGCGTAGGTGCCCACGCCGCGCGGGTGGCCGCCGCCGTTGTTCAGCGGCACCCCATCGCTGCCGACCATCACGTGCGGGTGCGACAACGCCGCGCGCACCGATGCTTCGGGAATCATGTGAATGACGACCAGCCCGCCCTGCTTGCGATAACGAGCGAAACTGTCCGCCGTCAATCGCTCGCCGGTCGCCGGCCACTGCACGTCGCCGAAGCCGACCGCGAACCGCTCCTGCCAGCCAGGCTCGAATAACGCGGACTGCAGGTACGTCGACGCGGCGGTGTACGGATACACCTCTGTCGTCACGTCCAGTCCGCGGGCACGCGCGCCGTCGATCATCGCGAGCAGCCGCGGCGTCTGCCGCAGTCCCATGCTGCCGATGTGCACGATATGCACGGCCGCCCCCGTGGCGGCAACGTTCGCCAATACTTCCTGCAACGCGTCAATGCTGCCGCCAGGCTCGACCTCGCCCGCCGACCGCATATGGATGAACGCCAGCGCCTTGCGCCGGGCGGCCAGTTCAAACACGCGGAGCAGCTCGTCGCGGCTCGCGCCCGGTGTGTAGGCGGGACCCATCCCGATGCCAAGGGCGCCGGCAGAGAGCCCGCGCTCGAGACGCGCGATCATCGCGTCGATCTCCGCGTTCGACGCTTTTCGAAACGACCAATCGGGACGCGGATCGGCAGTGGATTGACGGGTCGCGTTGATCTCCTGCCACGATCCTTTTTCGTGCATCACGGAAATCCGCGAGTAGATATGGCCGACCGTCGCGCCGTAATTGATGAGCGCGCGGCCCTCGCGCGAGGCATACCAGTCGTCGATCGGCATGGCGCCGCTCTCGAGCTCGAGCGCCGTGGTGACGCCATCCCTAGCCTGGTAGCGATTGCCCTCCATCGTCTGCCAATGCGCGTGCGGATCGATGAAGCCGGGCGCAACGACGAGGCCCGTGACGTCGATGAGCGTCTGGCCGCTAAGCGGCGTCGCGCTGACCGCGGCGATCGTGCCGCCGCGAATGCCGACATGGCGTACGGCATCGAGCCCCGATGCCGGATCCATCACTCGGCCACCGGCCAGCACGATGTCGAATGGACCAGTGTTTTGGGCGGCGGCGGTGAGGGCGAAGCCGGCTCCAACCGCAAGCGCTAAAGCGAAGACGGCGCTGATGGGCATCTTGGCGCGAGTGGTCATTTTGAACTCATCGCCGGCAATCGTAGGCGAAGTCCGTCGCCAAGCCAATTATCGTGACACTAGATAATCGACGCGGAGTGCCACCACCCGATCGGCTCGGCCGGCCGGGCGCGCCGGCAGGCCCAGTAATGTCAGGGACTATTCGGCGCGCAGCGCCTCAGTGGGCTGGATACGCAGGCCTCGACGGGCCGGGCCAATCGTCGCGAACAATCCGACGATCGTCATGATGAGTGCGGTGACCGGCACCAGTCCCCGTCCGAAGGAGCCGAGCAGCTCGCCGCCGCTGGCCCAATCGATCGCGATCGCCAGCACGATGCCAACCACGACGCCGGTTGAGAGCTGCAGCGCCGCCTTCGCAAAAATACTTCGTAACAACTGCCCGGCATCAGCGCCCATCGCGGCGCGAATGCCGATTTCCTTACGTCGCTGCGATACAGTGAACGACATCATTGCGTAAATGCCGGCCGCCGACAGCAGCAGCGCCGTCACGATCATCAGCGAGCAGCCGAGCACCATCAGGCGGAGGGCGATCTGTGCTTGCTGCTTCAGCTCGTTGAATGTGACGATCCGCAATCGCATCGTCGGATCCAGCGCCGCCGTCAGCTCGCGGATGCGTGATGAGAATTGCAACGGATCCGTGCCACGCATCCGGATCAGTGCCGTGGCCCGCGTCGAGCTCCTCAACGGGTGATAGATGACCGGTTCGATCAGCTCCGGGTCGACGGCATTGGTGCTCAGGTCGCTCATCACGCCGACGATCTCATACTGCGCGGCGCGGGCACCGTCCGTCGATGCGAGCGCACCTGCTTCGACGTATTGCACACGACGACCGATTGCGTGGGTGTCGCCGAGCAGCTGTTCGACAAAGGCCCGATTGACGACGATGGCTTGCGCTGAGCCAGTGCCGTCACCGTCGCGTAGTGCGCGGCCGGCCGTCACTCGTGCGCCGAATGCCTCGAAGAAATCCGTGGCAACGCGGTTGACGCGCGCGCGAACCGCGCCGGACTGAGGGGCGGCCG
The DNA here is from genome assembly GCA_035626435.1 of Vicinamibacterales bacterium. Taxonomy (GTDB): domain Bacteria; phylum Acidobacteriota; class Vicinamibacteria; order Vicinamibacterales; family UBA2999; genus 12-FULL-67-14b. The sequence goes on from DASPNQ010000179.1 coordinate 4,355, forward strand.
TTCCATCAATCGCGATGCGCGCCCACCGCTCGGAGCCCGGAATGTACTCGGCGACAGTAACGTCCTCGACGGCGGGTTCGGCTTCGAGACCTAACACGAGATCAGTTTTCGTTTTCTCAAAACGCAAAACCGATTCACTTGCATAGATCGACTGCGGCACGCCGGTTGGCGCATCGGGATCGACGCTGACGATCGCCGCGAGGAAGGCCTCCTCGCGGAAGTTAGCCTTGGTAAAGCTGTTTTCGATCCCGCCCCAGCTGATCGTGGCAGTCGCTGGGAGGCCCACCATCGCGATGGCCACCTGCGCGACGATCATGACCGTCCACACGCGTCCCAGGCGCAGGCCGTCGGTGCCGCTGGACTGCTTCAACGTCTCTTGTGCTCGTCCGGTCGCGTACACCGCCGGAAGCACGCCGGCCATCACCGCTGCGAACAGGGTCAACAACGCGACGTAGATGTACGTGGCGAACGGCATGCTGAGATCGAGAAAGTACGGCAGCCGGCCGTTTCCCTCGGCGGCAAATATGGCGTAACCCTGAGAGATGCCGAATCTGGCCAGGCCGATTCCGGCAGCCGAGGCCACGCCGCTCAGCACCAACGCCTCGATGAACAGCTGTCCGACAATGCGCCGCCGGCTGGCGCCGATCGCTGTTCGCACGGCGATCTCGCGTTGCCGCATTGCGGTTCGCGCGTAGACCAGCACGCCGACGTTGATCGCGACGATGACCGCGAACAAGCTGGTGATGGACTGCAAGGCCATGAATTCCAACGCGGCGCCCTGGATATCCAGGATCGTATGCGCGTAGGGCATAACGCGCGGCTGCAGCCGTGCATGCGTTGATGGAAACGCGCTCGCCGCCTGCGCGCCAAGCCCCGACAGTTCAGCCTGTGCCTGCTCCATCGCAACGCCGTCGCGCAAGCGTCCGAAGATGAAGATGTCTGGCCCTTCTCGCGGTCCGATCGATAGGTCGACTTTCAGCGGGATCCAGTAACTGTGATTGACGGGGAATCCATACCCCTCGGGCATCACGCCGACGATGGTGTGGACGACGTTGCCGAGCCGCAGCTCGCGACCTAGCACCGACGCGTCACCGCCGAACCGCGACTGCCACACGTCGTGACCGACGATGGCGATCGGCATCGCCGACGCATTCTCGTCAGCTGCGATAATCGGACGTCCAATGACCGGAGGGACGCGGGTGATGTTGAAGCCGGCCGCCGTGATCTGCGCGACCTGAACTGGCTCGGCGGGCCCGCCTGGAACGATCAGGTTGCGCTCGATTGAGCGAAACGCGCCGATCTCTTCCACCGTCTTCATCTCGCGCTGCCAAATCAGCAGATCGTGCATGGACCGCTGCATCTCGTTGTTCGTGTCGGTGTCCCAGTTCTCGAGTGCGACGATCCGGTCACCGCCCTCGACCGGCACGGTGGCGTAGAGGAAGGAGTACAGCAAGGTGAAGAAGCCGGCGCCGATGGCGACGCCGACCGCCAATCCCGCGCCGCCGATTAACGACAGTGCAGGGTACTTGACCAGCATTCGCGCGCCGAGCTTGAAGTCCATGCGCGAGTTGTCGAGCCACCGAAATCCGCGCGCGTCGCGCTGGTGCTCCTTAGCCTGTTCGACGCCGCCGAACGCGCGTCGGGCGGCCAGCCGCGCGTCATCTCGAGGCATGCCTTTCGAAACAAACTCGTCTTCGAGCAGCTGAAGATGTGAATGGATCTCGCGCGACAGCTCCGCCTCGGCGGCCTCAAGGCGGAAGAATGACAGCAGTCGCAGGACAAAGCGCCGGATAGTCGTCATAGTTGAGCGCACGCAAGCCCAAGCCGGAGCAAAGTTTCACATGCGCTCCACTAGGACGTCAAGTGAAGTGCGGTTGTTCCCATCAACACCGCGCGGCGGAATCGCCGTTGAGGCCGTGAGCGGTTGCCGCTACTTTGGCGATCGATGCAGACGGCCATGGGAGCGCCCGCCAGTCCGCAACCTCGACCATGGTTGGTGTCAGGCACCAACCGTGCCGGCAACATTGGTGCCTGACACCAAACGTGCATTTCACGCTAGAACGGCCGGATTTGCTCGCATCGGCCCGATTGGTGTCAGGCACCAACCGTGCCTGCGGTCACTTCACGACGGCGGCGCCTGCCTTCGAGATGATCTCATCCTGCGCGGCGGTGACGCCGCTCGTGCCGACGGCGCCGATCAATTCCGAACCGCGCATGATCGGCACCCCGCCCGCGAAGGTGATGCCGTTCGGCACTTCGGTGACGGCTTTCGCCTTGAGCTGCACGCCGTATTCGGCGGTGGTCAGCTTGCTCGCGATCACCGTCGCGGCCTTTCGCATGGCGATGTCGTACGAACGCGGGCTCGCGCCGGTCAGCCGCCGCAGCGCCACCGGCACACCGGCGGCATCGACAACGACAATCGTCACGTTCCACATGTTCTTGCGCGCTTCGGCTTCGGCAGCATCGATCACCTGGACCGCCATCTCATAGGTCAGCGCCTGCGGTGCCGGGGCCTGAGGGGCCGGTGCCTGCGCGGCAGCAGCAGTAGCGAAGAACACGACGGCCAGTAGCGCCACCGTCAGTCGAGCGGAAATCACACGAATCATGGAAGGCTCCTCGGAAGAAATTCTACTTGTGAGTCTGCCACAATGGCGCGGATGAGTCCCGACCAGCGCGAATCGACGAAGCGACCGCTGCGACGGCCTGCGGTAGCGATTCCACTGCTCGTCGCGGCGGCACTGCTCGCAACGGGTATCGCGCTGATGGTCTGGTCGATGACCTCGCTGCCCGGCCTCGGCAGCGTCGAGCACGAGGAGGTATCCGCGTATTCGCGCATCCGCATCCGCCGCGCCGGCGACATCCGCGCCCTGACGTTCGTGCGCGACAACGGCGAGGAAGCCGTGCAGAGCCGCGTCGATCTCACCGCACCTCACACGCTGGTCTCGCCCTACGCGCGCCGGATGTTCGCCAGCTACCTCTATCAGCCGCAGCCGCGCCGGGTGCTGATCGTCGGCCTCGGCGGGGGCGCGATGGTTCGCTTCCTCGCCCATCACGATCCCCAGGTGCACATCGACGCCGTCGAGATCGACCCGGTGGTCGTCCGCCTCGCAGACCAATACTTCGGCGTGCGCACCGGCGGAAACGTGCACGTGCACACCGCCGACGCGGTGACGTTTGTCGAGTCGATCACGAACAGCTACGACCTGATCCTGATGGACGCATTCCTGCGACCGTCGAGCGACACCGATGCGACCGGCGTGCCGACACGCCTGAAGACGATCGCGTTCCTCCAGCGTCTGAAGATGGCGCTCGCGCCGGGCGGCGTCGTGGCATTCAACGTCAACGAACATGACACCATGGCCGACGACATTGCCGCAGTTTCGACGGCATTCGGCAACGTCACCGTCTACCGCTGTCCTCCCGCCGACAACAAGGTCGTCATCGCAGCCAGGGGCAACATGCCGTCCGAAGACGAATTGCGGTCGCGGGCCTCGGCCCTTGACGCGCGCTTCGGCGGCGCACTGTCGTTCGCGGATCTAATCGGCGATCGGGAATAGCGCATCCGCCGCTATTCCCATTAAGTAGCGTGGCGGCTCATATCCGCATCGCCGTGACCGGGTTGATCAAGGCGGCGCGTCGTGCCGGCAGCCAGCTTGCGGCCAGGACGGCAAGCAGCAGGACCACACCTGTGCTGAGCAACGTCACCGGGTCCTGCGGAGCGATGCCAAACAGCATTGATTGCGCCACGCGGCCCAGCGCCACGCAGCCGAGCGCTCCGACAATGCTGCCGGTCACAGCAAGCAACAAAGACTCAGTGACGATCAGACGCGCGATGGAGGACGCTGATGCCCCGATCGCCATGCGCACCGCGATCTCGCGCCGCCGCTGAGCGACAGTGAAAGCCAACAGCGCGTAGACGCCCGACGTCGCCGTCACCAGGCCCGCCGCCGCAAACAATCCGACAAACAGCACCGCGAACCGATCCTGCTGCAACGCATCGTCGAGTAACTGCGCCATCGTAGTGACGGAATGGACTGGTTGATCCGAATCGACGCGCAGTGCTTGTGCGCGTGCGCTTTGCGCCAGCGCCGACGGATCGACGTTCGTGCGCACGACGATATTCATGACCAGGTATGGATTCTGCGCATGCGGAATGAAAATCTCCGGCGAAGGATTACTGCGGGGTCCGTTGTACCTGGCGTCGCGGACGACGCCAACAACGCGCCGGGATGTCGGGCCACCTTGGTAATCGAGGATCAGGTCGCGGCCGACAGGGTCCTGGCCGGGCCAGGCGCTACGAGCGAGGCTCTCGTTGATGACGATCACCCGGGGTGCGGTCGTTTGATCCTGTTTGGAGAACTCGCGGCCAGCGACGATGCGCAGGCCAAGCGTGTCGAAGTAACCGGGCGTTGCCATGCGTACGTTCGCTTGCGGCAGTTCGTTGCCGGGAGGGCGGGCGCCTTCGACCCAGTACGGCCGGTAGAAGTCAGCGCCGATCGAACTCATCGGCAGCACGGTGACTGCTGCAGCGGACGCCACTCCGGGCAGCTCTTGAATCGAGGCGAGGATCCGCTGGTAGTAATCGATCACCAGCTGACCGCGGTATCGCGTGACATCGGGCGCGACTCGCAACACCAGCAGGTTATCGACGTCAAAGCCCGGGTCAACGCGTTGCAGTCCCGCAAAACTTCGCGCGAGCAATCCCGCAGAAACCAACAGGATGACGGTGACGCCAATTTCAGCAACGACAAGCGCACGCCGTATCCGGCTCGCATGCTGGCCGGACACCGGCGTGCCGTCCTTCAGGGTTGGCGCGATAGCCGCGCCGCCCGACCGGAGCCCCGGTAGGGCCACGCCAATCAGAGTGGTGACGAGAGCCGCCGCGATCGCGAACATGATGACCGCTGCACTGAACTCCACTTCATGAAGTCGAGGAATGTCCGCAGGCGCGAACGCGACCGCGGCACTAAGCGATGAGGCGGTCAGAACGATCGCCACGACGGCCGTGAGCAGCGCGCACAGGCCCGTTTCCGCGAGGTGCTCCCGGATGACCCGCGTCCGTCCGGCACCTAGTGCGAAGCGTATCGCGAACTCGCGAGCGCGGGCCGCTCGCCGTGCAACCGCGAGACTGGCGACGTTGGCGCACACCAGCACGAGCAGACCGAGCACGGCCCCGAACACGAGCAGCAGCGCCGTGCGACTCGACCGCGCGAGATCTTCGCCGAGCGGTACCACGTCGATCGCCCAGCCGGCGTTGGTCACGGGATGGTCGGCGGCGATCCGGTGCGCCAGCGTCTGCATTGCGGTCGCAGCCGCGGCCGGCGTCACTCCATCTCGAAGGCGCGCGGCGGCTCGCAGGAACCGCGCCTCGCGCGGCGGTCCATCGGGGAATCGAGGACCGCTGTAGGACTCGCGCATATCCCACGGCGTCCAGAAAGCGGCGGCGGTATCGGGCACGGCGAAATCCGCCGGCATTACGCCGAGCACACGCCAACTACGACCTTCGACCACCACACTGCCGCCGACCAGCTCCGGATTGCCACCCAGGCTCTGCCACATGCGATAGCTCAGGACGAGCACCGGCTCGCGACCGCCCGCCTTCCCGGAAGGGATAGACGGCGCACCGTCGTACTCGTCGCCGCTGAAGGTTCGGCCGAGCAACGGGGCCCGGCGGAACACCTCAAAGAATCCCCGGGTGACCTGCACCCCAGTGACCGGAACGCTGCCATCCGGACCTCGGAGGGTCGCCTGCGCCGTCCACCACGACGTCAGTGCATCGAACACATCGTTATTGGCGACCCAGTCGCTGACGTTGCCTGGCGACGGACCTTCGCGCAGCCGGTGTTGCGCGACGTTCGACTCCCAGAGCATCACAAGCTGTTCGGGATTCGTATACGGCAACGGCTTCAGGAACACCGCGTTGATCAATGCGAACAGCGTCGTCGCCGCGGCGACGCCGAGGCCGAGCAGACCTGCCACCGTGATCCCAAACCCTGGCGCGCGCAGCAGCGATCTCGACGCGCGTCTGAGATCCTGCGCCATGCCAATGGCTGCGAGATCCCAGACCAGGGCGACCCACGTCATCGCCACAACGCGGCGGCCTTTTGTCGCCGCGTCCTGCAACAGTCGTTCGGCGTCTTCCTGGATCGCATGGTGTTCGCCGGCATCGCGTCCGGGAAGCAACCAGAGCAGCCTCCGGTAAATCCGGGTGAGTCGCGACAGGAGCATCATGCGCGTCCTGGCTTGCGCAGCGCGCGGCTCGCGCGCGCGTGATCGACGATCGCCTCCAGCCGCTGCACCTCCGCGGTGAGCACTCTCGTACCCAGCGGAGTCAGCGCAAAATAACGTCGGCGTTCGTCGTCATCGCTCGGCCGCTTCGCCGACTCGACGATCAAGTCGAGCTCCTCGAGCTCGCGCAGCGTGCCGTACATCGCCGCCGGCCAGACGCGCACCCGGCCGTCGGTGCGTGCCGCCACCTCCTGCATGATGCTGTAGCCGTGGCGCGGCCCGTCGGCGAGCGCCAGCAGGATGTGCAGCACCTTGGGCTTCAACGGCAGCAGGTGGTCAACGCTGGCAGGCCGATCCGGCATGCGCCTGAATATATATCACTTAATATATAGTTGCAATGCTTGTCATCATTCCCGCGGCGAGCGTCGCGAGACTGCGGGGCAGAAAGCCGCGCCGAGGCCGAGTACGCCCAACACGACGATTGCGGCGAGGGAAGGGACGTCAAGTGCGCCACGGCTTCGCCGAAGGCATCATCCGTCTTGCGGTGGCAAACACAGCGCACGTTAGGATCAGGTAAATGCCGCTCGAACCGCTCGCTGCCATCGATACACGCCGCTACTTCCGTCCTGTTGCGAGCGCGCTGGTGAACACACTGCGCGCCTTACCCGAGGACGCATGGAACCGCGCGACGGTAGCGGGATCCTGGCGGGTTCGGGACGTCGTCGCGCATCTGATCGACACAGCCTTCCGACGGCTATCGTTTCATCGCGATCGAATGACACCTGCGCCGCCGTCCAAGCCGATCGAATCGCCGCGAGACTTCGTCGAGTTCATCAACGAACTGAATGCGCAATGGGTGATCGCATCGAAACGACTGAGCCCGCGCGTCTTGACGGATTTGTACGACGTTGCCAGTAGCCAACAGGCTGATTGGTTCGAGTCAGTGCCACTCGACGCGCCGGCGTTGTTCGCGGTGTCGTGGGCGGGGGAACATACATCCCCCGGGTGGTTCGACATCGGCCGGGAGTTCACAGAAGTCTGGCACCATCAGAAACAAATCCGCATGGCAATCGGCGCGGACGGTCTCGACGACTCACGCTATCTCGCCGCTGTGATCGATGTCTCGCTGCGTGGACTTCCACACGCTTTTCGCGAAGTCACCGCGTCCATCGGCGATACGGTCGTTCTCGACGTGTCGGGTTCCGCGGGCGGGCAGTGGACCTTGCTGCGCGAAGACGCGGGCTGGACGCTATGGCGTGGATCGCCGCGCTCGGCAACGACCCGCGTGCAGCTCGAGGCCGATGCGGCGTGGCGGTTGCTTTTCAACGCATTGGCGGAACCTGAGGCCGCAAGCGCGGTTCGCGTCGACGGCCGCAGCGACCTGGCGCGGCCGCTGCTGCGCGCGCGATCGGTGGTCGTCTGATGACGACGTGAATTTCCCATCGGAGCGCTGAATGAAGCTGAACGTGTTCTTGAACTACGGCGGGAATTGCGAAGCGGCCCTGCGCTTTTACGAAGCGCATCTCGGCGGGCGCATCGTGATGCTCATGCGAAGGGCCGAACAGCCGGAGCAGCCGATCACCTGGCCGGGTTGGGAGCACTCCATCCAATACGCGATCATGGACATTGGAGAGACGCAGGTGATGGCGTCGGATGTCCCGCCCGCGCAATTCCAGCCGATGCGCAGCGTCTATCTGACGCTGACGGCCGACAGCGTCGCGGAAGCCGAGCGGATCTGGAAGCTGCTCTCCGATGGCGGGGAGATTTTCATGCCGATGGCCGAAACGTTCTTCGCGACGAGATTCGGTCAGCTGCGCGACCGGTTCGGCACGTCGTGGATGATCATGAACCTGAAGCCGCAAAGCTAGGCGTGTGCGCGAGCTGTGCGTGACGGCGCTCTCGACTGCTGGGCGAGAGGTCACACGCGTCGGCACTGATCGTGCGCCCGTACATCACGTCGTCTACGCCGTCGGTGTGGTAATAGCCCATCGCGTGACCGAGCTCGTGACGGATCAATCGCGGATACACGCGCGTCGCCGAACCGCATGAACACGCGCCGGATCCGTCAAGCTCGATGAAGCCGCCGTCGGTGCCCACGGTCGATCGGCCGCAGCGACCGATCATCGGCGCAGCCGACCACTTGACGGTGATCCAGCCGGCGACGCGCTCGCGCGATGCCGTGCCGCGCAGGACTTCACTGATGCCGAACGTACCGCCGGACCAAATTAACGCGCTGTCTCGTAACACGCGTTCCGTCATGGCCAGCGTGTTCTCGTCGATGGCGCGGCCTGCTTCATCAGTCGTGCGGAGATAGATCCGGATAGGCGCACGCAGCAAGCGCACTGACTCGAGGCGGTCGGGTGAATCGTGGCCGTTCTGCAGGAGCGCGCGATAGAAGGCCGGCTCGTAACCGGTCAACGCGAAAGCGGCGTCAGTCGACGATACCGGTGACGGCCGTGTCGGAAGAGGCGCCGTCGTACAGGCGCACAGCGACAGTACGGCCGCTGCCGCGAGCCAGTGGTGCAATAAATTCACGAGAAGGATTAATGATACAGCCGGGCTTACGCGAAGAAAAGCTGGTGCGTAGTCAGACGCGCTGAGCCCGCCTGGCTCCTTCGCGGGAGACCGAGTCGAAGCACGACGGGCAGATGCAATGCGTGAAATCCGCTTCGCTCTTGCTGCGAATGTACGCCTCTAACTGGCGCCAGTCGCCGCCATCATCCCTGATTTTCTTGCACCAGGCACAAATCGGCAGCAGCCCTTTCAGCACTTCCGATTCATGCTTGAGCCGATGCCGCGCATACAGCAGGACCAGACTGACGATGACCAGGCCGCCGATGATCGACAGAGCAAGCCGCGAATCACGAACGCTGCGCAGCTCGGCGTCACGAAGCGCGTTCTCACGCTCGAGCAGTTGAATCTGTTGCTGGTTGCGTTCGGCCTCCCGTGCGGCCTCGAGATGATGAAACCGTTCCGCCGTCTGCTGGTTGAAGATCCGATCGTGCGCCTGCTGATATTCGAGCTGGTGCCGGTAGGCACTCGCGTAGTTGCCCTGCGCGGCCTCGACTTCGCTCAAGGCCTTGACCGTGTTCGCTTTGAGTAGCGGCGCGTCGAGAGCGGCGCCGATGGCGATCGCGCGATGCAGGGTGTCCGCCGCCGCCGGCAGCCGTCCCGCCCGGCGATGCACGTCGGCGATGTTGACCAGCGTCGCCATTTCACCTCGTTCGTCACCGACCTGGCGGCGCAATACCAACGCCCGTTCATAGGTGGTCAGCGCGGCCGCTGGATTGGTCAGCACATCAACCGAGCCAATCGCATTCAACGACACCGCAATCATCCGCGGGTCTTCGAGCTGCTCCCGAATCTCGAGACTGCGCTGGTACGCCGCCCGCGCGTTGGCGTAATCCTTCATCGCGAAGTAGACGAGGCCGATATTCTGATGGGAGTAGGCCTCGCTCGACTTGTTGCCCAACTCGATTTTCAGCTGCAGGCCGCGCTGGTGATATTCGAGCGCCTTCTGGTGCTCGCCCATGTTGCGATACACGTTGCCCAGATTGTTGAACGTGTACGAAAGGCCTTCCTTATCGTTGTCGGCTTCGCGGATCGCCAGCGCTTTGAGGTGATTGTCCAACGCGTCGGCAAACCGGCCGGCGTCCGCTTCGATCAGGCCAAGCGTGTTGAAGCCCTGGGCTTCCCCCCAGCGATCGCCTGCCTGCCGGTAAAGACGGATCGTCTCTTGCGCCGCATTGCGAGACACCACCAGGTTGCTCTGATTGCGGCGGCCGTAGGCGATGTAGTTCAACGCTTCGGCCTCGCCGCGCACGTCGCGGGCGGCGCGTGCCGCCTCCTGTGCCTTGAGCGCAATCGCCAGTGATTGATCCGGATCGGTCTCACTCAGGTCACGGGCCTGCGCATTGAGATCCGCGACCGGGCCTGTCGCGCCGCGTTGCGCGTGCGCCGTCGACGCGGCCAACGCAAACACGCACGCCCAGACAAAGCTTGCGCCAATCCGGGCGAGCGCTGTGATGGTCATTGACTGCGTTTGTACTCTACCGCTGACACTTCGGGCAATAAAATGTCGACCGCCCGGCTTGCCATATCCGCCTGATGATGCCGCCGCATCCCGCACGAAGGCACTTCAGGCCGTCGCGCTCGTAGACGCGGAAGCGCGCGGAACCGTACGGCGATTCGCGCCGCCGGATGGCGCTTGCCAACACCGCCTTGATCGATTTCCCCAGCCGGACGGCCGCCGGTTTCGGACGTCCTGTCGTCGTCGCAATCGTCGCCGCTTTGCGTAACGGCGACAATCGTGCATGGTGGAGCGCTTCGCTCGCGTAGATGTTGCCAAGGCCCGCGACCACGCGCTGATCGAGCAAGGCCACTTTCAGCGAGATTTGGCGGCCGCGACAGGCGCGCGCCAGCGATGCGGCATCGAAATCGCCCGAGAGCGGCTCGGGACCCATCACGCTCAGCGCCGGGTATTCGGCGAATCGACCAGCCGGCGCGAGGTCCATGAAACCAAAGCGACGCGGATCGTTGAACAGCACCGTCTGGCCCGACGACATCACGAACGCCACGTGGTCGTGAGGGTCGGGTTCTCTCGTGCGATCGGCGATGCGTGCGACATGAAACCACCCGGACATGCCGAGATGCATGATTAACGTCTCGCCCGACGACAACTCGACGGTCAGGTACTTGCCCCGGCGCGAGACGGCCCGCACCGTCTGGCCGCGCAGGCGCTCGACGAACCGATCCGGAAACGGAATGCGCAGGTTCGGCCGATTGACGACAACCCGGCGGAAGCGGGCACCGAGCATCGCCGGCTCGAGCATCTGGCGGACGGTTTCAACTTCCGGCAGTTCAGGCACGCCGCTATTATCGCGCGCCGATCACCACCCGTCAGGTGACCGCTGCGCGAACGGCGAAGCGTGGATCGCGCCACTCCGCGGAGTCCATGACGACGCTGAGGCGTTCGACGGCGTCCCACACGTCGACAAAGCGCGTGTACAGAGGCGTAAATCCGAACCGCAGGATGTCCGGCGCCCTGAAATCGCCGATCACGCCTCGCGCGATCAGCGCCTGCATGATCGCGTAACCATCGCCAGCATGCGCGAATGACACCTGGCTGCCGCGGCTGGCGGCGTCGCGCGGCGATGCCAGCGTCAGGCCATGCGCACCGCAGCGGCGTTCAACGAGCTCGATAAACAGCTCGGTGAGCGCGATCGATTTGGCGCGAATCGCGCCGATGCCGCCGGCCGATTCCACGGCGAGCACACTGTCGACGCCGCATTCGAGTACCGCCGTCGCGAGCACCGGCGGTGTGCCACAAATGAATCGCGCTATCCCGGGGGCCGGTTCGTACTCGGGCGAAAACGTGAATGGTGCGACATGCCCCAACCATCCGGACAACGGCTGACGCCAGTGCTCGCGATCCATTCGATCGAGATGGCGACGATGGGCCCAGATGAAAGCCGGCGCGCCAGGTCCGCCGTTGAGGTACTTGTAGCCGCAGCCCACCGCGAAGTCGGCATTCGCGCCGCTCAGGTCGACGGGAACCGCCCCGGCCGAATGCGCGAGGTCCCAAATCATCACCGCGCCAGCGTCGTGCACAAACTTCGTCACGGCCTTCAAGTCGAACATCGCGCCGGTTCGATAATTGACGTGCGTCAACAGGACGATCGCCGTGCGGTCGTCCAGCGCGTCCCGCAGCTGATCCGCATCCACGACAACGAGTTCGAGGCCATGTGCCTTCGCGAAGGTGTCGGCGATGTACAAATCGGTTGGAAAGTTGGTCCGCTCGGACACAATCACGCGGCGGGACGAGCCGCACAAGCGTAACGCCGCACTCAGCGCCTTGAACACGTTGATCGAGGTCGAATCGGCGACGACGACCTCGCCGGCGGCAGCGCCGATGAGCCG
>DASPNQ010000180.1:0-9054 GCA_035626435.1 Vicinamibacterales bacterium
TATTACGCGCCGGATGCGGATCAGGACTGGGTGTGGATTACGCCCGGGTCCATCGTGACGACCGTACTCTGGGTAGTGTTTTCGCTGGCGTTTCGCGTGTATGTCACGCAGGTCGGCGATTACACCGCCACCTACGGCGCGCTGGCCGGCGCCGCCATTCTGCTGTTGTGGTTGTACCTGACGGGGCTCGCGCTGCTGATTGGCGGCGAGCTCAATAGCGAGATCGAACATGCCGCCAACCCGACGCTCAAGACGCAGCGCACCGGCCGGCGCAAGTTCAAGGCCTTCGCACGAAGACAGCCGCAGTCCGAGCTGCCCTCGCACGCCCAACCTCAAGGCGCCTGACGGTTGGCGGATTGGCCGATTGGCCCATCGGCCCATTGGCCCATTGGCCCATTGGCCCATTGGCCCAGTTGAACCTGTGCTGGATCCGTCACATCCGCCGGCAATAATTGAACGAGCGTTGCAGCGTCGATCGTCTGGCGCGCTCGTGTCAGTTCGGCGGCGTTGCGCGCCAGCAGCCCGAGCATCGCGCCTTGCTGAGCCAGTCGTCGCGCCATCACCAGTCCGAGCCCTCGCGACGCGCCGGTGATCAACACAGCCTTGTCAGTAAAACTGAATTGATGACGGCGAAGCGCAGCGGCGGCAACGCCAGCCGCGGCACCGGCCAACAGCAGAGATGCCCATGTCGGAATCCCTGAGGCGCGCGGGGTTAGAGGGTGTGTAATCCGTTGGCGATCGTTATCCATCAACCCTCTCAGCGAGCAGGGCTGCCAATTTCACAAGTTCCGAAATCGGAGGATTTTTGTCAGCCCGTTGTGGCATTCGAAATGCAGGACTCACGCGACGGAGAAGTCCCGATGATGAACCCGATCGAAACGACTCGCGAAGATCTGGCCATGCGCGCTCGCGCGGAGTTCCGCGAGATGCCCGGTATGTGTTTGACCACCGCCCAAGCAGCCCGGCTGTGGCAGCTGAGCCCCGCGCACGCGGAAGAGCTCCTTAGTGAACTGGTGCAAGCCGGCTTTCTGGTTCGCCGTGAAGGCCAGCGCTACCGTTTGCCGTCCGCTGTTTAGCTCCTACCCCCTGACAGTTTTGGCGAGAGGGCGGACCCAAACCGGGTCCGCCCTTCGAGTATTTACCGGCGACCGCCGCGCTGCCGCGTCGAACGGCCATTGCCGCCCGTCGCGCGGCCGCTGGCCGACCGCGCGGATGCGCCCGCCGACTCCGACGCGCGACTGGACTTCGTCGTCGTCTCTTCGTCGTCCTCTTCCATTTCGTCTTCGCTCTCACCAGCCGTCGCCGCGTCGTTGATGCCGGCTTCGGCGAGCGCCGTGAGTTTCTCGTCGGCGGCCTTTTCTTCGGCCAGCGTTTCCTGCAGCACTTCGGCGACCTCGGTCAACTGCAACGCTTCCGCCCAGGCGATGGCGGTGCCGTACGCTCCAATCTCGTAATGCTCGACCTTTTGCGCCGACGCGATCAGGCAAGCGTCAAGCACCGAGTCTTCCATGTCTTCCTGCAGCTTCTCGCTGCCCTCTTCGACAATGCCCGCCATGCCGGCGCAGTGCTTGCCGCGCGGCTTTTCGTCGAGCAGTTCGAAGACGCGCTCGAGACGCGTAATCTGGCCTTCCGTTTCTTCGAGGTGTGACTCGAACGCTTCGCGGAGCTCTTCACTCGTGGCGCCCTTCGCCATCTTGGGGAGCGCTTTGGTCAGCTGCTTTTCGGCGTTGTACAGGTCTCTGATCTCATCCACGAGCGCTTCGCGGAGGTTGTTTCCAGCCATGTGCAGTTCTCCTTATTAGCGCGGCAGCGGCCGCAAATCTCTTTACGGCTCGGTCATTGCAAATACCCTGCCTCGGGAGAGGAGGATTCGCGATGGCACGCGCCTTATGGAAGGGGCATCTCACGTTCGGGCTCGTCAATATTCCCGTCGAGCTTCATCCCGCGGTCCAGGACAACACACCCCGCTTCCGCATGCTTCACAAGACCGACCTCTCGCCGATCAGCATGGAACGCGTCTGTCAAACCGACGGTGAGCCGGTGGCCTGGCAGGATCTCGTCAAGGGCTACGAGATCGAGCCGGGACGCTTCATCACCGTCACCGAAGACGACTTCAAAACGGCCGCCGTTGAAAAGAGCCGTTCGATCGAAATTCTGGACTTCGTCGAGGCGCGTGAGATCGACGGGCGCTTCTTCGATACGCCGTACTGGCTGCGTCCGGCAAAGGGCGCCGAGAGCAGCTACGCGCTGATGGCGCGAGCGCTCAAAGAGAGCGGCCGCGCCGGCATCGCGAAATATGTGATGCGCAACCGGCAGCACCTCACTGCCGTGCAGGAGCTGCGCGGCGGTCTATGTCTGACCACGCTGCGCTTCGCGGAAGATCTCGTCGACCCGTCCTTCATCGCCGATCTCACACCGGCGCGCGCCGACGCACGTGAAGTGAAACTCGCCCTGCAGTTGATCGAGGGGCTGTCGCGCGAGTGGGAACCAACCCGCTACAAGGATGACTACACCGCCAATCTGTTGCGGGTCATCGAAGCCAAGAGCAAAGGTTCCGCACCGCGACTGAAGACCGGCGAGCGCAAGGTCAGCGCGAACGTCGTGAACCTGATGGAGCGGCTGCAAGCCAGCCTGGAAGCGACCAAGGGGAAACAGAAAACGGCCACCTCCGCCAAGGGCAAGAAGGTGGCCGCGTCGCACGCGAAGAAACGAAAGCGCGCGGCCTAATGGACCGTCGCTTCCATTTGATGCTTTAACGCACGGAGACCATCACGCGTGTGCCGGGCCGGATCCTCGCCGGCCAGCCATGCCAGCCAGCTCGCAGCGCGGCCGCCGGGCGCCGCGTACTGCAGGTGAATGCGCACCTCGGTACCGCGACCGCCCCGCGCCGGATGAAAGGTCACCGAGCCGGCATGCTGAATGGATTCGCCCGGCAGCGTTTTCCAGCCAATCGTCTCGAAGGGGACTTCATTGATGATTTCCGCCTCCCACGTCACCGGCATCTGATCGAAGGCCTTCGCCGTCCAGCGCGATCGCTTTGGATCGAGCTGCTCGACGCGTTCGAGGTGCGGCATCACTTCCGGCAACCGGTCGAGTTGACGCCAGAATCGATACACCTCCTCGGGCGGGGCGTTGATGACGATCGACTCGCGGATGTGCACCCCGCGGGGTCCCGACAACGCCTGTCTGGTATCCGCGTGATTGACACCCATCGCACCGTAGGCCGGGCAATATCCGGTCAGCCCACGCAACAGCAGACCCGCGCCCGTCAACCCCAAGGCCCTGGCATTGCTGCGCCACGCATACCCCAGCAGCGCCGCGCCGGCGACCAGCGTAACCAGCCGCTCGGTACTGCCGACGTTGGCCTCCGGCAGTCGCGGCGATAACTCGCGGGAAATCGTTTGTGTGAACGTCTGTTCCATCTGCAGCTCTCCCGTAGGGGATCGCTGCAATGCACATGCCCTCACCTAACGCTCGTCGAGCAACTCGCTCAGGCTCGACAGTGACTCGACCCGATCGACAACCGTCTTGAAAATCATCAGGATCGGGACCGCGAGCAGCATCCCGGTCGCGCCCCACATCCAACCCCAGAACATCACCGCGACGAACACCGCAACGGAATTGACACGCGCCGCTTTGCCGAGCGCAATCGGCGCCAGGAGAAAGCCTTCGAGCGACGTGATCGCAACGGATGCGGCCGCCACCGTCAGCACCATGGTCGGTTCTCGGAACTGAATCATCGCCGCCACCGCTGAACCGACCATGATCACCGCCGGGCCGAAGTAGGGAATGCAGTTCATGACACCGGCGGCGACACCCCAGAGCGCGGCGTAGCGGACCCCAAGCCACTGGAACACGAGCCACGTCGTGACTCCCACGAGCACGCCGCTCCAAAACAAGTAGAAGATGTAGCGGCCGATCTGCGCGATGATCTCGTCGATCATCTGCAGGGTGACCTTGCGCTCCGACAGGCGATTGCCGCTCAGCCGGACGAATTTCTGTTTGAACATGTCACCCGACGCGAGCAGAAAATAGACGAGGAACAGCAACAGGATGCCCTCGGTCAGGTATGTGCCGGCTGACCGCGCCCAGGACATCATCTGGCGCTGCACGTCGACGGTCTCCACAACGGTGACCGGCGTCGCTTCGCTCGGCTTCTGCGGTGCCGTGGTCTGCTCCAACTCGGTCACCGCTTGTTGCAACTGCCGTAACAGACTCTGGCGAGGCGACGCTGACCGGATCGCGTCGCGCACTTCGCGCACCAGACCGGGCAGGCGTTGGCTGAACGCCGCGACTTCATCCGAGATGGTCCATGCGGCCACGCCGAACACGCTCGCAATCGAGAGCACGACAACGGCCGACGCCAGCCAGCGTGGCACGACGCGCGACGTGACGCGCACCAGCGGCGCGAGACCGATGGCCACGAGCACCGCCACCAGCAACGGCGTGAGGATGCCGCTCGCGTAACGGCATGCGGCGAGCGTCAGGATCACCGCAATGATCTGAATCGCGGTGATCTGAGTCGGCATGACTGGAATTGCCGCGGGTTTTTCTTCGCCGTCCCTTGCCTCAGCCATAACACCTCAACAACCACAATTTATGCCATCCGCCTCCGCTATAGCTGCGCAGCCACGTGCTCCCTCCGCTATAGCTACGGCGAGACAAGTCCGCCGCCGTGAAGCTTCGGCGCGACGAGTCCACTCCGCTACAGCTTCGGCGAGACAAGTCCGCCTCCCGTGAAGCTTCGGCGCCAGGTCCGGTCCGCTAAAGCTTCGACGAGACAAATCCGCCTCCCGTGAAGCTTCGGCGCGACCAGTCTGCTCCGCTAAAGCATCGGCGAGACAAGTCCGCCTCCCGTGAAGCTTCGGCGCGACCAGTCTGCTCCGCTAAAGTTTCGGCGAGACAAGTCCGCCTCCGCTAAAGCTGGGGCCGGACAGGTCCGGTCCGCTATAGCTACGGCGAGTGTCGTACTCTTTCGGGGTGACGCTCGATCAGGTGCCTCGCCCCGTTCGCGGCAAGCCGCGCTCCGGGGAATTCGTATTTGCGCGACTGAGGTATGACTCAGGCGATTGGGACTACAACCCGAAGGTCGCCGCCAATGTTCTGAACTCGATCGTGGAGTACACGAACATCGCGGTCTACCCCGAAGAGGTCGTGATTACCGCCGACTCCGCCGAACTGGCAGCATTCCCCTTTCTGTTCATGACCGGGCACAAGCTGGTCCGCTTCAGCAATCGCGAACGGGATGGGCTCAAGTCGTTCGTCGAACGCGGCGGCTTTCTATTTTCGGACGACTGCAACCATGACGTCGCCGGCCTCTACGCCACGTCGTTCGAGCAGGAGATGCATCGGATCTTCCCTGCGGCCGGCACACTCGACAAACTGCCCAACCACCATCCGCTCTACCGGGCGTTCTTTCAATTTCCGGATGGTCCGCCGCAGACCGCACACGAATTGAACGGCTGGGGCGATGATCTCGTGCACGACTATCTGCGGGCCGTGCAGCGGCGCGGCCGCATCGGCGTGCTGTATTCGAACAAGGATTACGGCTGTGAGTGGGACTACGACTGGCGGAACAAGCGCTTTCAGCGTGACGACAACACCCGGTTTGCCGTCAACATCGTCGTCTACGCGCTAGGAGCTTGAGGCGACCGTGCCGGGCTTGTGTTCGGCGGCACCGAGCGGCTGGCGTCCGACCGCGGGCGGCTGCACCGAGGTCACGCTCTTGATCGCGCGAATCAACTCCGCGGGCGCCACCGGCTTGGCAAGGTGGCGATCGTAGCCGGCGCCGATCGCGGCTTCGGCATCCTGCCGCCGCGCGTACGCGGTAAGGGCAATCGCCGGCAATCGGCGATCCATCGGCAATTGCCGCACGCGGCGCATCAACGAATAGCCGTCTTCGTCGGGCATGCCGATGTCGCTGACCAGCACGTCCGGCTGCCGATGGGTGACGCGTTCGAACGCTTCCTTCGCGGACGCCGCCGCTTCGACGATCGCGCCGAGACGCTGCAGCAGCAGCTGCAGGACGTTGCGTGAATCGGTGTCGTCTTCGACAATCAGGATGTGGAGTCCGTTCAAGCGTTCGAAGTCGGCCTCGTCGGCCTGCGCGGCCTCGGGGCGGGCCGGCGCGGCTGGAACTTCCGGCGCCGCGCCGGTGTGACGGGGCAGGCGAAGCGTGAACGTCGCGCCGCGGCCTTCGCCCTCGCTCGCCACCGCGACGGTGCCACCGTGCGCCTCGACGAGGTGACGCACGATCGCCATGCCGAGGCCAAGCCCGCTGTGCCGCCGGCTCATCGAACTGTCCTGCTGACGGAAGCGATCGAAGACATACGGCAGAAACTCCGCCGAAATCCCGACGCCGGTGTCGATCACTTCAATCTGCGCATCACCGTCGCATTCGAGCAGGCGCACCGTGACGGCGCCGCCCTTCTGCGTGAACTTCAGCGCGTTCGACACGAGATTCCAGACGATTTGCTGCAAACGATCGCGGTCGCCGAGGACTTTGAGATCGCCGGCGAGCGTGCGATGCACCTGAATCTGCTTTGCCGACGCCGCCGGCATCAAGGAGTCGATCGCGTCGTTGACGACCTGGTCGAGGGTCACCAGCGCGCTATCGAGCACCAGCTTGCCGCCGACGATGCGTGAGACGTCGAGAATGTCGTCGATCAGCTGCGCCTGCGACGCGGCGTTCTGACGAATCACGGTCGACGCGCGCAACACCGTGTCTTTGTCGTGGCTGCTCTGTCCAAGGACGTGGGCCCAGCCCATGATCGTGTTGAGCGGCGTGCGGAGCTCGTGAGACAGCGTCGCGAGGAACTCGTCTTTGACACGATTGGCGCGCTCGGCTTCGAGTCGCGCCGCCTGCTCGCGGCGCAGCAGGTGCACGCGCTCCTGCTCGATCTTCTTGCGTTCTTCGATCTCCGCAGACAGCGACAGGTTGGCCGCGGCGAGCTCCTTCGTCCGTTCGGCAATGGTCCTTTCGAGCTCCTCCTGGCCGATCCGCAGGGCTTCCTGCCGGTTGAACAGCTCGACGAACACCGCGACTTTCGAGCGCAGCACGTCGGCCGGGACCGGCTTGACCAGATAATCGACGGCGCCGACCGTGTAGCCGCGAAACACACTCTGCGCGCCCCAGTCGTTCGCCGTCAGGAAGATGATCGGTGTCTGCCGTGAACGCTGGCGCTCACGAATCAAGGTGGCCGTCTCGTAGCCGTCGACGCCGGGCATGACCACGTCGAGGATGATCAGCGCGAAGTCCTGATCGAGGACTTCCTTCAATGCCTCGCGGCCGGACTTCGCCCGTACCAGCCGATAGCCCGGGTCCGTCAGCACGGCCTCGAGCGCCAGCAGGTTCTCCTCGCGGTCGTCGACGACGAGGATATTGACGGGCCGTTTTTTCACCGCGACAGCCACACGCGGAGCAAGGATACCAGTTGATCGGTGTCAACCGGCTTCGTCACGTAGTCCGACGCGCCCGCATTGATGCACTTTTCACGATCGCCCTTCATGGCTTTGGCCGTGATGGCGATGATCGGCAGGTCCTCGAAGGTCTCGTTCTCACGGATCCGCCGGGTTGCCTCGTAACCGTCCATCTCCGGCATCATAACGTCCATCAGCACGACGTCGATATCCGGATTCTCGTTGAGCATCTTCAGCGCGTCGTGGCCGTTCTCGGCGTACTGGACGTCCATTTCGTAGCGCTCGAGGATGCTCGTCAACGCGAAGATGTTGCGAATGTCGTCGTCGACAATCAGCGCCTTTTTACCCGTGAGGGTCGGATCGCTGCGATGCAGCTGGTCGAGCAGCTTCTGTTTCTCGGGCGGCAGCGCGCTCTCGACACGGTGCAGGAACAGCGTGGTTTCGTCGAGCAGCCGTTCCGGCGACTTGACGTCCTTGATGATGATGGTCTGTGCGAGCTGCCGCAGTTCGGCCTCTTCGGTCTTCGACAGCTCCTTGCCGGTGTAGATGATGACCGGCACCTGCGACAGCGCCTTGTCCGAGCGCATCCGCTCCAGCAGCTTCAGGCCGCTCATGTCGTGCAACCCGAGGTCGAGGACGATGCAGTCGAAGGTGGCGTTCTCGAGTTGATCGAGGGCCTCCTGGCCGGTGCCGACCGCGGTGATTTGCACGTCCTGGTCGCCGATCAGCTCGACCAGCGTATTGCGCTGGACCTCGTCGTCTTCGACGATCAGCAGCGTTCGCAGCTTGCGATCGTTGAATTCCTTGATTGCGTCAAACGCCTCGCTGAGCTTTTCGCGTTCGGACGGCTTGGCCCAGAACGTCTTGGCGCCGAGCCGCATGCCGCGATGCGGGTCGTCAGTGATCGAGATGACATGCACGGGAATGTGCCGTGTGCTGGCGTCGTGCTTCAGCCGGTCGAGGACGTTCCAGCCATCGAGGCCCGGCAGATCGAGATCGAGCGTGATCGCATCCGGACGATGCTGCCGCGCCATCTGCAACCCGACGTCGCCGCGGACGGCGGCCAGGACGCGGAAGTCGTGCTCGCGTCCCAGATCCATCAGGATGCGGGCAAACGCGTGATCGTTCTCGATAATCAGCATCACGCGGTCGCCAGGCTGAATCCGCTGACGATCGTCGTTGAGCGGGTTGTTGTCGATGCCGATCTCTTCGGCTTCCATCGCCTTGTCGACGGCGAGGCGCGTCTCCACCGGGACTTCGGCGGCGCGCTCCGCCGGTGACAGCGTCGAGACGTAGACCGAGGGCAGATACAGCGTGAAGGTGCTGCCCTTGCCGACCGCGCTCTCCAGCCGGATCTCGCCGCCGAGCAGCTTGGCGATTTCACGGCTGATCGACAGGCCGAGCCCGGTGCCGCCGAATTCCCGGCTGGTGGTGCCGTCGGCCTGCTGGAACGCCTCGAAGATCAGGCGCTGCTTGTTCGCCGGGATGCCGATGCCGGTGTCGATCACCGCGAACGCGACCACGGTCTCGGCGCGGTCGAGCACCGGATGGCCGATGCTCCAGCCGGAGGCGGCGCGCTCCGCCGGTGACAGCGTCGAGACGTAGACCGAGGGCAGATACAGCGTGAAGGTGCTG
>DASPNQ010000181.1:0-21490 GCA_035626435.1 Vicinamibacterales bacterium
GATGACGCGCAACCGGTCCTCGCGCCACGCGCGGCCGATCTCCTGCAGCACCTCGACAAAGCCCGGCCGGCCCCACTGCGACGACGGCGGGAAGTAGGTGCCGCCGTAGAACGGCTGCAGGTCGGGCGTCAGCCACACGCTCATCGGCCACCCGCCCGATCCGGTGGTCGCCTGCACGAACATCATGTAGACGCGATCGACATCCGGCCGCTCTTCCCGATCCACCTTGACGGAGATGAACAGATCGTTGAGCACGCGCGCGACGCCGTGGTTCTCGAACGACTCGCGCTCCATCACGTGGCACCAGTGACAGGTGGCATAGCCGATCGACAGGAAGATCGGTTTGTCCGCCGCTTTGGCGGCGTCGAAGGCCTCCTGGCCCCACGGATACCAGTCGACGGGATTGTTGGCGTGTTGCAGGAGGTAGGGACTCTGCTCGCGGCTGAGGCGGTTCATGGATAAGCGGTGCGAGGCACCTACTCGCCATTGTGACACGGCGCCCGCCGCCATCTCGCTACGGCTCCGCTGCTTGCAGCTCTTTGCTCAATGTCGTGTGCCGGATCGCCGCGTCCTGCAGCCGCGCATACGTTGCGGTCATCTCGACGCCGTACAGCAGAATCACGGCGCTGATGTAGATCCAGAACAGGAACACCACGACGGCGGCAATCGATCCATGGACGACGTTCCAGGTCGCGAGGTCTGCGGCGTACCACGCGAACAACCGCATCGCGATCCGCCATAACACCGCGACGACAATCGCGCCCGGCCACACGTCGCGGAACCGCACCTTGGTGTTCGGCACGAAGTAAAACACCAGCGCGACGCACGCCACCAGCAGCACCGTTGCCAGGTAACTCGCGAAGACGCCGGATAGATTGTCGATCCACGGGGTGCGCTCCATCGCGTCGCGAAGGCGCGTCTCGTTGAGGCGCACCAGACTGGCGATCACCAGCCCCAGCAGCATGACGCCGCCGGCCGACAGCAGCATGACGAACGACACCAGCCGATGCTTCAGAAAGCTGTGGCGTTTTTCAACGCCCCACGCGTGATTGATCGCGGATGTCAGCGCATTGAACACGCCGGTCGCCGCCCAGATCAGCGCGACGACGCCCCAGAAGCCGAACGTCACCGGCGTGGATTGAAAGGCTTCGAGCTGTCCCGAGATGAAAGCAAACTGCCGCGGGAAATACCGGAACACGAACCGCACCACCGCGTCGCGATCGGCGGCGTCGGCGGTGATCTCGCTGAGCAGAAACAGGCCGAGCAGAATCAACGGAAACAGCGACAGCAGCGCGTAATACGCAACTGACGCGGCATGCGTCAGGCCGTCGCTGTTATACAGCTCGTTGACGCCTCGCCACGCGGCAAGGGCGATCAGGCGCGGCCGGCCCGCGGGTTTTGGCTGCGGCGCAGACTTGGCGCGGCGCTTCAAGCCTCTTCGGCTGCCACGCGCACGGAGGCGCGGGGATCCTTGATGTGATGCTTCTTGATCTTGCTGTAAAGCGTCGGTCGATACAGGCCAAGGATCTGCGCCGCCTCCTGCTTGTTCCAGTTGGTCCGCTGCAGCGTCTGAATCACCGCCATGCGTTCGATCTCCGCCAGCGTGTGATGCGGCGGCACCGTGAACGTATCCTCGGCCACGGCGTCACCGCGTATCGAGTCCGGCAGGTCCTGTGGCTGCACGTCCGGTGACTTGGCGACCAGCACCGCGCGCTCGATCGCGTTCTCCAGCTCGCGGACGTTACCCGGCCATCGAAAGCGGATCAGCAGATGGTAGGCGGCCGGCGAAATGCCCTTCACGTTCTTCTGATAGCGGCTGTTGAACTTCTCGACGAAATGCGCGCACAGCAATGGCAGGTCTTCGGTGCGCTCGCGCAGCGGCGGCACGCGCAGCGCCACGGTGTTGATGCGGAAATAAAGATCCTCCCGCAGCCGTCCGTCCTTGATGGCCGCCTCCGGATCGACGTTGGTCGCGCAGATCAATCGGAAATCGACCTTCACCAGACGGTCGCTGCCGATCGGCCGGTATTCGCGCTCCTGCAGCACCCGCAGCAATTTCGTCTGCAGCAGCAGCGGCATCTCGCCGATTTCGTCGAGCAGCAGCGAGCCACCGGCCGCGAGTTCGAGCAACCCGACCTTGTCGGTGGTCGCGCCGGTGAACGCGCCCTTCTTGTAGCCGAACAGCTCGGACTCGATCAGCTCTTTCGGCAGCGCCGCGCAGTTGATCTTGATGAACGGCCCCTTGGCGCGGCCGCTGCGGACGTGAATGGCGTTGGCGATCAGCTCCTTGCCGACGCCGTTCTCACCCTGGATCAGGATGTTCGCGTCGCTCTCCGCCACCGCGTCGATCAACTCGAACAGCTCGCGCATCTTCTTGCTCTTGCCGATGATGTTCGAGAACGCGTACTGATCGCGAACGCGCTCCTTGAGCCGCTCGTGCTGCGCGCGCTCGGCCAGGAGCTCGGTGGCGCGGTCGAGGATCGACACGATGCCAGACGGATCGAGGTTGCCTTTTTCGAGGAAGTAGAACGCGCCGGCCTGCCCGGCTTCGCAGGCGCGGCTGATCGTCGCGACGCCGCTGACGACAATCATCTGCGGCGAGGCGTCGATGGCTTTCAGCTGCCGCAGCAACTCGATCCCGTCGGTGTCCGGCAAATTGAGATCGAGGAGCACGACGTCCGGCCGCCACGAGGTGAAGACCTCGATCGCGCGCGCGCCGACGGAAGCCGACCGCGTTTCATAGCGGCCGTCCTGTTCGATTACAACCTTCAACCAGTCGGTCACCATCGGCTCGTCGTCGACGACGAGGACGCGGCGCCGGTTCGCAGACTTCATCGAGGGCATATCTGCAAGCCAACTATACGGAAGTGTAGCGTATGAATACAGGCGATGAGCACTAACAGAAACGAAAACGACGGACGCGGGGACTTGGGACCCGGGCCCGGGGCCTGACTCGCAAGCCCTCAATCCCAGGTCCCGTGTCCCTCTGTCAAACCGGCCGTCGGCCCTGGATCACCCGGATCAGGACGATGGCGATTGCGAGTACGAGCAGAAGGTGGATGAACCCGCCGAGCGTGTAGGAGCTCACCATTCCGAGCAGCCACAGCACAATCAGGAGTACCAGAATCGTTGTCAGCATGTTCGCTCCTACGCTTGCGGGAAGCCACTGGTCGAAGTGGCATCACCCATCGTTGACGTGGTTGACGTACGGCCCGTGTATTGATCGACGCGCTGTTCGAGCTGCGCGAGCTTCGCGTTGGCGCGCTCGGCGACATCACGATAGCGGCGCGCGGCCGCATCACGCACCGAGTTGTAGCCGTTGCTCAAATCGTGGCGAACTTCCGCGCCGCTCTTCGGCGCCATCAACAGCGCCACGCCGGCGCCGACGAGCGCTCCGGCCAGCGCGCCAAGTAGGAACGTGCTGTTAACCGTTGATTCCTGATCGCTCCACCTTGTCATTGCGGTCTCCTTTTGAATGCTCATCCGTTAGAACCCTGACTTGACGGCCGCCATCCGGGTTGGCCGGACGCCGTTTTCGCCACACTTGGAAGCCGCGCCACAAGCCCAGCGCCAGCGCGGCACGCGGCCCGGTAACCACGGACGCGACCGAGCCGACCGAGTTGCGCACCGTCCCCATGGCGTCGCGGACGTCGGATACAACGCCGTCCACGGCCGATGTGCCACGCATCAGTGCCTGGGCGGCCTCGTCAACGGTGGCCGATACACGCTCGAGGTGGCGGCGCAGTTCTACGATTTGCGCCTCGGCGGCGGCACGAGCCTCCGCTACCGCGGCCGCCGTTCGGCGCCAGGCGATGAAGGCCGCGATGCTGCCGGCGATGCACAGCAGCGTTTGGATGGCCATGCAAATGGCCATCACGATTAATGCGCGCTCAAGCCCGACTGTGTCTGCAGTCATTTACTCCACCGCTGGGTAGCGGCCTACCCATTGTTGTGACCCTGCTCCACAGCGACATTGCTGGGTTGGCCGGGCTCGTCCGTCACGGACTGCAGCAACCGCTCGATCTCAGCCACCAGATCGTCGGGGTCGCAAGGCTTGATCACGATTTGGTCGAAACCGGCGTCGCGGGCCCGCGTCAGCTGACTCAGGTGCGAGTAACCGGTGGCCGCAATCAGCGGAATGAATCGAGTGTCGGGATTGGCGCGCAGGCGTTTTGCCACGTCAAAACCCGAGAGACGCGGCAGCTCGAGGTCGAGGACGATCAGATCGGGGAGCAGGCGCTCGGCCTGGACGACCGCACTGGCCCCGTCGGTCGCCGTGGACACCCGGTACCCGAGCGAACGGAGGTAGAGCGTCCAGATGTCGAGAGCATCCGGGTAGTCGTCGACGATCAAAATGTGCTTGCCCGCGCTCATCGCCACACGCTCACTTGGCACTCCGTGCTTCAAGCTGCGTGCCACAAGGATGAGCACGGTTCTCCCGAGGCCCTCGAGGCTGGACCGCGCGCCCTTCTGGTGCCATGCTAGGCTTCTGAGGATGCAGCCGAACTTGGCTCAAGTCTTGAATACCCTCGCCCACGAAATCCGGACGCCATTGGCGGTGTCGCAGGGCTACTTGAAATTGTTTCTCGATGGGCGACTCACGAATGCTGAAGACACTCGCAGGGCGATGGAACAAACGCGTCAAGCACTCGGCACGCTGGCCACGCTCTGCGTGGACATGGGAAAGGTCAGCTCGCTGTCCGAGAGCGCCGCGTCTGGCATTCCCGAACGCGTGAGCACCGCGGATTTCATCGCGGCCTTACGCGGTCAGGCGGACATAAAACGCGCGACGTGGTCCGGAGAAGGCGGCGCGGGCATGATTGCGACGAGCAACAGCTCCGATCTCGCACAGGCGGTCGCGGTCGTGTCCAAAACGGCCTTCGACGAAGCGCGCGATGAAGCGCACGCAATTCGCGCCGACGTCGGCGCGGATCTGGTGGTCGTGGCGGGAGTCGATCAGGCACTCCCCGCTTTGCAGGCCGGTCCTGACGCGCCAGCGGCGCGGGCCGTTGATTTTGGGAAAGGCGGAAAAGGATTGAAGTTGATTTGGGCCGCGTTCGTACTCGATAGGCACGGCGTGCAGACCTGGACGCTCGAGAATCAGAAAGCGTCGGTCGGGTTCCGAATTCCGTTGGTGCAAGCATGAACAGCAGCGCCATTCTTGCAATCGTCGACGACGACCAGCCGTTCGCGGAGTATCTGCAGACGCTGCTCAAGTCCCGCGGCTACGAGACGCAGACCTATGACAGCGGCGAATCGCTGCTGAGCGCGCTGCGTGAAGGCGCCACGCCCGATGTCATCCTGCTCGACGTGTTGATGCCGGGCCTCGACGGCCTCGAAACGCTGCGCCAGATTCGTCTCGCGCACCCGAGCGCGCAGGTCGTGATGCTGTCAGGCGGCCAAACCCCGGCGACCATTGTCGAAGCCGTCCGTCTCGGCGCCGCCGATTACGTCGTCAAACCCGGCGATCCTGACGGCGTCGGCGAAGTCGCGTTGGAGGCGGCCGTCCGCAACGCGCTCGAGCGGCTCAACCTGACCAACGAAGTGCAGCGCCTGCGCACACAAGTCGGCCAGGACCCGGACGGGGCGCAACCGTGCTGGAGCTCCGGCAGGGCGATGCAGCCGGTGATGACCATGGTCGATCGGGTTGCCGACAACGACATCAGCGTGTTGCTGCGCGGCGAAAGCGGCGTCGGCAAGGAAGTGATCGCGCGCGAAATTCATCGCCGCTCGCCCCGCCGCAGCCATCCGTTCGTCAAGGTGAACTGCGCGGCGCTGCCGGCCGACCTGCTCGAGAGCGAGTTGTTCGGCCACGAACGTGGCGCGTTCACGGGCGCCGCGTCGACGCGCGTCGGCAAATTCGAATTCGCGCAGCACGGCACCATCATGCTCGACGAGATCGGCGAGATGCCGCTGGCGCTGCAGGCCAAGATCCTCCACGTGCTGCAGGATCGCGAGTTCACCAAACTGGGCAGCAATCGCTCGGTCGAAGTGGACGTGCGTGTGATCGCCGCCACCAACCGCGATCTCGAGAAGATGATGCAGCAGGGCACGTTCCGCGAGGATCTCTACTACCGGCTGCAGGTGATTGAAGTCCACGTGCCGCCCTTGCGCGAGCGGCGCGAAGAGATTCCGCAGCTGATCGAATTCTTCCTGCTCAAGTTCTCGCAGGTCTACCATCGCCCGGCGACGCGGCCGTCGCTGGTATTGCAGGAGGCGCTGCTCAGCTACGAGTGGCCCGGCAACATCCGCGAGCTCGAAAACATGATGAAGCGTCTGGTCGTCCTGCAGGACGAGACGTTGATCCTCGCGGAGCTGGGGCGGCTGCGCAACGCGCGCGCCAATGCGGAACACGCCGAGCACCACGCACGCGAGAACGCGTACGCCCATGCCGCGCCGGCCTCCATGACGCCGCGTTCAGCAGCGCCGACGCAACCGCCGCCACCGGCGCCGGCTTACATTCCGCCGCCGCCTGCCCCGTCTTCCGCCGGCGACGGCATTGCCGCCGCGATGGGCGCAGACGGGGTCAACCTTCAGGAACTCGCGCGCACGGCCGCGATGGGCGCTGAGAAGGAAGCGATTCAACATGCGCTCGAGCGCTTCCGCTGGAACCGCCGCAAGACCGCCG
Organism: Vicinamibacterales bacterium; assembly: GCA_035626435.1. GTDB lineage: Bacteria > Acidobacteriota > Vicinamibacteria > Vicinamibacterales > UBA2999 > 12-FULL-67-14b. The sequence goes on from DASPNQ010000181.1 coordinate 6,629, forward strand.
AATACCTGCAGGTCAGCTACAAGACACTGCTCAACAAGATGAAGGAGTGCGGCATCAGCGAGTCGCCGTCCGCGTAGCGCCACGCGCGAGTGCCGAGTGGGAAGTCCGGAGTGCCTGACTTCCCCTCGATAACGCCGCAATCGGCTGCCAATTCCACCCCGGGCGTCCCCATATAACTTCAGCTGGAACATCTATTGCTGTCGCTATACCTGTGAAGATTCCATTCCACTGCATAGTGAGGAGGCAGCAATGCGAATGCTGATGCCAATCGGCGTTCTACTGATTGTCCTGGGTGCCGGCGGGTCATTGATGTCGTGTTACGGCGGCAAGCTGATTGACAACAGCCAGACCGAGACGATGGCCGGGCAGCTCGACGATCAGACCGACTCGGCGGCGAACCTGGGTGAAGCCAAAGGACCGCGGATGGCCATGGCACCAATCTCAGGATTGCTGCTGGCGATCGGCCTGGTGTGTGTGGGCGTGGGCATGGGCAATTGGCGGCGTCCGGTTCCCTCGGACGTGCGGCCCGCCAATCCCTGGAGCGATCAGCCGAGGGAGCACGGCGATCCTCCCGTTGGGCAGGTGTAAACACGAAAGGCACCGACGGCCGCTGGGCGCGTCGTCGGTGTTCCTTCCGTAGGCCTAGCGGCGAACCGCCGCGGTCGGTTGGCTATTGCTCACCAGGTGCAGGCGACGATCGCGACGGTCGATGGTCCAGCCTGTGGTCTCGTAGCCGCACAGTAAGCACTGCTGATACAACTTAGTGTCCGTCCTCGCACGGTAGAGCTCGTGACCACCATGGATCACGGTGCAGAGGAAGTGCCGCGTCTTCCTGCGCATCCGGCTCATCATCTGCTTCAACGTGGTGGCGATATCCACACTTTCGGTAACCAGCGCCATCGAAGGCGACCCAGCGTGTTGATTAAACGCTCTCATCACGACCTCCGCTGTAAGCCATAGCAAGGGTGATACCGCATCCGTGTGGAACAGCAGTTGCTTGAGGGAAATTACGTAGTGGACGCGGTGTTTCTCGTGTCGCTCGACACGGAGGGGAGCGGGAAATGAAGTACGGAGTTGCGTGGTTGCTCGGGGTTCCAGTGTCGATCATCGCCTTGTGGTTCGTCGCGAACCAGATGGGATGCGGCCTGTAATCTGAGCCGTATAATGCGGGCGTGAATAAGCCCTCCCAGGGATCAGCGAAGCCCGTCATCATCAAGCCGGTGGTCTCCGCGCTCGGCGCGCCCGCGAGTGCGCCGAGCGAAGACGCCATGAAATGCGAGCGCTGCGGCGCGGAGATGTACCGCATGCACGCCGTTTGGCGCTGCCCGTCCTGTCGCTTCAAGACCGACTGCTGCGGGTGGTGATGGATCGTCTTCACTCGCATATCAATCCCACCAGTCCGGAATTCCTTGCCAACCGCGATCGCATGCAGGCGCTGGTCGCCGAGCACCGCGCCCGCCTCGAACGGGTCCGCCTCGGCGGTGGCGAGAAGTACCTGGCGCGGCACCGCGAGCAAGGCAAGATGCCGGTTCGCGAACGCATCGAGGCGCTAATCGACCCAGGGTCGGCGTTTCTGGAGCTTTCGCCGCTGGCCGCGTGGGACATGTACGAAGGCGACGCCCCGAGCGCCGGTGTCGTCACGGGAGTGGGCCGCGTCGCGGGTCGCGATGTCCTGATCCTCGCGAACGACGCCACCGTCAAGGGCGGCACCTACTACCCGCTCACGGTCAAGAAGCACCTCCGCGCGCAGGAGGTGGCGCTGCACAACCGCCTGCCCTGCCTCTACCTGGTCGACTCCGGCGGTGCGTTCCTGCCGCTGCAGGCCGAGGTCTTTCCCGACCGCGATCACTTTGGCCGCATCTTTTTCAACCAGGCCCGGATGTCGGCCGAAGGCATCCCGCAAATCGCGGTCGTGATGGGTTCGTGCACCGCGGGCGGCGCCTACGTCCCGGCGATGTCTGACGAAACCATCATCGTCAAGGGCACCGGCACGATTTTTCTCGGCGGACCGCCGCTCGTAAAGGCTGCTACCGGCGAGGAGGTCACGGCCGAGGAGCTGGGCGGGGCCGACGTCCATACGCGGCTCTCCGGCGTCGCCGACTATCTGGCAGACGACGACGCGCACGCGTTGCAGCAGGCGCGCGTGATTGTGTCGACGCTCAATTCGCGCAAGAAACTGCCAGATGACATGACCGCCCCTGAAGATCCGGCGTACGACCCCACCGAGCTGTACGGCATCGTCAACCTGGATCTGCGCAAGGCCTATGACGTCCGCGAGGTGATCGCGCGCATTGTCGACGGCTCGCGATTCGACGAGTTCAAGGAACGCTACGCGACGACGCTCGTCTGCGGCTTCGCCCGTCTTCACGGCTTCATCGTCGGCATCATTGCCAATAACGGCGTGCTGTTCTCCGAGTCTGCGCTGAAGGCCACGCACTTCATCCAGCTCTGCAACATGCGTGGTGTGCCGCTGATTTTTCTGCAGAACATCACCGGCTTCATGGTCGGCAAACAGTACGAGCGCGGCGGCATTGCCAAGGACGGCGCCAAGATGGTGCATGCCGTCGCCAATTCGGTGGTGCCTAAGTTCACCGTGATCATTGGCGGCTCGTTCGGCGCGGGCAACTACGGAATGTGCGGACGCGCCTACGAGCCGCGCCTGTTGTGGATGTGGCCGAACGCGCGAATTTCGGTAATGGGCGGTGAGCAGGCGGCGGGCGTGCTGACCACCGTCAAGCGCGATCAGCTCGCGCGCGAGAAGAAGACGTTCAGCAAGGACGAAGAAGCGGCCATCCGCCAGCCGATTCTCGACAAGTACGAGACTGAAGGGTCGCCTTACTACTCGACGGCGCGGCTATGGGACGACGGCATCCTCGACCCCGCACAAACGAGAAGCGCGCTCGCCCTCGGCATCTCCGCGTCGTTCAACGCGCCCATCCCGCCCGCGAAGTTTGGCGTATTCCGGATGTAGCTGCCTGCCTGTCTGCCTGTCCGCCTGTCTGCCTGTCTGCCTGTCCGCCTGTCTGCCTGTCCGCCTGTCTGCCTGTCCGCCTGTCGGCCTGCCTGCCTGCCTACCTAAGGACAGCTGTCCGCAACGACCTTCAACGTCGTCACCGTCAACCGCGGCATGCCGTTGGTCGTCGGCTTATTTTCAGGACGCATCGTCGGAGCCGTCGCAATTTCCTGCACCGTTGGCGGCAGCGGCGCCGTTTGCGCGGTGCCGGTAATCGTCACCTGTTTGCCGACGTTCTGCGAGAAATTGATGGTCCCGCTCGGGGTCAACACGTAGGTAGGCAGATCGGTCGCCACGGTCGGATTCGACGCCAGCGGCGTCAGCAGGTACACACCGGCGAGCCCTGGTTGCCGGTCGAGCGGCATCTTCGTCGGGTCGGGCGGCTGTGGCTGCCACAGACGAACACATCCGGTTGTCGACACTTCCTGGATCAGATTTTTGGCAGCGGCCTGGCTCTGCGGCGTGGCGATTTCGGTGCCGGGCTTCTGCGTGACGGGTGCCTGAGCCTGGCCCAGCACGGTCCCACTCGAGAGCGCCACTGCGACAACCACTGCGGGAAACACGCGCGTCATCATTGCCTCCGAGTTCCTTGAGTGCACGAACTGCGCCACGTCGACGCGTGTGGGCGGCACTTATAATTGTCAACAGTGGCAACGAACTATCAGTTTCTGACGGTCGAACGAAACGGCGGAGTTGAACGGGTCACGCTGAACCGTCCTGACGTTCGCAATGCATTCAACGAACATGTGATCGCGGAACTGGCCGCATGGGCGAGGCGCGCGCACGCCGACCCGCCGCGCGTCGTGGTCTTGGCGGGGGCCGGCAAGGTCTTCAGCGCCGGCGCCGATGCGGCGTGGATGGCCAAGATGGCGGAGTACTCGCGCGAGGACAACGTCGCCGACGCGCGCGCTGGTGCGGAGATGTTCCTCGCGATCAACACGGTACCGGCGGTTGTCGTCGGCAGGATTCATGGCGCCGCACTCGGGGGCGGTGCCGGGCTTGCCGCGGTGTGCGACATCGTGGTGACGGACACGGACGCGATCTTTGGCTTTACGGAAACCAAACTCGGGATCCTGCCCGCGATGATCTCCCCATTTGTCCTGCAGAAGATCGGCGCTGGAGCGGCGCGTGATCTGTTTCTGACCGGGCGCCGATTCACGGCGGCCAAGGCGCGAGAGATCGGGCTGGTGCATGAAGTCGTCGCGGCTGCCGATCTCGATGCCACCACCGATCGCTACGTGAGCGAGGCATTGACCGCCTCACCGACAGCGGTCGCCAGGGCGAAATCGCTCATTCAACACGTGGTCGGCAAACCGCCGGCGGACGTCATCGACATCACCGCCGATGCGATCGCCTCGCAGCGCGTGTCGCCGGATGGCCAGGAAGGGCTCAAGGCGTTTCTCCAGAAGCGCGCGCCCAATTGGACGGCCATTCAGTGATTCGGCGGTTGCTCATCGCCAACCGTGGCGAGATCGCGCGGCGCATCATTCGCGCGTGTCGTGAGCTGGGCATCGAAAGCGTCGCCGTGTTCTCCGACGCGGATGCTCGAGCGCCACACACCCTCGAGGCCGATCGGGCGATCCGCATCGGCCCGCCGCCGTCGCGCGAAAGTTACCTGCACGTCCCCGCGATCCTCGAGGCCGCCAAAACATCCGCGGCCGACGCGATCCATCCCGGTTACGGCTTTCTTTCGGAGCGCGAACCGTTCGCGCGGGCCGTCGAAGAAGCCGGGCTGATTTTTGTTGGCCCGCCGGCCTCGGCCCTGGCAAAAATGGGGACGAAGATCGGCGCGCGCGAGATCATGGCCGCTGCCGGCGTGCCGCTGGTACCCGGTGAAACTCCAACCGACCAATCCGATCAGGCGCTCTCGGCCGCCGCTGAGGCGATCGGTTATCCCGTGTTGATCAAGCCCGCGGCCGGTGGCGGCGGCATCGGCATGAAGACGGTCCGCGACGCGGGCGACATGTCAGATGCGCTGTCAGCCGCGCGGCGCGAGGCGAAGGCGGCATTCGGCAACGACGCGCTATACATCGAGCGCCTGATCGAAAAGGCACGTCACGTCGAAATCCAGGTGTTCGCCGACCATCACGGCAAGACGATGCACCTGTTCGAACGCGAATGCTCGGCGCAACGCCGCCATCAAAAAGTCGTCGAAGAAAGTCCATGTCCGGCGCTGACGGCGTCGATCCGGGAACGGATGGGTTCGGCGGCCGTTGCCGCCGCACAGGCGGTCGGCTATCGCAACGCCGGCACCTGCGAGTTTCTGCTGGAAGGCGACGGCGATGACGCGCGCTTCTATTTTCTGGAAATGAATACCCGGCTGCAGGTCGAGCACCCCGTCACCGAGGCGGTCGTCGGCATCGATCTCGTGCATGCGCAGCTTCGAGTGGCGTCCGGTGAGCCGATGCCCTTCGCGCCGCGGCAATTGTCACAGCGCGGACACGCCATCGAATGCCGCATCTATGCGGAGGATCCGGCACAAGGCTTCCTGCCACAGGCCGGCAGGATTCTCCTGTACAGTGAGCCGCAAGGACCCGGCATTCGCGTCGACAGCGGCGTGCGGCAGGGATCGGAAGTCACCGTGCATTACGATCCGATGCTCGCCAAATTGATTGTCCACGCCGCGACGCGTCACGACGCGCGCCTCCGCGCCATCACCGCGCTGCGCCAGTTCGCGATTCTGGGCATCCGCACCAACATTCCATTCCTGCTGCGTGTGTTGGAGCACCCCGCGTTCGTGAACGCCGACATCGACACTCGATTCCTCGATCGCGAATCCGCTTCGCTGGTGGCCCTCATCCCCGGTGAACTTCCTGAGCCCTTTGCGGCTGCCGCGAGCGAAGTCCGCAAGCGCTTCGCCGGAAGCACGCCCGCCACGCACGACACCGCGCACGCAGGCACACCACACGCCCCGGATCCATTCACCGCCCTGGGAGCCTGGCGTGGATAAGCTGCAGCCGCTCGGCGACGGCTGGTTCTCCATCGAGCACGATGGGCGGCGGCGACGCTTCGCCGTGGTCCACACGTCCGAGACGGCGTGGGTCTTCGTCGACGGCGATGTGTTCATGCTGGCCGCTGCCGACAACACGACGCGCGCTCGCTCGAGCCGCGGCAGCGGCGAGGTCATGGCACCCATGCCCGCGACGGTGGTCGCGATTCACGCAACGGTTGGCGCACCGGTGAGCGAGGGCGAGACCGTGATCGTGCTCGAGGCGATGAAAATGGAACTGCCGCTCAAGTCGCCGCGCTCCGGGACGATCAAGGCAATCAATTGCGCCAAGGGCGAACTGGTGCAGCCCGGCGTGCTGCTGGTGGACGTCGAGTAATGCGCATCCCGCCGAAGGTCACGGTTGTCGAAGTCGGTCCTCGAGACGGCCTGCAGAACGAGCGCGCGTCGATCTCGACGGCCGACAAGATTGCGTTCGTCGATCGATTGACCGCGGCGGGGCATCAGGTCATCGAGGTGTCGGCGTTCGTGTCTCCCAGGTGGGTGCCGCAGATGGCGGATGCGGCGGACGTATTCGGAGGCATCACACGGCGGGACGAGGTGCGCTATACCGCCCTCGTCCCGAACCTGCCGGGTCTGGAGCGGGCGATCGGGGCGGGCGTATCAGAAGTCGCGATCTTCGCGGCGGCCTCGGACACGTTCAGCAGGAAGAACATCAACCAGACGATCGAGGAATCGCTGACCGCCTACGCCGTAGTCTGCGCAACCGCGGCGAAACAGAATCTGCGCGTCCGCGGTTACCTGTCGACGTGCTTTGTGTGCCCCTTCGAAGGCCGCATCGATCCTGCACGGGTGACAGAGATCGTCGAGCGGCTGCTCGACATCGGCGTTTACCAGGTCGCCATCAGCGATACTATCGGCGCCGCCACGCCCGGCGATGTCGTCCGCGTTCTCGATTCGGTTGACCGCCGCTTCCGTACCTTCACCAGCATCGCATTGCATCTGCACGACACCCGTGGCACTGCCCTCGCCAACGTGCTGGCTGGCCTGGATGCCGGCGTTACGACGTTCGATACGTCGGCCGGCGGCCTGGGCGGTTGCCCTTTCGCCCCCGGCGCGGCGGGCAATCTGGCGACCGAAGATCTGCTCTACATGTTGAACGGTTTCGGCATCGAGACCGGCGTCGACATCGCGAAGGTCGCCGATGCATCGCGCTTCATCGAATCCAAACTCGATCGCGCACTGCCGTCGCGTTACCTGCGCGCCCCCCAACTGTAGACTGCGAACTGTAGACCGCCCAACGACTGCAGACTGCCCCATCGAAACTGCAGACTGCCCCATCGATACTGCAGACTGCCCTATCGAAACTGCAGACTGCCCTATCGAAACTGCAGACTGCAGACTGATAAGAAACTGCAGACTGCAGACTGATAAACTGCCAACTCTTAACTGAAGACTGTCGACTGTAGACTGTACAGATCCGTCCGGGCGAGGACTCGGCCATGATTGCCGACTCCTCGCCCGAAGGCTTCAAGGTGGGTGGTGTGTTACGCGGTACTGCCTGAGGTTGACTTGCTTGGAGTTCCTTTGCCTGACGCCTCGCTCACAGGTTGTGAGGAGGTAGTTCCCTGTCCGTGGCCCCATGACGGGTCCGCGGACCAGTTGTGGCCGTCCGCGCCGCGCTGGACGCGCAGCTGGTTGGTCACATCCTTGACGCCGCTGATGCGCTCAGCGAGGTCTTCGGCGCGGCGTTTCTGATCGCGGCTCGTCACCGAGCCGGTCAGCGTCACCTCGCCTTGTTTGACTTCGACGACGACGTCGGACGCATCAAGCGCCGGGTCATCGGTCATGCAGTCGCAGATCTCCTCGCGGATCCGATCATCCGACCGCCGATAATCCTTTGGGCCGCGCCCGACGTAATGCGGCCGGTTCTGTTCGTACTGGCGCCAGTAGCCGCCGCGTTCGCGATCACGGCGGCCGACCGATGGCAGCCGCTCGTCACGCTGGACCGGGCTGTCGTTCCACTCAGCCGCGTTCTGAACGCTCCAGCGCAGATAGTCATCCCGCTGGGCGCGCGCGGCGCGGTAGTAATCATTGGCGGCATTGTCGCGATCGCCCCGCTCGTACCGTTCGTCGCGGTCGGTGTCGTAGCGCTCGCGGTAATCGCGGTAGCGATCGTGGTAGACGCGGTCGTCGGTGCGATACATGCCGATCGCGCCGCCATAGCCGAAACGGTCGTCGGAGCCGCCCTCCCAACGGGAATCCCGATCGTCGCGGTGGTCGTAGCCACTGCTGCGAGACGGCTCGAAACGCGCGTGGCGCTCGCCGTCGTACGGGTGGCGATCCTCGCGGTCGTTGCCTCGCCGACGGCGCGGGTCGTCCTCCCCGAACCACGAACGCGCATCACGCATCCCGTCGTCATACTGCCGTCTGTAATCCGCCATGTTGGGTTCGGCCCTTTTTGAAGCAAGAGCGTTGCCAGAATTTGCGCGCTGTGGAGGCGCAAAAAACGCCTCGGTGAGGCGGAAATTGCGATGGTGAGAGCAGCGCATCACCCAACTAGGGCAACGACACTCCCATGAGATGCCGAAGGTGAGACGGTAGCTACCCCATCGGTCGTTCGACCAATCTGCGCTCGAAGACCGCCGAGGGTGCGACGGCCTGACCACGCGCTCGGCGGCCGATGCGGTGTGGCGATTGCACGACCCGTTCGCATGCTGCGAACCAGAACTCGGCGGCGGCCGGCAAAGCCAAGAACGCCCGGTGCGCAAGGACGAGCGCATCCGGACCGCACCAAGAAACAGCCTTCGCCGCCATTCCCGCGGCAGCACCAGCGCCGGCCGGGGCTCGAACAGTCCATGTCGCCGCGGCCGCGATTCGAGGCGAGGCAGTATCAGGGCTCGGGCGTGCTGTTCAACAAAGTCGCATTGATTACCGGCGGCGATTCAGGCATCGGCCGCGCGGCGGCGGTGTTGTGCGCGCGCGAAGGCGCCGAGATCGCGATTGTCTATCTCAAGGAAGAACAGGAAGACGCGGAGCGGACCGCTGAAGCCGTGCATGCCGAAGGCCGGCAGATCCTGTTGCTGCCAGGCGACGTCCGCCAATCCTCGTTCTGCAAGCGTGCCGTCGACAGGACTGTCGCCCGGTTCGGCCATCTCGACATTCTGGTCAACAACGCGGCCTATCAAAAACATCGCGCCTCGATTGGCGACATCGATGACCGTCAATTGAAGCGCACGTTCGAGACAAACATCTACGGATACTTCTTCATGGCGCGCGCGGCGCTCGCGCATATGCGGCAAGGCGCATCCATCATCAACGTCGGCTCGATCACCGGACTCGAGGGCAGCGCCCACCTGCTCGATTACTCCGCGACCAAGGGTGCGATTCACGCGTTTACCAAATCGCTCGCCGCCAACCTCGTGGACCGCGGCATTCGCGTCAATGCGATCGCGCCGGGGCCGGTCTGGACGCCGCTCAACGTCGCCGACAAGTCCGCGAAGGACGTCGCGCATTTCGGCGAGTCCGTGCCGATGAAGCGCCCGGCGCAGCCTGAGGAAATCGCGCCGTCGATCGTCTTCTTCGCCTCGCCGATTCATTCCAGCTACATTACTGGCGAGGTGCTGGCGTTGTTGGGCGGAGAAACCACGGCCGCCTGACCGCGCCGGCGCGTCCCTTCGCCTCGAGCGATCAGGGCCTCGGGCCGTCCCAGTCGTCGAGTCGAACACCCCGGGCTGACGGTCGATCGAAGCGGGCCTCGACCAGCGCCTCATCCTGCCCGTCGAGCTGGAGCTACTCGGAAATGTTCTGCAGTTAGGTAACGCGCCACCCATAACTGGCAACCGTCAACCGATCAGCTAGCCATAACAGGAACCCCAACTGTGGCACGTCGTTTGTAGTAGCCGTCGGCGAATGCGCACCGGCGCGCATGGGAGGACGAAATACCGATGAGTGCCAGAACTTGGTTGATGGCCGGGCTGCTTGCGATTGCTGTGCCTGCGGCAGCACAACAGTCGACAACGACCACAACGACGACGACGACGACGCAACAGACCGCGACCACGCAAACGACAGACGGCGACAGCCGAGGCCGTGTCGCGACCACGATTGATGGCGACGCCGGTTTATGGTGGCTGCCCATTGCCGACACCAACGGGCGGAAGAAATCGCGCGGCTCCTTGGAGCGTAACTCGCGGAACACCGGGCAGGGGCTGATGAACATCGCCAACTTCACGGCGAATGTCTCATATGGCTTCACCGAACGCCTTGACCTCTACGCCGGCTGGGACTTCATCACCCGTGTCGACCGCGACAACCAGGTCCTCTATGTGCCTAGCGATCCCGATCGGGGCGGCATCGACACCTTCGTGCCCTACGTACGCGAGCGCTGGACCGGCAATAAGATGGGCGACCTGCGCATCGGCGCCAAATACGCCTTCCTGAGCGAAGGCGAAGGCGACTCGTTCAGCGCCGCGGGCCGCGCCACCTTGGTGACGCCGACCGGCGACGCCGACGAGGGCGGTGGTCAGGGCGGCGTTGGCCTCGATCTCACGGGCGTCCTGAGCCGATGGGTCACCAACAAAGCGGTCCTTACGGGTGCCGCAGGCTACACGTGGCGCAAGAATCCATCAGAACCGGTGACCGTGCATGTGCCCAATCATTTCCACTGGGGCGCAGGCGTCGGCCTCAATCCCACACCGTCGTGGCTCATTCACGGCGAGTTCATGGGGAACGTTTTCCAGCGCGACAACGCCGCCATCGACGGCCGCCTGATTGCCGAGGACGGCAGCGTCAGCCCGGCCGTCAGCCGGGTCCGCTCGGAAACGGCGTTTACGACCGGCGTGACGTGGTTTGCCGACAACGGATTCTTCATCGGCGGCGAGCTTCGCTGGGACATGCCCATGCCGGAGCGCATCAATGCCTCCGAGGATTCCCGGTCCGACTACCTCGACTACCAGGTGCGCATCGGCTGGAGCCCGCGCCGGTTCGTTCCGCCGCCACCGGCGCCAACGCCGCCGCCGCCAACGCCGCCAGCGCCGAAGCCGCATGACCTGTCGGTGAAGGCCGCGTGCGACCCGTGCACCGTGGAAGTGGGTAAGGTGTCGACGGTCACGGCGACGCCCACCAGCTCAATCGGTTGCGTCGTGGCGTATTCGTGGAGCGCGCCGACCGGCACGTTCGGCGACCGCACCCAGCAGAAGACGCCATGGACGGCGCCCATGCAGGAGGGCCCGGTACCCGTGACGGTCACGGTTACCTGCCCGACCGACAATCGCACGGCCACGGACACCGTCACGATTCAGGTCGTTCGGCCGGCCGCGAAGGTCTACACCTTCGAGGACGTGCACTTCGATTTCGACCGCTATACGCTGCGTCAGGAAGCGACGCGCGTTCTCGAACAGGCCGTCGCCGCGATGAAGCAAGACCCGAACCTGCGGCTGACCATCGAGGGCAACACCTGCAGCATCGGCACGGCCGAATACAACCTGGCGCTCGGTGAGCGTCGCGCCAACGCCGTCAGGGATTACCTGACGCAGAACGGCGTCGCCGCCGGCCGCCTGCAGACGGTGAGCTACGGCGAGGAGAAGCCGAAGCACGACAACTCGCGCGAAGAGACGCGTCGCTTGAATCGCCGCGCCGCGCTCGTCGTGCGGCTTCAGTAGTAGCGGAGGTCCAATGCTGGAAGAACTGACGATGCTGGCCACCATGCCGGTGGATCCGGCCGCAGTGAAGAAGGCAGTGGACCTCGACTACCGCGCCCAGCAGCCCGACGTACCGCATCCGGTACCCGGGCTGCCCAAGACGCCCGAACAGCCAGTGGTCCCGCCCGACGATCCGCATCGCCCGGACGTCGAGCGGGAACCCAGCATCGATCCACCGCCGGGTGAACCTCCGGTCCAGCTGCCTTCCGAAAAGCCCGGCATCACCGAACCGCCGAGGCCGCGCGCGTAAGTTCGAAGTCACGACATGACCAGCACGGGCACGGCCGCGAACATCAATCAGCAATCCCGATTCAGTTTCGCTGCGTGCGCGTGCGCCTGCGTCATCCTCAGTCTCGCGGCGTGCCAACGCACGGAAACGAGCAGCGCGGTGACGTCGACGACGCCGTCCGGCTCCTCCACGGCACCGGCCGCGGCCGCCGCCACACACCGCGACGAGGCGCTCGTGCGCATGGTCCATGCGGTCCCACTCCCAACCTCGCTCGATGTGTTCGCGGGCGATCTGGTGCTCTTCGACGGGCTCGCGTTCAAGGCGGTGACTCCGTATCGTGCCGTCGACGGGCAGCGTCACGCGTTTGCGCTCCGTCCGGCCGGCATGACGCAGGCCAAACCGCTCTCTTCGAACACCGAAGGACTCGCCAAGGGCCACTACTACACCGCCATCGCGATGCCCGGCGAAGGGCGTGAGCCGGACCTGCGGATCGTCAACGATCCGCTCGACAAGCCGGCCGCGGGGAAAGCGCGGCTGCGCATCATTCACGCGGGCGTCGATGCGGGACGCGTCGACATCCGCGGCGCCAACGGGCTGCTCGCGGAGGATGTCGACTTCAAGACGATCACCAACTATCGCGACGTCGATCCGGTCGATGGCACCGTCGATATCCTCACCGACGGCCAGGACGGGCCCCTCGCCTCGTTTCGAACGCATCTGGAAGCCGGCCGCTTCTACACCATCGTCATCGTCGGCAATGCTCGCAGCGACCCGAGGCTGGAGGCCTTTCTGATCGAAGACGCGCTATCGCCGTGACCAAGCGAAAGCGCGTCATTCTGCTGGTGCTGCTCGTCGTCGTCATCACTGCCGGCGCGGCGGTCGTCGTCAGTGTCCGCCGCCTTGAACCGCGCCTTCATGCGTGGGTCACAACCACACTCAGCGAATCGCTTGAATCGGAGGTAGAGCTCGAGCGGGTACACCTTTCGTGGATGCCGCTCCGCCTCGGCGCTGAGAAATTGACCGTACGCCATCACGGACGCACCGATATCCCGCCGCTGCTCGTGGTGTCGTCGTTCGCCGTCGATTTGAGGCCGCTGGATCTGTGGAGCTCCACCGTCGAGCATGTCGTCGTCGACGGGATGGAGATCAACATCCCGCCAAAGGATCCGGACGGCAAACGGCCCATGCCGCGGCGACCAGCTCGCGAGCGGCGCGAATCCGGCGACGTGCTGGTGCGGCGTTTGACGGCCACCAACACCCGACTGGCGATTCACCCGCGCCAGCAGAACAAGAATGCGAAGGTCTGGGACATCTTCGAGCTCGATATGACGAATGTCGGCGCGGCGGACGGTGCATCCTTCACCGCAGCGCTGATCAATCCCGTGCCGTACGGGAAGATCGAAACCTCCGGGCGGTTTGGCCCATGGCAATCGACGACACCTGGCGACACGCCGATTTCGGGTGAGTACACCTTCGCGGCCGACCTCGGCACCATTCGGGGTCTCGCGGGACAGTTGAGCGCATCCGGCGACATGGCCGGCACGCTCGATCAGATTGCAACACGAGGTCAGACGCACACACCCGACTTCCGCTTGACCGAGTTGGACGGTGCAAGCGTGCCGCTTGAAACGAGCTACGACGCCTTGGTGGACGGGACCGAAGGCGACGTTCAACTCAAACAGGTGGATTTCACACTCGGCGAATCGAAGATGGCCGCGAGCGGGGTGATCGAAGGAACACAGGGTCTGAAGGGCAAACGGGTGATTCTGAAGGTCACGAGCACCGACGCCAGACTTGGTGAGCTGCTGCGTCTGGTCAGCAACAAGCCGCCACCGGTGACCGGCAGGCTAATGATCGACGCCGCCCTCGACCTGCCGCAAGGCGATACGCCGGTGCTCGATCGTGTCGAGCTGGCCGGACGAGTTCGCGCCGACCGCGTCACGTTCACGAATGACGGCGTCCAGGAAAAAATTGACGAGTTGAGCCGAAGAGCGCAGGGCCGGCCACACGACGAAGGCATCGACGAAGTTGCGTCGCGAATGGCCGCGACATTCACGTTGCGCCGCGGCGTGTTCACCTACCGGGCGTTGTCGTTCGACGTCCGCGGCGCGAAGGTCTCGCTCGACGGCACGCACTCGCTCAAGTCGAAGGCGATCAACCTGCAGGGGGTGGCGTTGCTCCACGCGCCCGTGTCGAAAACGCAGACCGGATTCAGGAGCTGGCTGCTGAAGCCGTTCGATCCGTTGTTCCGCAAAGGCGGGGCCGGCACTCGGCTGGCCATCAAAGTCGAGGGAACGCAGGACCAACCAAAGGTCGGCCTCGATTTCGGAAAGACGCTGCGAGGACGCTGACCAGGCATGCCGAGGTGCCGGGGCCTTCGTCCCCGTGGCACCCTGGCACCCTGGCACTTGATTACCGACGCGAGAGCGACACGACGTACTCGCCGGCGTTATCAGAACGCTCGTCGTCATTCACCGCAAGGAACAGGATGCCGTCAAACGGCATCGGCACCGACGTTTGATCGCCGATGGCGAAGGGCTGGCTGTTGCCGACACGCCCAATCAGCGCACCAGCGCCGACGGATGGCAGCATGGAGCCTGGCGCTTGACGCGGTGAGCCGGCTGCACGGGCGCGATCGTTCGCGTTATCCGACAACTGGACCTGGCCGGAGGTGTTGAACAGAATCAGCTCGCCCTTGCGAACGCGCATGCCCGTATTGACCCAACCGCCACTGGCCGGCACGCGGATCGCTCCCGGCACCAGGTTGCCAGTCTCCAGGCCGGAGGCCGTATTGGCCGGCGGTGGCGTGGGTGACGTGGTGTTACCGCTCAGCGCGGCAATCGGGTAGGTGCCAAGATAGACGCGCGATACCTGTTCGGGCGAGAACGACTGCTCGCGCCCGTCACTCGACCGGAACACGTAGGTGCGGGCCGTGTTGCCTGCCGCCGACCCTTCGCCGCCGCGAATCGCA
>DASPNQ010000182.1:0-3917 GCA_035626435.1 Vicinamibacterales bacterium
CGATGTCCGATGCCCAACCGGTCTAGCAGGCTCTGTGCGCGTTCGCGAGCCTCGCCGCGGCTGACCCGCTGCACGTGCGTCGGCGCCAGCATCACGTTCTCGATGGCGCTCAAGTGCTCGAACAGAAAATGGAACTGGAACACCATGCCCGCCTTCGCCGCGCGGACTTCCCCGGCGTCTGGCGTTTCAAGGCCCGCGATGACCCGCAAGATGGTCGTCTTGCCGGAGCCGGAAAGCCCCATCAGCGCCACAATGCCGCCGGCCTCGGCGCGCACGTCGACACCGCGCAGGATTTCGCGCGCGCCGCGGCGCAGCCGAAGGCCACGTGCCTCGAGAACCGGCGTCATGGGGTCGGCAGCGTCCAACGGTGTTCGAGTCGGCGCGCAAGGTAACCGAGCGGCAGCGACATCGCCAGGTACAGCGCCGCGCACAGCAATCCTGGAATCAGCCAGCTGCCGATATTCGCGGCGAAGATCTGCGTCTGCTTGGTCAGTTCGACGACCGTCAGCACCGAGACCAGCGACGAATCCTTGAGCAAGGCGACGAAATCATTGGTCATCGGTGCCAGCGCCAGCCGGAACGCCTGCGGAGCGCGAATCAGCCGCAAGGTCTGAAGCGGTGTGAAGCCAAGAATGCGTGCCGCCTCGAGCTGTCCGCGCGGGACCGCGGTGAGCGCGCTGCGATAGATTTCACTTTCATACGCCGCGTAATTCAACCCCAGCCCGAGCAGCGCCGCCAGGAATGCGGGCAAGCGCACGACCGACGCGAGGCCGTAGTAGATCACGAACAGCTGCAGCAACACCGGTGTGCCACGCATCACTTCGACGTAGGTGGTCAGCACCGCACGGGTGACGCCATCGCCATAGACGCGGCCGATGGCGATCGCCATGCCCAGAGCGACGGCGAGCGCCATGGCGGCGCACGACAGCACCAGCGTCAGCGCCGCGGCGCGTAACAGCGACGGTAGATACCGCCCCACCTGGGTGGCCGCTGACGTGGCCGCGGACGATCCGACGGCTTCGAACGACGGATTCGCCACCCGCTCGTACAGGCGCAGCTGATCGTCGGTCCAGACGTTCCACTTGCGAAAGATCGTCTCGAGCGAGCCATCGCGCATCGCGTCGCGAAGAATCTGATCGACGCGATCGCGCAGCTCGGCGTTCTCGCGGGCGGTAATGATGACGTAATAGCCGGTCGCGAGCGCCTCCGGATGCGTAACAAGGCCGTCGGTGCGCCGCATCGCGCGATCGGCAAGCACATGATCCAGCACCACCGCGTCGACTCGGCCGAGTGCCAAATCCGAATACGGATGCACATCATCGTCGTAGGACA
Source organism: Vicinamibacterales bacterium (assembly GCA_035626435.1). Classification (GTDB taxonomy): domain Bacteria; phylum Acidobacteriota; class Vicinamibacteria; order Vicinamibacterales; family UBA2999; genus 12-FULL-67-14b. Next base: position 1,333 of record DASPNQ010000182.1, read on the forward strand.
CGGCGGTAATCGCGTAGGTGCGTTGGGCTTCGAGCAGCAGATCGTAGGCAATGGTGCCGCCGAGCGTGGCTACGCGGCGGCCCCTGAGATCGGCCAGCGAACGATACCGGTCACGATCCGCCTCTCGCACTGTGAGGACTTCCTTGAACTCGTAGTACGGAACGCTGACGGCCAGCACCTGGCGTCGCGCCGGAATGTCCTCGATGCCGCTGAGGCCGATATCGAAATCGCCCCGGCGCGCGGATTGATCGAGCGATGCGAACTGCACCTGGACGAACTGCGGGGTTCGTCCGAGCTTTCGGGCAATGAGCTCGGCGATCTCGACATCGAAACCGACCAGCTTGTTGGGATCGTTGGGGTCGGCCTCCACGAACGGCGCTCCGCCCTCCGCATCGCCGCCCCAGCGCAACGTCTGAGCCGTCACGGGCGCGACGCCCGCCAACGCCAGCGTCAGCATGGCGACCAGCGTACGGCGCCTCATCGAGCGATCGTGACCTGCATCGGCAGAAGTTATATATCTGAAGCGACGGTCTCCGCACTACAGAAGGCGCGAGCCGCCCGCGGCCAATCGCGGGCTTCCAGCGTGTCAGGCCTCGCATGGTGACACGAGGCGGGCGGACCGAGACGATCGTGGATCAGCCCGACCGGCGACACTGCGGCGGCGAGCACCGCGTGACCCCTCGCAAGAGGAACCACAAACCATTACCATGCGGCATTTCGGGCAATGTTCTTGCAGTTGCGTACGGTCGATCTGGAGGTCCGAATGGCGAAGAAAAAGAAAGCCGCGAAGAAAGCCAAGCGCCCGTCGCAGAAACGCGATCGCGTCAAAGCAAAGAACGCAACCTTCTTTGCGAAGCGATCGACACGCGGCCGTTTCAAGGAGATGGACGAGCAAGGCAAGTCACAGCGCGCCGATCGGAAGCGCAAGGCGAAGAAGAAGGCGAAGTCGGGATTCGGCGACCGCGGCGATCGCTAAAGCGTCGCGCGTCTCGTCAGTCGCCATTAAAAATACGAGGGCGCACGATCGTCGATCGTGCGCCCTCGATTCCTTTACGGAACGGTAATCGTCGTACTCGTCGCGACCTTTTCCGGGCCGTTGTTCGCAAACAGCCGCACGTTGTAGGTCCCTGGCTTCGTAGGCGCGGTGAACTGGACCGACGCGTTGCTGGTCCCGGTTGCCGGGGCCGTGCGCGTGCCGTTCAAATACATCCAATGGATGTAGGAGTTGTCGTTACCGTCGCTCGGGAAGATGCCGACCCAGTCGGTCGCATAGCCGGGGCCGTTGGCGATGGTGGCGGTGAACGTCGCCCCGCCGGCGACCGATGACGGCACCGTGATCGAGGGCGATACCGACGACACGGTGATGGTGTTGCTGGTGGCGATCTTGGTCGACCCGTTGTTCGCGAACATACGGACGTTGTAGGTGCCGGCGGCAGGCGCCGAGAACGACACCGTCGCACTCGTCATGCCGGAGGACGGCGGCGTCCGCGAGCCGTTCAGATACATCCACGTGATGTAGCTCGTATCGCTTCCGCCGCTCGGAAACAGCCCGACCCAATCCGTGGTGTTGCCGGGGCCGTTCGCAATCGACACCGACATCGTGCTGCCGGTCGTTGCCGATGAGGGTGCGGTGATGGTCGGACCCGAGGATGGGGGCGGTGGCGGCGACGAGGATGACGACCCGCTGACCGTGATATCCGCGCTGGTGGCGATCTTCGTCGAGCCGTTGTCGGCGAACAGCCGCACGTTGTAAGGCCCTCCCGAGGTCGGTGCGGTGAACTGCACCGTCGCCTGGGTCATGCCCGTGGAGGGGGCGGTGCGGCTGCCATTCAAATACATCCAGTGGATGTATGAACTGTCGTTGCCGCTGCTCGGGAAGATGCCGATCCAGTCCTTCGCATTGCCAGGGCCGTTGGCGACGGTGGCGCTGAACGTGGCCCCGCCGGCGACCGATGACGGCACCGTGATCGAGGGCGACTGCGTCGATGTCGACGAGACCGTAATCGTATTGCTGGTCGCGATCTTGGTCGACCCGTTATTCTCGAACAGGCGCACGTTGTAGGTGCCGGCGGCCGGCGCCGGGAACGACACCGTCGCGCTGGTCATGCCGGACGACGGCGGCGTGCGTGAGCCGTTCAGATACATCCACGTGATGTAGCTCGTATCGCTGCCACCGCTCGGGAACAGGCCGACCCAATCCGTAGTGTTGCCGGGCCCGTTCGCAATCGACACCGACAGCGTGCTGCCGGACGTCGCCGTTGACGGCGCGGTGATGGTCGGACCCGATGGTGGGGGCGGCGGCGGCGAGGATGACGACCCGCTGACCGTGATGTCCGCGCTGGTGGCGATCTTCGTCGAACTGTTGTCGGCGAACAGCCGCACGTTGTAGGTGCCAGCCGCGGTCGGTGCGGTGAATTGCACCGTCGCCTGGGTCATGCCCGTGGACGGCGCGGTCCGGCTGCCATTCAAATACATCCAGTGGATGGCTGAACTGTCGTTGCCGCTGCTCGTGAAGATCCCGATCCAGTCCTTCGCATTGCCAGGGCCGTTGGCGACGGTGGCGCTGAACGTGGCCCCGCCGGCGA
>DASPNQ010000183.1:0-11601 GCA_035626435.1 Vicinamibacterales bacterium
GTTGGCCGCGGCGGACACCCAGCCCGGTCGTGGGATGATCACCGGCTTCGATCGGTCGATCGCAAACGCCAGGGCCGAATAGTGCATCACGGAGCCAAAATCGTACGGCCCGTAAACCGGGAACGTCAGCTTGTTGAAGGCAAAGTGCGCGTTGGCGGGAACGTTCGCCAAATTGATCTCGACGTAGTCGTCGCGGTCGGCGCGCGAATGCTCATGGTAGAGACCGAGCAGATGCCCGAGCTCGTGGTAAGTCGTGCCGAGCGAGTCGGCGCAGTTGTCGCCCAGATTCGTGACGACGCGGGTACCGCGCCGGAATTGGCCGACGGCGCTGAAACACGAGCTCGGCTGCGTGTCACTCGGCGCATCGCGTGTGATGTCCAGATAGCCAAACTCGGTGGTGCGGCGCACGAACACGACGGGCGCCGTCGTCATCCACCCTTCGATCGCCGCAACGATGTTCTGGCGCTGACGCTCCGTAAACGCAGGGGAGATCTGATACGGGATGACGCCGAAATCCCAATAGCCGCTGGCGGTCCGGAAGTCGAGCAGTGCGCCCTGAGGGCGCGCCGTCACACGACTGAACTGGTCGGTCGCAATCAGCATGTCGTCGATCAGGACATACCGAGGCTCCTCGACGACGGGAGGACGAAGATGCGGGTCTCGGACGATGGGCTGTTGAGCGCCCCCGGTGGTGACAGCAAGAACGATTGCGACGACGACGAGAACGACGCGCATTTTGGCCTCCTCGCCTGCGCACCCGTGCTCGGGTGCACGTCCGCGCGATTAGGCCAACCGCACGACACGCCGCTCCCGCGACCCTTTGCGCAGAACAATTACCTTGTTGCCGATTGCTTGAGAGGCGGAGATTCTAGCACGGCCGTCCGTGACCCGCTGATCGTTGAGATAGATGCCGCCTTGCTGGATCACCCGCGACGCTTCGCCATTCGACGCCGCCAGACCGACCCTGGCGACTAACGCAGCCGCCGACAGGGCTTCGAGCTCGGACACGGACATCGTCACCGACGGGGCATCCGCAAACACTTCCAGGATGTCATCGGCCGACGCGTCCTTCAGCGAACCGCCAAACAGGACGTCCGCGGCCCGTTCCGCGGCCGCCGTCGCCGCCGCACCGTGGACCATCGTCGTCAGTTCGCGCGCGAGGGTGCGTTGTGCCTCTCGCGTTTCCGGCGCGTCTTGCACGGTCTTCTCGAGTGCGCCGATGATCGGCTGATCCAGCCAGGTGAAGTACTTCAGATATTTCACCACGTCGCGATCATCAGTGTTCAACCAGAACTGGTAGAACTTGAACGGCGAGGTTCGTTGCGGGTCGAGCCAGACTGTCCCCGCTTCGGTCTTGCCGAACTTCGCGCCGGCGGATGTGGTGACGAGCGGCATGACCAGGCCGTGCGCCTTGCCTTGCGCCACTTTCCGAACGAGGTCCGCACCGGCGACGATGTTGCCCCATTGATCGCTGCCGCCCATCTGCAGTGTGCAGCCATAGGTGCGATGCAGATGCAGGTAGTCATGCGCCTGCAGGAGCTGATAGCTGAACTCCGTGAACGACAGTCCGTCGTCGAGACGGCGCTTCACCGACTCCTTCGCCATCATGTAATTGACGGTGAAATGCTTCCCGGTGTCCCGCAGGAATTCAAGCAGCCCGATGGTCCGCAGCCAATCGGCGTTGTTGACCATGCGCGCGGCATTCGGCGTTGCATTGAAATCGAGGAAACGCTCGAGTTGCGCACGCATGCCGCGAGCGTTGTGATCGATCTCTTCGATCGTCAGCAGCGTGCGCTCCTGGCTCTTGCCGCTGGGATCGCCAATCATGCCGGTGCCGCCGCCGACCAGCGCAATCGGTGAGTGGCCGAAGCGCTGCAGGCGCGCCAGCGCCATGATCGGCAGCAGCGAGCCGACGTGCAGGCTCGAGGCGGTCGGGTCGAAGCCGATGTAGCACGTGACCTGCTCTTTCGCGAGCATGTCCTGCGCGCCTTCGGTGGCGTCGTAGACCATGTCACGCCACTGGAACTCTTCAAACAATGTCATGCGATTCCTGATCGCCCGCAGGCGTGCTGGCCCGGTGGCCCGACTCCAATATACTCACCCTGTGGGCGTGACGCGTCGGGACTTTCTTCGGTCAGCGACCGCGATCTCCGTCGGCGCCCTCGCCGGGGTTGGGGCCTACGGCACTGTCTACGAGCGCCATCGCGTGGCGCGCGTGGCGCGCGACGTGACCGTACGAGGGCTGCCCCCCGCGCTCGACGGATTGCGCATCGGAATGATCACCGACGTGCATCACAGCTCGGTGGTCCCAGGCGATGACGTGATGCGGGCGGTCAGCCTGCTGACCGACGCCGCACCCGACATTGTCGTTCTGGGCGGCGACTACATCTCGTTCTTCGATCGCAACTACATCGGACCGGTCGCCGAGCTGCTCGCGCCGCTCGCCAACGCTCCGCACGGTTCGTTCGCGGTTCTGGGCAATCACGACGACGAAAAGGAAGTGCCGCCGGCGCTGACCGCGCGCGGCTTCACGGTGCTCAAGGATCAGCGGACCCAGCTGACCATCAATGGCGAAACATTGGATGTCGCCGGCATCAAATTCTGGACGCGAACGCCGGGTGAGATCGCCGGCGTGCTGAAGGGAACCGGGGGCACCACCATGTTGCTCGCGCACGATCCGCGCCGTCTTGCCGAAGCGGCCGCGCTGGATGTGCAACTGGTGCTATCGGGCCATACTCACGGCGGCCAGGTCATCGTACCGGCCCTGGGCGCGATCGTCGGCAGGAAGTTTCCCGTGCTGGCTGGCTACGCCACGCGCGAGAACACCGCGATCTTCGTCAGCCGCGGCGTCGGCACGGTGTACGTCCCGGTGCGCGTGAATTGTCCGCCCGAAGTCGTCGTGCTGACGTTGAGAGCGGCCGAGTCGGTGACTACGTGATTTGGTGATTTACAGACTGATGCGTGCAGAGTGCCCTCTCCTCGATCGCAACATCCGTCACCAGACTACGAGCGCACCGATTCGTCCAAGACGCGTTGAATGGCGGTCGGATACAGCTCGTGTTCGACCGCGAGGATTCTCGCCGCCAGGGTCTCCACTGTATCGTCCGGCATCACCGCAACGGCCTGTTGCATGACCACGGGACCCGCGTCGAGGTCCTTGTTCACGAAATGAACAGTGGCGCCGCTCTCGCGTGCGCCGTCATCGAGCGCCTGCTGTTGCGGATGCAGGCCAGGATATTTCGGCAGCAGCGACGGATGGATATTGAGGATGCGATTCGGAAAGGCGTCGACGAACGCCGGGCTCAACAGGCGCATGAAACCGGCAAGACACACCAGTTCGACATCGCGTTTCGTCAGCTCGCCGACGACGGCGCGGTCGTAATCTTCGCGGGTCGTAAACGACTTGTGATTCATGACCAGGGTCTCGATCCCCGCGGCGTGTGCGTACGCCAGCCCCGGAGCGTGCGCCACGTTCGAGACGACCAGCGCGATCGATGCATCGAGGCGACCGTCGTCGATCGCGTCGATGATCGCCTTGAGGTTGGAACCGCGCCCCGAAATCAGCACGCCGAGCCGGCGCGTGCGCGGTCGGTTCACACCGCCTCGGCGATGCGTTCCGCCGATCGCAATGACAGCGCAACGAAGGTCAGTGTGCCGTTGGTGCAGCCGCCGGTCGGCAGCGTCGGCGCGCCAATCACGAACAGATTTTCGTGATCGTGGCTTCGGCCAAAGCTGTCACAGACGCTGTGCGCGGGGTCGGTTCCCATTCGGCATCCGCCGGCCGGATGATCCCAATAGCTGGACACCGTCGGTGCCCCGGTCAGGCGGCCGCCACTTGCCTTCACCATCCGCTCGAACACCGCGGTACAGTGCGCCAGCGTTGCGCCTTCCCGTGCGGCAGCCGCCGCGTCGAGCCGGTGCTCGATCTTCGGCAGCGGGTCGCCGTAGCGGTTTTTCGAAGCTGGATCGAGCGTCAAGCGGCTGTCCGCCGATGGATGCGAGTCGTAGTAAGTGCGCAGGCGCACTGAGCTGCCGTCGAGCGCCCGCGCGCGCCAGTCATTCAACAGCTCGTCACCTAAGAGGAGCCTGCCGTCCGCCGCGCGCAGACGCGGCTCCCGGCCCGCGGAACTTTCCCAGACGCGCGTGTCGTGGCGGACGAACGGCTGGCCGGGTGCACAGCGGAAATACTCACGCGAGATCAGGCTGTGCGTGAGGTTCTGCCCAGGGAACGTCTCCTCGGCGATCGACGCCTGTGCCGAAATGAACTTGTGGCCGTTCATGTACCGGCCGACCAGGCCGGAGCGGTTGGCGACCCCGTTTGGAAAGCGTGAACTGGCGGACAACAGCAACAGATGCGAGCTCCAGCACTGACCGGAGGCGAGCACGAACAGACGCGCGCGATACTCGGTCGGATCGTTCGGGCGATCCTGGTGATGGCCGACAGCGGCCGCGATCGTATCCCGGCCGTCGGCCAGCGTCAGCCGGCGGATCAGCGTGCGATCGTGCAGCGTGACCTTCTTCGCCGCAATCATCTGCTGGTAGGTGTAGTCGGGTGAATACCGCGCGCCGGTCGGGCAGACCTCGCCGCACGTGTCGTAAAGCCCGCACGCGCCGCGTCCATCGGTGGGACCGGTGATGTTGCGCGCCATCGGCAGCGGCGAAAACTTCAATCCGCTTTGCTCGGCCCACTTTTTCAACACCTGCAGATTGAACGACAGCGGCATGGCCGGCTGCGCGTACGGCGCTGACCGTCGATCCTCCGCATACGGGCTTGGATCGCCGGCGACATTGAGGCGGTGCTCCGCCTGCACATAATAGCGCTCGAGCTCGTCCCATTCGATCGGCCAGTCGTCGGCGAGGCCGTAGAGCGATTTCAGTCGCAGGTCCTCAGCGGAAAACCGGTTACACGCGCCGCCCCAATGCAGCGCCTGGCCGCCGACCGCCATCGTCATCGAGATCATGCCTTTGGCCTGTTGATCCTCGATGTAGTCGTCGTGCCACGGGTGCTCGCCGTACTCGATCGCGCGGCGGTGGTAGGTCGGACGGTTCTGGCGATCGAAGATCGATCGGCCGGCCTCAACCGCAGTGATGCGGAGGTTGGGTTTGAGCGCGGCCAGCCGCTCGATCAGCAACGCAGCGGTGATGCCGCCGCCGATGACGCAGACATCGCATTCGTGAACAGCCATGATTCTTGCCGCCTCTAGCCTTCGGCCCTCCGCCTTCAGCCTCGAAGCGGCGCCGGACGGACAGTCGTCACCCGAATGGCGCGGTAGGTATGACGGCCGATTTGAGCGCGGTAGCAGAGATCGTTGGCGGCGCTGCTGCGGAAATAATGCGCCATCAAGTCGGCGACCACGTGTTTGCCGTCCGGGCGGCCGGGCAGAGTACGCACATCGGCGGCGCGCAATGCCGCATCGAGCAGTTCCCGCCGCGTTTCGAGCGCGAGCGCACCGAACCGGCCGCCACGCGCTTGCGCGGCTTGCTGCAGCGCGATGAGTTGTTGCGTATACGATGGCGCCGGGGTCGGGCCGGATTTGACCAGGCGGGGGTCGCCGTAGCCGTGCGACAACGCGACACCTTCCTTGTATTCACGAATCCAGCGCAGAAAATTATCGACCGCCTCGTGCTGGCCATTGGCGCCAATCGCGGAAGGCAAGACCGTCGGGGCAACGTCGCGAAGGACGAACACTTGCTCCTGGGGGATTTCATCGGCTCGCAATTCGACGCGAAGCCAGGGAACAGCGGCTGCCGCGGTCAGGGCCTTGAGCGCTTGACGCCTCTTCACATGCGAATCCTACACCCGGGGCTGGCGGTCGGGATCAGGCTATACGTACTGAACGTCACCGTTCCCCTTGATTACGTCGCCGATCACCACGCTGTTCGCCTCACCGGCGCGAAGCAGGTCGGCGCGGACCGCGTCCACGTCGGTTGCGGCAACGACCAGGATCATGCCGATGCCCATGTTGAGGGCGCGCCGCAGGTCGTATTCGGGGACGCGTCCGGACTCGCCAAGCCAGCGAAACAGCGCCGGGACGCGCCACGTCGAGCGGTCGACGCGCGCGGCGGTTCCTGCGGGGAGTACGCGAGGCAAATTGTCGGTGATGCCGCCGCCCGTGATGTGCGCCATGCCCTTGATTTGACCGCGGGACAATACTGGCCGAATCACGGTGAGATAAGAGCGGTGCGTTCGCAGCAACGCGTCGCCGACCGTTTCACCGAGCTCCGGCACATGACTGTCGGCTTTGAGTTTCAATTCGTCGAAGATGATCTTGCGCGCCAGCGAATAGCCGTTGGTATGCAACCCCGTCGACGGCAGCCCGATCAGCACGTCGCCTGCCACGATCGAACGGCCATCGATGATCCGCTCGCGATCGACCGCGCCGACGATGAATCCGGCCACGTCGTATTCGCCGTCGGCGTAGAACCCCGGCATCTCCGCCGTCTCGCCACCAAGCAAGGCGCAGCCGTTATCCCGGCACGCGCCGGCCAGGCCTTCCACGATCTGCTCGGCGACATCGGGGGACAACCGGCCGGTCGCAAGATAGTCGAGAAAGAACAATGGCGTCGCGCCCTGCACGAGGATGTCGTTGACACAGTGGTTCACGAGATCGGCGCCAATGCTGCGGTGCCGGTTGGTCATGAACGCGATTTTCAGCTTCGTGCCGACGCCGTCGGCGCTCGAAACGAGGACGGGCTCCTTCCATGAGGCCGTGTCGATCTTGAACAAGCCGCCAAACGCGCCGATGTCCGACAGCACGCCGGGCGTGAAGGTCGATTGCGCGAGCTTGCGGATTCGACGAACGGTCTCGTTGCCGGCGTCGATGTCGACGCCGGAGGATTTGTAATCCATATCAGCTTTCAGCTTTCAGCTTTCGGCTTTCGGCATTCGGCATTCGGCTTTCAGCTTTCAGCTTTCACGTCAGTCTTCAATCGTTAATTTTCAGTTTCAAGCACGCCGAGAGCCGATTGCCGAGAACTGACAGCTGACAGCTGATAGCTGCCTAAAAATCCAGCTTGTTGATGAGCAGCTCGCAGAGCTTCCGCGTCGGCGATCCGTCGGCGGCCGCCCAGTATTCCCGGCGGACGGCCACGAAAAAGCGTTCCTCTTCGAGGTCCTCTTCGAGCATGTCGAACGCTTCGGCGACGAGGCCCGCGGCGGCGTCCTGATCGGTTCTGCCTTGCAGGAATTTCAACAGCAGCGGCGTATTGCGCAATGCCACCAGGCCAATCGCGAGCGTGACCGGGGCGCGCACCGGGTCCTGCGATGGAATGCCGACGTCGAACAGGATCCGCAGGGCGTCTGCGTTGCCATGACGCGCGATATGCCCCAGACCGGCGGCGGCGCTGCGTAGCAGGTCCTGGTAGCCCGGGTAGGTGTCGGCGAAGGTCAGGGTCTTCTCGAGATAACCGATGTGGGCGGAGCAGTTCGTCCCCATCAGGCAAATCGACGCCGCGATCGCCGGCTGCACCTCTTTTGGCGCTGATTGCTGCAGCGCGGCGAGCGTGTTGAGGCCGCTCCGATCACCCAGCTTGCCAATCGCCGTCGCCGCATCATCCTGCAACGGGCCGTCGAGCTTCGCGATCTCGATCAATCGCGGCAGTGCCGCGGTGATCTTGTAATCGCCGATGGCTTCGATCACCGTGCTGCGAAAGTAATCGAGCCCGCGAGCCGCGTCCCGGATCAGCACCTCTGCAACCTTCGGCTCTTTCGGCATTGCGGCGAGCGCTCGCACCAGCGCCGGCCGCACGAACTCCCCTTCTTCCTTCTCGAGCGCCGCGAGCAGCCTGGGCAACAACGAGGGTCGTGGATTCTGCTCGAAGTATGCGTAGGCGACTTCGCGCAGCCGATCGTTGGGCGACGCCATCATCGCCTCCATGATGTCGACGGTCCGCGGATCGTTGAAGCCGGTCAGCAGGATGAGCGATCGGAATCGCACGAAGCCATCGGCGTGCTCGGTAACCGCCTGTAACAGCGCCGGTACGGCTTGCGCCGCCGGTGCACGGCGAATCGTGCGCCCCGCGCCCATGCGGGTCGGATAGTCGAGGTCTCCGAGCTTGTCGATGGCGGCGCGGATCTGCTCCGGGGACGCCGGCGTCGGACCGCGCTCCTGCGCCGCGTTGGACGCCGTCACGACCATGACCAGAACGCAGGCTGACGATACCAGCCGGAGCACTACCCCGAACGCGATCGAAGGCGCCGTTCGCATCACACTACCGTCTCCGGTTCCTCTTCCGGCAATGGCTCACGGGTGCCGTCGATCTTCAGCGACAACTGCAGGTAGCCGTTCTCATCACGGGGAAACGCCACTGGATAGTTGCCGGTATAGCACGAGGTGCAGTACGACGTGCTCTTACCGACCGATGACAGCAAGCCGCCGAGGCTCAGATAGCCAATCGTGTCCGCGCCGACATACTTGCGGATCTCTTCGAGCGAATGCGTGGCCGCGATCAACTCCCGCCGGCGCGGCGTGTCGACGCCGTAAAAGCACGGCGACACGGTCGGCGGGCAGCTGATGCGCAGGTGGACCTCTTTGGCGCCAGAGGCCCGCACCATCTTGACGATCTTGCGGCTCGTCGTACCCCGGACCAGCGAATCGTCAACGAGAATCACCCGCTTGCCGTCGAGGATGCTCTTCACCGGGTTGAGCTTTACCTTGACCCCGAAATGCCGGATCGACTGCGCCGGCTCGATGAACGTTCGGCCAACGTAGTGATTACGAATCAACCCGAATCGCAGCGGCACGTCGGCTTCTTCCGAGTAGCCGATCGCCGCGCACACGCCGGAGTCCGGAATCGGCACGACCACATCGGCGTCGATGCCCGTTTCACGGGCCAGCTCGCGTCCGAGATTGGTCCGCACTTCGTTGACGCTCTGGCCGAACACTTCGCTGTCCGGGCGCGCGAAGTAGACATGCTCGAAGATGCAATGCGACAGCGGCGCCCTCGGAAACGGCTTGATCGATCGCAACCCGTGCGGACCGATGATCAGCACCTCGCCCGGCTCGACGTCACGCACGTAGGTCGCGCCAATCAGATCGAGCGCGCAGGTTTCGGACGTGACGGCCCAGGTGTCGCCCATCCGCCCCAGCGCCAGCGGCCGGAAACCGTGCGGATCACGCACCGCAATCAACGAGTCCTTCGTGATCAGCGCAAATGAAAACGCACCGGTCAACTGCGTCACCGATTCAACCAGCGCGTCCTCGATCGATCCCGCCTGGGACCGTGCGTAAAGGTGCAGCACCACTTCGGTGTCGCTGTTGGTCTGGAAGATCGAGCCGGCGCGAACCAGACGATCGCGAACGTCATTGGCGTTGACGATGTTGCCGTTGTGACAGATGCCGACCTGCCCGTGCACGCAATCAATCAGAATCGGTTGCGCGTTCGAGAGCTTGCTGTCGCCCGCCGTCGAATACCGTGTGTGGCCGATCGCCACTCGACCGGGCAGCGTCGCCAGTGTCGCCTCATCGAAGATCTCGTTGACGTAGCCCATCTTCTTGACGAGGCGCACACGCTCGCCGTCGGCCGACGCAATGCCCGCGCTCTCCTGGCCGCGATGCTGCAGCGCGTAGAGACCGAGATAGGTCAGCTTCGATGCTTCGGGATGCCCGTAAACGCCGAAGACGCCGCATTCATCTTTGAACTTGTCCAACATACGAACGCCTTCCGCTGTCAGCCGTCAGCCTTCTGCCGGTGCATTTTGTTTTCGATCGCCGTCGCCCATGCGGTTTCCGCGGTGGCCACGGCAGCGTCGATCGCCAGCTGGCCGTTGACACTGATGCGGATGCGATCGCCGCCGACGCGTCCGATTTCGCGGGCGGTCACGCCTGCCGCTGCGGCCGCCGTCATCACCGTATCCAGATGGCTGCTCGCCGCCGACAGGACGATTCGCGACGCGGACTCACCGAACAACGTCGCATTGACGGCAAACGACGAGGCCGGCGATGCGCCGCCGCCGGCAACGCCGACGCCGGTCACGTCGGCGGTTACACCGAGGCCGCCGCTGTCGAACGTGCACTCCGCGAGCGCGACCGCGAGCCCGCCGTCGGCGCAATCGTGCGCCGACTCGATACAGCCATCGCGAATCAGCTTGACGATCAGCTGCTGCAGCGCCGCCTCGCGCTTCAAATCGAGCGCCGGCGGCTTCCCCGCGACCAGGTTGTGCATCGTCGCGAGATATTCGCTGCCGCCAAGCTCGCCCAGATTATCGCCGAGCAAAACAACGGCGGCGCCATTTGTCTTGAAGGCGCGCGTGACGGTTTTCGACGCGTCCTCGATCAGGCCGACCACGCCAAGTACTGGGGTCGGGTAAATCGCCCGGCCTTCGGTTTCGTTGTAGAGACTGACATTGCCGCCCGTGATTGGCGTGTTCAGCGCGCGACAGGCGTCGCCGATGCCTCGGACGGCTTCCGCGATCTGCCACATGATTTCGGGCCGCTCGGGATTGCCGAAGTTCAGGTTGTTCGTGGCCCCGATCGGTTCGCCGCCGGCGCACGCGACGTTGCGTGCGGCTTCAGCGACCACGAGCATCGCGCCCTGGTAGGGATCCAGGTAGCAGTATCGGCCGTTGCCGTCGACCGAGATGGCGAGCGCCCGGTTGGTGTCCTTGACGCGCACCACTGCCGCCGACATGCCGGGCTGAGCGATGGTGTTGGTGCCGACCGAATGATCGAACTGCCGATACGCCCAGCGCTTGCTGGCAATGGTCGGAACGGTGATCAGCTGATCGAAGGCGGACTGCGCTGACGGCGGCGGCCCGATTTCGCTGAACGCAACCTGTTGGACGCTTTGCTGCCAGAGCGGCACTTCCATCGGCCGCCGATACACCGGCGCTTCGTCAGTGAGCGCGCGGTTCGGAACGTCGGCGACGAGGCTGCCGCGCTCGAGGATCTTCAATCCTGTGCCCTCGGTGACCTCACCCACCTTGACGGCGTGCAGATCCCACTTCTCGAACACCTCCTCGACTTCGCGCTCGCGGCCGCGCTCGACGACCAGCAACATCCGCTCCTGTGATTCCGACAGCATGATTTCGTACGGGACCATGCCGGTCTCGCGCTGCGGCACATGAGTGACGTCGACGGTCATGCCGACGCCGCCCCGCGAGCCCATTTCAGAGGTCGAGCAGGTGAAGCCGGCGGCGCCCATGTCCTGAATGCCCACCACGGCCCCGGTCTTCATCACTTCGAGGCAGGCCTCCATCAACAGCTTTTCCATGAACGGGTCACCGACCTGCACCGCCGGCCGCTTCTCCGCTGATTTCTCGTCGAACTCCGCCGACGCCATGGTCGCGCCATGAATGCCGTCGCGGCCCGTCTTCGCCCCGACATAAAACACCGGGTTGCCGACGCCCTTCGCGGCGCCCTTGACGATGTCTTCCCGCCGTGCGATTCCGAGACAGAGGACGTTGACGAGCGGATTACCGGCGTACATCTCGTCGAACACGATCTCGCCGCCGACCGTCGGGATGCCGATGCTGTTGCCATAGCCGCCGATACCGGCGACGACCCCTTCGAAAATACGCCGGGCCTGCGGCGTGTCGAGCGATCCAAACCGCAGCGCGTTCAACAGCGCGATCGGCCGCGCCCCCATCGTGAAGATGTCGCG
>DASPNQ010000184.1:0-10006 GCA_035626435.1 Vicinamibacterales bacterium
CTGGCAGCAACGCAATCATGCGATCGGCGATGAACTTGTGCGCTTCGAAGCCCCAGCCGGACGCTATTGAGGGTGCGGCAAGGACCACAGCGAGGACGAGTGCGACAGCGCGCATGCAGCTATCTTACTGAAGCTTGACCGCGGACCATCCGTATGGCCCCGCGTTGGCGTAGCGGTAGTCGTTGATCCAGACGGAGCCCATCGCATCGGCCTGCAAAAAGGGGAACCGCGACCAGCGCAAGAATGCTCGAGCGCGTGGCAGGCGCAATGCCTGCTCAGCTCCCGGTTGGCTGAGCCCTTTTTCAATCCCAAACCCAGCCGGCCGGAAATGCGGCAGCGGATCGAACCACAGGTTGCCTTTCTCGTAGCGATCACCGACGTCGACAATGACCTCGCGGCGGAAAGGAACGGCGAACACGGGCGTGACCATGAACTTCGTGTCCGCCGGCCGCCCGGCGCGCAATAGGCCGTCCGCGACTTCGCGTCGCGCCACGACGTTCGATGCCAGCATCACCAGAACGTACACCGCCGCCACCGTCAGGCCGATCCGCGCCGGACGTGGATTCCTCGAAGCGAGCCACCACCCCAGACCGAGCGCCAGGTAGAGCCATGGATCGACGATGTAAAGCGCGTCGCCGTAGAACCACCGTTCCGAAAATGGCATCAACAACCGGACGCCGTAGCTGTTCATCAGATCCATGAACACGTGAAGCAGCACGCCGGTGTAGGAGAGCAACAATACCTGTCCCGGCTTGACCGGCGCCGCGCCGGGGCGCCTCCGCAGGTAGCGGTCGTAGAGGACAATCCCGGCGGTCAACGCAATCGGCAACGTCGCCTGTGCAAGAACGCCGTGCGTCCAGCCGCGCCGAAACGACATCGCCAGCGTATCGGTCGCGAACACCGCGACGTCGATGTCAGGAAGATTGTTGGCGATGACCAGCGTGCTCGTCGCCATGGCGGTTCGCTGGTTGAGTCCGGCACGGCTCGCCGCCATGCCGATCAATGAGTGACAGAGATTGTCCATCCGCCTGTGCGGCTAAGGCTGCTTCGGCGGGCCCGGTTCCTGCCTGCGGCGCCGCAGATAAGCTTGCCGGGCTTCCTCACGCAAGTCTTTCCGCAACACCTTGCCGACGTTGGACTTCGGCAGGTCGTCCTTGAAGACGACCATCCGCGGCACCTTGTAGCCGGTCAGCGATTGTTTGCAATGTTGGCGAATCGCGTCTTCCGTCACGGCGGGATCCTTCTTCGTCACGAACGCCACCACGATCTCGCCGCACTCGTCGTCCGGCACGCCGACGACGGCGGTATCGGCGACACCCGGGTGCGTCGCGAGCACGGCTTCGACCTCGTTCGGATAGACGTTGAAGCCACTGACCAGGATCATGTCCTTCTTGCGATCGACGATCTGGATGTAACCCTCGTCATCCATCCGCGCGATGTCACCGGTCGCCAGCCAGCCGTCATGCAGGACGGCAGCGGTCTCGTCGGGACGCTGCCAGTAGCCCTGCATGACCTGCGGCCCCTTGACCCACAGCTCGCCGATTTCGCCGAACGCGACATCCTGCCCGTCGTTGCCGACGAAGCGCACATCGGTGCTTGGGATCGGGATGCCAATCGCCTCACGCTTCGGGCGATGGAATGGGTTGAGGGTCGCGACCGGAGACGTTTCGGTGAGGCCATAGCCCTGGTAGATCGGCGTCTTGGTCATCGCTTCCCACCGCTCGCCGATCACCGGCACCAGCGCCATGCCGCCGGCGACCGACCCGCGAAGCTGCCAGTCGGATTTTTCCTTGAACCATGGTTCGTGCATCAGGCCGGCGAACAGCGTGTTGACACCGGTGAACCAGGTGATCGGCTCGGTCGTCATCACCGTCTTCAGATTCGAGAGCGGACGCGGGCTGGGCACGAGGACGTTCCTGCCGCCGGCGAGATAGAAAATCATCAGGTTCGCGGTGAACGCGAAGATGTGGTACAGCGGCAGCGCCGTCAGCATCACTTCCTGGCCGAGACGCAGGAACGGCTTCCACATCTCGAGGCCCTGAATGGTGTTCGCAAGCAGGTTGCCATGCGTCAACACCGCGCCTTTGGCGACGCCGGTCGTGCCGCCGGTGTACTGGAGCGCGGCAATGGCGTTGTGATCGAGCGCCCGCGCGTAGACACGGGGATCGGCGCCGGCGGCGATCCGATCGCGGCCCTGCGCGAGGGCGCGCGCCAACGGCACATGATCGAAGGTGATCGGCGGCACCATCTTCTTGACGTATTTCTGGACCGCGCCAATCAACAGCCGCTTGATCGGCGGCAGCAGATCCGCGATTTTGACGACGACCACTTTCTTGATCGCCGTCTTCGGCAGCACCGCAGCGACTTTGTCGGCAAACAGATCGATGACAATCAGCCCGGTCGCGCCGCTGTCGGTGAATTGGTGAACCATTTCCGCTGTGGTGTACAGCGGGTTGGTATTCACCATGATCAAGCCTGCCTTGAGGGTGCCGAACACCGCGATCGGGTAGGCGAGGCAGTTCGGCATCTGGATCGCCACCCGGTCGCCCGCCTTGAAGCCGGCGGCCTCGCGCAGGTAGACCGCAAGTTGATCGGACAGGCGATCGACGTCGCCAAAGGTGATACCGCCCTGCGAGCCGTTTGGCAGCGCCAGCGTGAATGCCGGTTGGGACGCATATGTCGCGGATGCGTCACGAATCGCCGCGGGGAGGTGGGCATACTCGAGGGGCCCGAGATCGGCGGGTGTCCCTGGCGGAAAGAACGGCGTCCACGGTCGAGCAGGAGTGGTCATGGGGTTCCGGGGCGCAATTCTTGCACAGGATCGGATTTGGGGACTTCTTTCAATGACTCGACGACTGCTTGCCGCGACACTGATGGCGCTGCTTGGTTCTTCCCTTGCCTGCAGCAAGCCGGACTCACCGACCGCGCCAACCACGCCTCCTCCTGCCGCCGACGGACCAATTTTCTATACGGCGATCGGCGCCAGCGACGGGATCGGCTTCGGGAGCTCGAGTCCGTGCGTGCCGTTCACCGATTGCCCCGACGGCAAAGGTTACGTGCAAATCCTGCGGCGCCAACTGCGGGAAGCCTTTCCGAACCGCACGGTCGAGCATCGTAATTTGAGCATTCCCGGCGCGGTACTGAGCCCGGCCATCGAGAGCCTCGCCCGGGACATCGGGCAGCCGATCAGCGAGCTCGCGGGGAACTTCATCGAACGGCAAGCCCCGTTCGTGCCGGCCAACACGACGCACGTGACGATCTTCGCCGGCGGCAACGACGCGAACGTCATAGCCCGCGCTGCGGTAGCAGGGCGCGGCGGCAGCGATGTCAACGCTTACGTCGATCAGCAGGTCCTGAGGTGGGGCAGCGATCTCGAAGATCTCGTCGCACGGATCCGAAGCCGCGCCCCCAACGCGCGCATCGTCGCGCTCAACATGATCAACCTGGCTGCGGCGCCATACGTCGCGTCGCGCCCGACGAGTGAGAAAAGCATCCTGCAACGAATTGCCGTCGGTCTCTCCGATCGGGTGAACGCTTTGACATCGCGCAACGTGCTGGTGGCGGATTTGATGTGCGACGCGCGGCTGTACCAAGCGGCAAGCTACGCGTCCGACGGCTTTCACCCAGGCGACATTGGTTATCAGGTGTTCGCCGAGCTCACGCTGCGGCCGCTGCGGGACGGCACGGCGACGGCCCCCAACACCAGTTGCGCTCAGCGGCGCATCTTTCCATAACGCGCTTTCGGGACGGCCGCGTGCCGCCGCCGAAGGTTTCGGGCATTCACCATAGCTACTGTTTCTAAAATCGTGCTGTTTTTGCACGTCAGCAGTGACACTTTGCAGTTTTTTGTGTCCATTTCGGCCTTCGATGCGTTGAATATTGCAAACTGATACCTCGTTCATGCATACTTGTGCATTCTTAGCCCTCGGCCGGACGCGACAAGGTCCGGCTTTGGGAAACCTGAGCCGATTTATCCACAAGGGGCACTGACATGGGATCCGCAGCACTCGGAGAGGCCATCAAGGGCATACGCAGTTGGGCCATGAACGAAGGCCGCATCGTCCAGACGCCGAAGAACGTCGGCGACATGTTTGGCGTGCGCGTCTTTAACGACAAGGTCCAGCAGGCCCGGCTGCCCAAAGCCGCCTACCAGGCGCTGCGCGACACCATGACGAACGGCAGGGCGCTCGATATCTCAACCGCCGACGCCGTCGCCGCGGCCTTGAAGGACTGGGCTGTCGAAAACGGCGCATCGCATTTCACGCACTGGTTTCAGCCGCTGACCGGCATCACCGCCGAGAAGCACGATGCCTTCTACAACCAGACCGCCGACGGCCGCGCGATCGCGGAGTTTCGCGGCAAGGAACTGGTGCGCGGCGAGCCCGACGCGTCGTCTTTTCCGTCGGGAGGCATGCGCAGCACGTTCGAGGCGCGCGGCTACACGGCGTGGGACCCGACCAGCCCGCCGTGGCTGCTGGTCCACAACAACAGCGTGACGCTGGTCATTCCGACCGCGTTCGTCAGCTGGACCGGGGTGGCGCTCGACAAGAAGACGCCGCTGCTCCGCTCGATGGAAGCGTTGTCCGCGCAAGCGGTCCGGGTGTTGAAGCTGTTTGGCTCGAAAGCCACGCGCGTCACCGCGACATGCGGTCCGGAGCAGGAGTACTTCCTGATCGACTCGAACTTCTATTTCGCGAGGCCCGATCTGCTCAACGCCGGCCGTACGCTGTTCGGCGCGCGGCCGCCGAAAGGCCAGGAGCTCGAAGATCAGTACTTCGGTTCGATCCCGGAGCGCGTGCTGTCCTTCATGGCGGAGCTCGAGTCGGAGCTGTATCAAATGGGGGTGCCGATCAAGACGCGGCACAACGAGGTCGCGCCGTCGCAGTATGAAGTGGCGCCGATTTTCGAAAGCGCCAACGTCGCCACCGATCATCAGATGATGACGATGGAGACGATGAAGCGGGTGGCGCCGAAGTACGGGCTGGCGTGCCTGCAGCACGAGAAGCCGTTTGCCGGCGTCAACGGCTCCGGCAAGCACCTGAACTGGAGCATCGGCGACAACCTCGGCAACAACCTGTTGAGCCCCGGCGACACGCCGCATCAGAACATGCAGTTCCTGTTCTTCTGCACCGCGGTGATTCGCGCCGTCGACGTCTGGCAGGGCCTGTTGCGCTACAGCATCGCGCATGCGGGCAACGATCATCGGCTCGGCGCCAACGAAGCGCCGCCGGCGATCCTCTCGGTGTTCCTCGGCGACATGCTCACCGACATTTTCGAGCAGGTCGAGAAGGCCGGCGAAGCGAAAACCACCAAGAGCGGCGGCGTCCTCGACATCGGCGTCAGCGCGCTGCCGCAACTGCCCCGCGACGCCGGCGATCGCAACCGCACGTCGCCGTTTGCATTCACCGGCAACAAGTTCGAGTTCCGCGCCGTCGGCTCGACTCAGAACGTCGGGCTGCCGGCGACGTGTCTGAACGTCGCGGTGTGCGAGTCGCTCGATGCGCTCGCGACCGAGCTCGAAAGCCGGCTTGCCAAAGGCGACAAGCTCGAGGATGCCGTCAAGGCGATCCTCAAAGCCACGGTCAAGAAGCACAAGCGCATCATCTTCAACGGCAACGGCTATTCGGCCGAGTGGCAGAAGGAGGCCGGCAAGCGCGGCCTGCTGAACCTGAAGAACACGGTCGACGCGCTGCCGGAGATCGTCAAGACCCCGGTGGTCAAGGCGTTCGAGAAATACAAAGTGCTCACCGAGGCCGAGCTGCACGCACGCTACGAGATCAGTCTCGAAACCTATTGCAAGACGATCAACATCGAAGCGCAGCTGATGGCGCTGATGGCGAGCCGCTACATCCTGCCTGCCGCCGTGCAATATCAGACGCAGGTAGCGCAAAGCGTCGCTGCCGCGCGCGCCGCAGGCGTGCCCAGCAAGGAGACCAAGAAGCTGTTGCAGCAGCTCGTGAAGTTGATCGACGCCTTCAAGGCGCAGACCGACAAGCTGACCGCGGCCATCGATCACCACAGCACCAGCGCCGAAAAGCACGCGAAGTACATGCGCGACTCGGTAGTGCCCGTGATGGTGAGGCTGCGCGAGCTCGGCGACGCGCTCGAACTGATGGTGCCGCACGAGACGTGGCCGCTGCCCACCTATCGGGAAATGTTGTTCGTCAAGTAGGCCGTCAGGCCGCCCGGGATCGGGTTTGGGGGTAACCTAAACCCGATCCTCGTTCATGGCCTCGCTGATCATCTTCGCTGTCGCGCTCGTGGTCCGCCTGATTCACATCTGGCAGATCAAGCCGACGCCGTTTTTCGACGTGCTGCTCGGCGACGCGAACGGCTACGACCAGTGGGCGCAGCGTCTCGCCGCGGGCGACTGGGTCGGCACCGAGGTGTTCTACCAGGCGCCGCTCTATCCGTACTTCCTCGGAGTCGTCTACGCCCTGTTCGATCGCGATCTGCTGATCGTCCGCGTCATTCAGGCGGTCGTCGGGTCGGCATCGTGCGTGCTGCTGGGCCTGGCCGCGGCGCGGCTGTTCTCTCCACGGGCGGGCCTGATCGCCGGCCTCGGGCTGGCGCTTTGGGCGCCGGCGATTTTCTTCGACGGCCTGCTGCAGAAGTCGGTCCTCGACATGTTCTTCATGTGCCTGTCGTTGTGGATCGTCTCGACAATCATCGCGCCGGGCGCCTCGAACGCCGCGCCCGGACCACGATTCTTCGCCCTCGGCGCCGCATTGGCCGCCTTCGCCCTGACCCGCGAGAACGGGCTGCTCTTAATCGGGATGAGCGCCCTCACGATCGTTCTACGTTGGTTCTCCGATCGTTCAACGTCCGTTCTACGTACGAAGGACACGATCGTAGAACCCGCGTCGAACGATCGTAGAACGCTCGTAGAACCTTTTTTGGCTTTCGTGACCGGTGTGGTGCTCGTGTTCCTGCCGGTGGTGGCCAGGAACTACGCCGTTGACGGCGGCATTTATCTGACCACCTCGCAATTTGGGTCGAACCTGTACATCGGCAACAACCCGAATGCCGACGGCACCTATGCGTCGATTCGATTCGGGCGCGGCTCGCCGGAATTCGAGCGCCTCGACGCCACCGAAGTGGCGCAGGAAGCCGCCGGCCGCGCGCTGTCGCCTGCCGAGGTGTCCAGCTTCTGGACCGAACGCGCGCTCGACTACATCACGTCGCAGCCGCTCGACTGGCTCCGGCTGACGGCCCGGAAGGTGCTGTTGCTGGTCAATCGCTCCGAGATGATCGATACCGAAGCGCAGGAGAGCTATGCCGAGTACTCGCTGCCGCTACGCGCGCTCGGCTGGTTCGGGCATTTCGGCGTGCTCATCCCCCTGGCGACGCTCGGTGTGATTGCGTCGTGGCCGCAGCGCCGCCGCTTGCGGATCATCTACGCACTGCCGATTGCCTACGCTGCGAGCGTGGTGATGTTCTTCGTATTCGCCCGGTATCGGTATCCGCTGGTGCCGTGCTTGCTGCTGTTTGCGGCGCTGCCGTTCGATGCAAGCGCCCGCGAACCGCTGGCGGGTCTGCTCTCGCGAGGTCCGCGCCGCCTGCTGGTCGCGGCGGCACTCGTGGCAGCGATCGCGCTCGCAAACTGGCCGCTGCTATCGCCGTCGCTGATGATGGCGATCACCGAAAACAACCTCGGTACGGCATTACAGGATCACCGCCGCTACGACGAGGCGATCGCGCATCACGATCGCGCGATCGCGATGCGGCCCGACTACGCGCCGGCCTACAACAATCGCGGCGCCGCGTTGCGCGCGGCGGGCCGGCTCGACGAGGCGGTTGCCAGTTATCGCAAAGCGCTCGAATTGAAACCGGATTTCGCCAGCGCCAGCTACAACCTTGCCAACGCGCTGCTCGAACAGGGTAAGTCGTCGGATTCGGCCGAGAGCTTCCGCCGGGCGCTGCGCGACAATCCCGCCTCGGTCGAGGCGCACAACAACCTCGGCATCGCGCTGGCGCAGAAGGGCGACGTCAACGGCGCAATCGAGGCGTTTCAGACAGCCTTGAAGATTGACGAGCGCTCGGTCCACGCGCATCGCAACCTGGGCAACCTGCTGTTCGACCTCGGCCGTCGCTCGGAGGCGGTACGCCACCTCGAGCGCGCCATCGAGCTGGCTCCGTCGGAGCCGGATGCCGTTTACGATCTCGGCACCATCCTGCTGACCGAACAACGCTTCGCGCCGGCGGCTCAACGCTTCGAAGCGGCATTGAGAATCCGGCCGGACTGGCCCGAAGCACACAACAACCTGGGTATCGCCCTCGCCTCACAAGGCCACCTTGCCGAAGCGCTCCACCATTTCGAGCGCGCCGTCGCTTTGAACCCGGCAATGGCCGACGCTCGCGCCAACCGCGACCAGGCCCGCAGCGCGCTCCGCAAGTAGACCGCGCACTCTTGTGCGTACAAAAAAAGCGGGAGCGGGTTCTCGTCGAACCCGCCCCCGGTTAGAGGAACGGCGCAGTCATCTGTTCGAACTATTTTCTCTGATCTTTCTCTAACCTCTTAATCTGTGCTCTTAATCTGTGCTCAAAATCTGTGCTCAATCTGTGTTTAATCTGTGGCCTACCAGCGCACCACCGCGCCGAACCCATACATCCGTCCCTGCATGATGCTGTTCGGCGCCAGGTAGGACGTCGACAGGATATTGGTCGTGATGTAGCTGATGATCGCGTCGGAGTTGTTGACGTTGAACACTTCAAACGTCGGCAGCACCTGCCAGCGGCCGAAGCGGAACGTCCGGGCGACCTTGAAGTCCAGCTGCACGATGCGCTCGACCGACGATTGCCGCGCCGACTCCAGCATGTAGCTCATCGTCGCCTGTCCGAACACCGCGGTCGGCATGATCACCTCGCCGGCCGGGCACGGCGCCGGGCAGTTGGCCGGATAGCGCGACGTGCCGCGCGTGACGGTCATGATTCGCGAGCTGGTCGGGCTGGAGTTGTTCTGATAGGACATGCTGACATTGACGCCCCAGCCGATTTCCTTCGTCCCGGAGATCTTCACCTGCGGACGCCACGGAATGTCTAGCGCGAAATCATCGCAGAGAGCAACGCCATTGAAGACACCGGCCGTAGCGGTGACGTAGTTCGGATCGTCCGGGGCCGTGCAGGACTTGAAACGCTCCCGTTCGACGGCGACGCCGCCGCTTAACTGGCCACCGCCCGGAATGCGCCACTTGCTCTCGAAATTGTACGAGTCGTAGACGTTCTTCCGCTCCGGATCGTAGGTGTCGAGGTTGCGAGTCGGGCGCGACTGGGCGGCCTGGCTGCGCGCATAGACCGTGAAGGGCTGACCGGTAATCGGGTTGTACCAGGTGTACGGCGAGTAATCAGCCACCGACCAGGACTGATTGACGGTATTGGTCAGGTTGCGGAAGTCGCCGTGCCACCACGATGCCGCGACGGACAGGCCGCTGAGCAACTCGTGGGAGATCTCGAGACCGTTCTCGAGGTTCCAGGTGCGGGGGTACTTGCCGTACTCGTTGAGGGCGGCGATGCCGAAGTTCTGCGACAGGCTGGCGAAATTGATTTCGCAGTCGGGCGCGGTGAAATTGCATCGCAGGGTCCCTTCGGCCAGATCGTTGCCGTTCTTGTCGACCCACGGCAGCGTCGCCGTCTGCGACAGCAGCGGATTGTAGTTGGCGGCGATGCCGGTGGTGCGCGACAGGTTGTAGCGGTTCAGCGAGTACTTGAGCGCGGTGCGGCCATTTCCGAACAGGTCGTAGACCAGGCCCATGCGCGGCGCGAAGTCCTTCCAGTCGGGCAGGTCGCGCACTTCGTCGAAGTTGCGCTCCGGCACGAACCGACCGGCCGGGGAACGGCCGGCCAGCACCTTCGCATTGAGGACTTCCCACCGGATGCCGACGTTCGCCGTCAACCGGTCGATTCGCCATGAATCCTGGATGTAGAACCCCAGATCGCGGTTCAGGCGCTCGGCATAGGCCAGCGGCGTGTTGCGGATCAACACCGTATCGGGCACCGACCAGCGCCG
>DASPNQ010000185.1:0-2219 GCA_035626435.1 Vicinamibacterales bacterium
TCGCCAAGGGCGACCGCCTGGCGCAGGGGATCGTGCTCCCCTGCCCGCGCGTCGAGTGGGACGAAGTCGACGAGCTGCACGTGCCGACGCGAGGGGGATTCGGCAGCACCGGAGCATGACGCCGGATCGAGCTGCGCAGCTGCTAAGCTCCCGAGCTCCCTAGCTCCCTAGCTCCCAGGCTCCCTAGCTCCCTAGCTCCCTAGATGATGAACATGCGACGAATCCTTCACATCGACATGGATGCGTTTTACGCGTCCGTCGAGCAGCGCGACAATCCAACCCTTCGCGGCAAGCCGGTCGCCGTCGGCGGCGATCCAGGTCAACGCGGCGTCGTCGCCGCGGCGAGCTATGAAGCGCGGAAGTTTGGCGTGCGATCGGCGATCCCGATGTCGCGCGCGGTAAGGCTGTGCCCGTCTTTGGTGATCGTGCGTCCGGACTTCCAGAAATACCGCAGCGTGTCGCAGCAGGTGTTCGCCATCTTCAAGGACGTGACGCCGCTCGTCGAAGGCCTGTCGCTGGACGAGGCCTACCTCGACGTCACGGACAACAGCTTCAACGAGCCCCTCGGCGTCAACGTGGCGCGCCGCATCAAAGAGCGGATCAAAGACGTCACGCAGCTGACCGCCAGCGCCGGCGTCGCGCCGAACAAGTTCCTCGCGAAGATCGCCTCCGGCTGGCGCAAGCCTGACGGCCTCACCGTGGTCGCGCCCGAGCGCATCGAGACGTTTCTGCAGGGCCTTCCGGTCGACGCATTGTGGGGCGTCGGCCCGAAGACGGCCGCGCGACTGCGGGAGCATGGCATCGAGAAGCTGACCGATATCCGGGCGAAGCCGCTGCACGAGCTCGAGTCGATTGTCGGCAGTCTGGCCTCCTGGCTGGTTGATCTCGCACACGGCCGCGATGACCGCGCCGTGGAACCGGATCGACCTGCGAAGTCAGCGGGCTCGGAGGAAACCTACGCGACGGACATCGAATCGCTCGACGAAGTGAAGCGCGAGATCGATCAACTCGCGCGCGGCGTCGCCGAATGGCTCGAAAAGAAGTCACTCAAGGCGCGCACCGTGACGATCAAGGTGCGCTATTCCGATTTCACGACGATTACGCGCAGCCACAGCACGGCTGATTACACCGGCGACGGCGACGCAATCGTCGCGCGCGCGATTAAGCTGCTGGACAAGACCGAGGCCGGCCATCGGCCGATTCGCCTGCTCGGCGTCAGCGTGCACAATTTCGATCGCGACCAGCGGCAGGACGATGATCACGATGATGCTCGTCTGCCGCTCGAGCCGCCACCGTAACGCTGAAACGTAGGCGCGAACTTTAGTTCTCCTGCACGCCTTAGACGCTCGACAGGGAGAACTTCCGGTCTCCCGAGCGCGCCACCGTAGGCCGCCAACCAGGGCCGCAGAAGTCACAGAGAGATTAGTAGGTGCGGCAGCTGACCGGTGAAGTCGGTGCGGCGCCACGGCGGCGAAGCCGCCGTCGATGGCTCGAAGGGTCCGTGGACACAAGCGGCTGGGTTTGGAGGACGAGCTTGTGCCCACGGACCCTTCGGGCCATCGAGCGCGCGCCAGGCGCGCTGCTGGCGCCGCTCAGTTCTCGCCAGTCCGTGCCTTCTGTGGCCCTGCGACAGAGTAAGAGGAGTTCTCTGCGCTGCGCCTCGGCGCATCGAGCGTGATCAGGGACCAGAGTGAAATGCGGTTTCCCGCGTCGCGAGCATCCGCCTCCGCCACGGGCTTCGGCGCGACCGGAGGTCGCGCGTAGCACTGGACGCAATCAGAGGCGCCCGACAGCGGCGAGTGGCGCGATCAGCGGCGCCTGCGCGGCAGGGATGACGTCACTTCTTGATCAACGTGACCTTGCGCAGCTCCACCCGCTGGACCGGCTCCTCGCCGTTGACCGCGACGGCTTCGATCTTCTCGACCACGTCGAGGCCGCTTTCGACTCGGCCGAACGCGGTGTACTTGCCGTCGAGCGCCTGGGCGCGCGCGGTCACAATGAAGAACGACGTGCTCGCGGAATCGTCATCGGCCAGCCTCGCCATCGACAACGTCCCCTTGTCGTGCGCCTGATCGTTGAACTCCGCCTTCATCTGGCGCACGTACTTCTGCTGGGTCTCGCTCAACGGCGCTCTGGTCGGCAGGTGGCCCGATTGGATCACGAACCCCTTGACCACCCGGTGAAACCTCATGCCGTCGTAGACACCTGATTGCGCGAGA
>DASPNQ010000186.1:0-11967 GCA_035626435.1 Vicinamibacterales bacterium
CGGCCGCGGCGACGCTCCCGCCCACCGGGCCGCTCATCTCCTTGCGCAACATCGAGAAGGCGATCGAGACGGCGGCGGGCCGCCTCTACATCCTTCGGCGTATCACGCTCGACATCCAGCCGGGCGAGTTCGTGTCGATCATGGGGCCGTCGGGCGCCGGGAAGAGCACGCTGCTGCACATCATGGGCATGCATGACAGCGCCTGGACGGGCGAGTATTGGCTGTTCGACGAGCCCATCCATCAGCTCTCGGCCAAGGACCGCATGCGGCTGCAGAAGCAGCACATCGGTTTCGTCTTCCAGAGCTATCACCTGCTCGACAACCTGACGGTCTACGAGAACATCGATCTGCCTCTTTCCTACCGCGACGTGAAGAAGTCGGAGCGCCAGGGCATGGTCGCCGACATCCTCGATCGCTTCAACATCGTCGGCAAGAAGGACCTGTTCCCGAACCAGCTGTCGGGCGGCCAGCAGCAACTGGTGGCGATCGCTCGCGCCGTGGTCGCCAAGCCGACGCTGATCCTTGCCGACGAACCGACCGGCAACCTGCATTCGGATCAGGGCAAGGAGATCATGGAGCTGTTCCGGCGGCTCAATGATGCCGGCACGACGATCGTCCAGGTCACGCACTCCAAGGACAACGCGTCGTACGGCAAGCGCGTCATCAATCTCAAGGACGGCTGGATCGTCGATGAAAACTAAAGCGGGTGCCGTGTGGGCCTGACGCCGGCGGCGCCGCCGATCCGGATCCTCATCGCCGACGATCAGGTCGACGTGATCGAGGCCCTGCGGCTGCTGTTGAAGCCGGAGGGCTACATCATCGATACGGCGACGTCGCCGCAGCAGCTGCTGCGCGCGCTCGAGTTGAAGGACTACGACGTCGTGTTGATGGATCTCAACTACACGCGAGACACCACGTCGGGCGAAGAGGGGCTCGATCTGCTCCAGCGCATTCACACGGCTGACGAGTCGCTGCCGGTCGTGGTGTTGACGGCGTGGGGTTCCGTCAACGTCGCGGTGGAGGCGATGCGCCGCGGGGCGCGCGATTTCGTGCAGAAGCCATGGGAGAACGAGCGGCTGCTGTCGATCGTTCGCACGCAGGCCGAGCTCGGCCGGGCGTTGCGGCGCGGCCGCCAGCTCGAAGCGACCAACCAGGCGCTGCAGGCGGACGGACGGTCGCCGATCCTCGCCGAATCGGCGGCGATGCGGCCGATCCTCGACATGATCGCCCGCGTCGGCCCGTCCGACGCGAACGTGTTGATTACCGGCGAGAACGGCACCGGCAAGAGCCTCGTCGCGCAGGCCCTGCACGCGGTGTCGCCGCGCGCCGGACGCCCGATGGTCACCGTCAACGCCGGCGGCATGGCCGAGGGCGTGTTCGAGTCCGAGCTGTTCGGCCACTTGAAGGGCGCCTTTACCGACGCGAAGACCGATCGCGTCGGCCGCTTCGAACTGGCCGACGGCAGCACGCTGTTCCTTGACGAGATCGCCAACGTGCCGATGACGCAGCAGCAGAAGCTGCTGCGCGTCATCGAAACCGGTGAATTCGAGCGGCTGGGTTCGTCGAAGACCCGCAAAGTCAGCGTGCGGCTGATCTCCGCCACCAACGCCGACCTCAACGCCGAGGTCGAGGCGGGCCGGTTCCGGCAGGACCTGTATTTCCGCTTGAACACGATTGAAATCCATTTGCCGCCGTTGCGGGATCGGCGCGAAGACATCCCGCTGCTCGCGAAGCACTTTCTGCGCCAGCACGCGCAGCGCTATCGCAAGCCGCTGAGCGGCTTCGATCCGGCCGGCATGCAGGTCCTGCTCGATCACCGCTGGCCGGGCAACGTCCGCGAGATGGACCATGCCGTCGAACGGGCGGTCCTGATGGCGCAGGGTCCCACCGTTCGCGCCACTGACCTCGGCCTCCGCGTCGACACCGGATCGACCTCGCGGCTCGAAGACATGAGCCTCGAAGAGGTCGAAGCGTTTCTGATCAAAAAGGCCATGGCGCGATACGGCAACGTCAGCCACGCCGCGCGCGCGCTGGGCTTGTCGCGAAGTGCGCTCTATCGCCGGCTGGAACGATATAAGTTGTAGCCGTGTGGAAGAGGCTTCGCCTCGATCAACAGATCTTCGTCCTCGCCCTTGGCGCCGGCCTGCCCGGCGCCATCACGGCGTTGTGGATCCTGTGGACCGAACCGTACACGCCGAAGGTGCAGTGGACCCTGTCGGTGGTCATTCTCTCCACCTTGTTCGGCCTGGCCGGCTCGGTTCGCACGCGGGTCGTCGTTCCGTTGCAGACCCTGTCGAACCTGCTCGCGGCGCTGCGCGAAGACGACTTCTCGATTCGCGGCCGCACCGCCAACCCCGACGATCCGCTCGGCGCGGCGCTCAACGAGATCAACATGCTGGCCGAAACGCTGCACGAGCAGCGACTCGGCGCCGTCGAAGCGACAGCGCTGCTCCGCACCGTCATGGAACAGATCGATGTGGCGGTGTTTGCCTTCGATCCCGAGCACCGTCTGCGCATCGTCAACCGCACCGGCGAGCGTCTGATGGGCAAGTCGATGGAGCACATGCTCGGCCGCACCGCCGAGGAGCTGGCGATCGTCGAATGGTTTGGCGACGCTCCGCGCGTCGTCGACATCTCGCCGCCGGGCGGCGGACCGGGCCGCTGGGAAGTTCGCAAGACGACGTTTCGGCTGGGCGGTCTGCCGCACGACCTGCTGGTGCTGTCGGACGTGAGCCGCCCGTTGCGTGAACAGGAACGGCAGGCGTGGCAGCGGCTGATTCGCGTCATCGGCCACGAGCTCGGCAACTCGCTTGGTCCGATCAAGTCGATCGCTGGCTCGCTCGAGACTCTGCTGCAGCGCAACCCGCCGCCCGACGACTGGCGCGAGGACATGCAGCGCGGGCTGCAGGTGATCGCGTCACGCACGGATTCGCTGAGCCGCTTTACCGGATCGTCGGCGCGCCTCGCGCGCCTGCCCGCACCAAAGCTCGCGCCCGTCGTATTGAAGCCGCTGATTCAGCGCGTCGCGGGGTTTGACGCGCGCGTGCCGGTGATCGTGAAGCCCGGGCCTGACCTGACGATCGACGCCGACGCCGATCAGCTCGAGCAGCTGTTGATCAACCTGCTCCGCAACGCGGCCGATGCGTGTCTCGAATCGGGCAGCGGCAGCGTCACGATCAGCTGGCGCCGCACTCGCGGCGGGCTCGAGATCGCGGTGGACGATGAGGGTCCGGGACTGGCGAATACGTCCAACCTGTTCGTGCCGTTCTTCACCACAAAACCGGGCGGCTCGGGCATTGGTCTGGTGCTGTGTCGGCAGATCGCCGAGGGCCACGGCGGTACGCTGACGCTCGAAAATCGGCAGGACGCCCGCGGATGCCGCGCGCGGCTTACGCTGCCGGCATAAAGAGCCTTCAGACTTCGCCCTTCAGCAGCTATCAGCTTTCAGCTTTCAGCTTTCAGCTTTCAGACTTCCGCCGTCGGCCGTCAGCGGTCAGTCGCGACACGGTCCGGGAACACAAAGCACTTCCTCGCCAGGTCGGACTTGAGGGTGGCCGGCGTGTAATACCGATCGAGTATCGAGGGTTTCCATACCAGCAAGTCCTGGTTCGCTGCGGCAAATGCTTCCCACGTCGCCACTGGGTTTCGTGCCTGACGCTCGGCGATCAACAACAGGAACGCCCAGGTGATGGTTTCGTGATACAGGCCGTGCGCGCCGTTGGCGTCAGCGAAGCGCTTGATGGCGGCGGTGAATTCCGACAACGCCTGCGGCATGCCGTAGCGGCTGACGAACTGCCACGCGACGCTGACGTGCTGTTCGTGGTGAAACTGGTCCGCCGGCAGGCTGGCATCGACGAATCGGTCGAACAGTTCGGCGGGGGTCATCGAGCATGCACTGAGGACTGAACACTGCAACCGACGGCTGAAGACCGAAGACTGAAGGCTTCTACGCCTTCGCTTTCTTCAGAATCTCGTCGACGATGAACACGTCCGTCAGCAGGGCACGGACATGAATCGAGGCGTTGATGTTGTCGATCATCTGCGAGCTGATGCCGCTTTGCGCGAGGACGAATCGCAACGCGGACTGCGTCGCGTTGGCGTCCTGATCGAGCACTTTCAAGAACCCATCGAGCGCGTCGCGGCCGGGGACGTCGAGCGCCACGGCGCAGTCGCGATAGGTTTGCGCGAGGCTGGTGAGCGCGTCTTCGAAACGGCGCAGGTGATCGCGTAGTTGTGAGGAGTTCGCGGCGCCCTGGTCGGTGTCCAGGCCCTGCGCCGCGTACGCCAGCATCATTTCATAGCCGCCCTCGATCGCGTCGGCGCGGCGGGACAGCTCTTCTCGTGCGGCCTCAGGCGACATGGAATCCGATCGGAGCGCCGCTTACGCGACGTTCGATGTCGACTTCCGGCTGCCCTCGACCGCCCACCGATCCGGATCGTGGTGCTCGAGGTAATGGCGGCGCGAGATGGTGCCGAAGATCATCGCCTTGGTGATCCACAGCTTCTCCGGCCGCAACGCGAAGTAGATATGCGCGATGACGAGGCCGACGAAGCCGACACCCATCAATCCGTGCGCGACATACATGAAGCCCCACGCCGAATCCGACATGATGTACGGATTGCGTTCGATGATGCCGGTGCGCACGCGATACATCATCACGATGCCGGTGGCGATCACCACGAGACCGGCGACCATCACCGCGAGGTGATAGAGACGGTTGCCGAGCGGATACTTGCCCGGACGCGGGCCGGGGATGTCTTCGCGTCCCATCTCGCGCAACATCTCCGCCTTGAATTCGGGGATGTCCTTCGGACCGACCCAGATCGACCAGAAGTCGAGCACGAAGGTGGCGTGGAAGATGTGGAAGATGATCGATGCCGTGAGCAGGATGCCCGCCATCCAGTGCCACTGCACCCACGCGAACTTGACGCCGACGATCGGCAGGAACGCGGTGAACAGCAACACCAGCATCGCGAACGCCATCACCCAATGGAACGCGCGCGCCACGAAACCGTGGCGGGTGATGTGCGCCGGCAAGCCGGCGCGCTCGCGTTCCATGCGGTCGACTTCCTCCGACGGACGGCGGCGGTGCTGCGAGAACAGCATGTAGCCGCCGTGCGCCAGCAGGAACAACAAGCCGCCGACGAGTGACGCCCAGAACAGGCTCCACGAAATGTGAGTGAAGACCGACTCACCCCATGGACTGCGGGCCGTCGTTAAGAGGTCCATTCAGCGTCTCCACGAATCGCGCGCTTCACGAGCGCCTTCATTAATGGAATCTTGTAGGCGTTGTGCTGCAGCGGCACCGCGCCCTGCACCGCCATCTCGGCGGCCTGGTCGGCCGTCGCCTTGTCGCGCGGCTTGCCGCGCAGGAACGCCTCGACGGCGTTGAGGCGGTACGGCGTCGCCGACACCCCGTTGACAACCATGCGCGCATCGCCGATCGACGAGCCCGACAGGTTGAAGGACGCCGCGATGTTGACCAGTGCGAAGTCCCACACCATGCGGTCGCGCACTTTTTCGAAGTAGTGCGGCTTGCCCGCGAACGTATTGGGGATGCGAATCGCCGTCAGCAGATCGCCGGGCTGCAGCGAGGTCAGCTTGGTGATGTCGATGCCCGGGCCGATGAAGAACTCCTCGGCCGAGACCACACGCTCCGCGTCGCCGTTCTTGATGACGAACTGCGCGTCGAGGGCGACGAGGGCCGGCGCGGTGTCGGACGGGTTGACCGCCACGCAGCGATCCGCGTCGAACAGCGCGTGCTCGCGGTTGACGGCCTGCGGCGTGTCGGCGTAGCAGATGTTGCCGCCGGCACGGTAGCACGGCCAGCCGGCGCGGTAGTACGAGCATCGCGCGTCCTGCGCGACGTTACCGCCGAGTGTGCTGACGTTGCGAATCTGCGGCGACGCCACGATCAACGCCGCCTGCGCCAGCATCGGGAACCGCTCCTTGACCATCGGATGGTTCGCAATGGTCGTGAGCGTGGTGGTGGCGCCAATCTCCAGACCGCCGCCCGCATCCTTGATGCCGTTGAGCTCGTTGACCATGCTGAGGTCAACGACCACTCTCGGCTTCTTGATGCGGTCCTTCAGCCAGTCGAAGGTGTCATTGCCGCCCGCCATCACCCACGCGTCAGCGCCGTGGCGGTTCAGCACGCCCAAAGCGTCGCTGACGCTCGCGGGCTGGAAAAGCTCGAATGCCGGCATTACATCGCGAATCGGTGGCATGGTCCTTATCCTCTTAGATGAACGCCTGCAACGGATTGCGCATCATGGACTTGCGATTGTTCGCAAGGGCCGCGGCGATGTCTTCGGGCTGCACCGGTGTGCGCCGGATGATGTCGTCACCCACCGCATCGGCCAACGCGGCCAACACGGCGCCGGCGGCGGCAACCGTCGACGGCTCGCCAATCCCCTTCGCGCCGACCGGGTTGGTCGGGTCCGGCAATCCGACAGCGGCCCACTGCGCCTTGAGCGGGATGTCCAGAATCGTCGGCGGTTTGTTGTGATGCATGCGGTTGGCGAGCGCCGCGCCGTAATGCGGGTCGTAGACCAGCTTCTGGCTGCGCACGTGACCGATGCCCTGGATGCCGCCACCGAGAATCTGTCCACCCAGACTGTTTGGGTGGATCACGGTGCCGACATCGGCGACGCCGACGAAATCAAGGATGGTCCAGACGCCCGTTTCGACGTCGACCTCCACTTCCGCGAACGCCGACATGAAGCCGTAGGTCTGGCCGTCGCGCGGCAGGTTGTCGCGCGCGACCCCCATCAGCCCTCGGCCCTTGTGCGCGGCCGCAGCCGCCTTGGTCATCGCGTTGATTTCCTTCGGCACTTCGGTGCCGTCGTAGATGCCGCCGAGTTTGATCGCCGCTTCCGCCGCTTTCGCCCACGGCATCACCAGACCACCGCCCTTGCGGATCACGCCCTGCGGACCGGTGTCGTAGCTCTCCGGGCTGCCTCCCATGGTCTTTGCGGCAACCTCGGTGAGCTTCTTCTTGAGATCCTGGCCCGTCGCGAAGTTGGCGCGGGTATGCGCGTACGTCGTCTGGCTGCCCGCTTGAATCGAGGACCACGGCAGGCCCTTCGAGGTGTTGCCCCAGACGACTTCGCAGTTCTCCCACGGCATGTTGACGACTTCCGCGATGACGCGCGCGGTGTCGATCACCGAATGCGTGCCGAGGTTGCCGATGCCCTGGTGAATTTCCAGCTTGCCGTCGGGACGCAGGATGCACAGACCATCGACGCCGATCGAACCGGCGGTATACGCGCCGGTGCCGACGCCAATGCCTCGCACCTTGCTGCCCGTCCGCTTGCCGCTGTTGGCCTTGCGCGCTTCCCACCCGAACAACTCCGCGCCCTGGTCCAGACACTCCTTCACGAAACAGCTGGTCAGCTTGTTGCGGGGACGTCCCGGCGGCGTGTTTGGCGGCGCCAGGCCGAACACGGCCTGACCTTCCGGCGCGTTGAGCTTGCGGATCGCGACTTGATCGAGACCGAGCTTCTTCGCGGCTTCATGCACGAGCGGCTCGAACCACACCGACGCCTGCAATCCGCCCGGCGCGCGCTGCGACACGCCCGGCGGCGTATTCGTCGCCACCGACACCCCGCGGAAGCGCATGTTCGGCGCCTGGAACAACAACGATCCAAGGTTGGCCGTGGTCGAGTGATCGCCTTGCCGGCGATACGGTCCCGACGCCTCGACAATGAAGGTGTCGATCGCGGTAACGCGGCCGTCCTTCTTGAAGCCCATCTTGATCCAGCCCTGATAACCGGGGCGCACGCGGCCGATGTAGGTTTCTTCCGCGCGTGAGATGCGCATCATCACGGGGCGGCCATTGAGTTTTTTCGACATCAGCGCCGGGATGGCCATCGACTGCGCGCCCGGGATCTTGCTGCCGAATCCGCCGCCCGTGTACTCGCTGATCAGGACCAGCTCTTCGGGTTTGACGCCCACCCAGCCGGCGACCGCCGCCACCGTGCGCGCCAGCGACTGCGTCGACACGTGCATGTAGCACTTGCCGTTCTGCCAGTAGGCCATCGCCGAACGCGACTCCATCGGCTGATGCGATGTCGTCTGCTGATACATCTGGCGCTCGACGATGAGATCCGCTTCGGCGAAGCCCTTCTCGACGTCGCCAAACAGCGCGGTCTCGGTCGCTTCGGCGTCACTCGGGAACGTCCCTGAGTCGTAACGCGCCATCTGCTCCGGCGTCCATTTCAACGTCCGCATGCTGGGGCCAACGAACACATTGCCCTGCTGCCGGCCATTCGGCGACCCCGGACGCAGGCTGTCGATCGGATCGATCACGTGCGGCAACGGCTCGAAGTCGACCACGATCTTTTCGATCGCTTCAGCGGCGAGCTCTTCGCTGTCAGCGGCGAGCGCGAGGATCGGCTCGCCTTCGTAAACCGGTTCTTCGGTCAATGCGAATTCGGGCGGCATCGGCGGAGGCGGCGGCGCCTGCGCGACTGGCGCCGCACCCGCGGCCGGTGCCTGCGCCGGTGGAGCACCACCGCCACCCGGTGCCGCAGCCTGCGGCGGCGGCGTGCCGCCCGGCGTACCTTGCGCAGCGCCGCCCTGGCCACTGGCACCAGGCGCGGCAGCCGCAGGAGGCGTGGCCGGCGCGGCGGCCGGGGGCGGACCCGGCGGCGGCGGCGGTGCCGGCAGATCTTTCGCCGTGAGGATCGCGTGCACGCCAGGCATGGCGAGCGCGGCGGACGCATCGATGCTGCGAACCTTCGCGTGCGGACGCGGACTCAACAGCAGCTTGATGAACACCATGCCCTCGGCGCGATAGTCCTCGGCATACTTCGCTTTACCCGTCACCTTCGCGACGAGATCCTGCGTGACGTAGTTCTTGCCCAGCAGCTTGAATTCCATCGGTTTGGGCGGCGCGACCGGCGTTTCCGGGGCAACCGGTTTCTGCTGTTCAGCCATGACTTACGCCCCCCTCGACAACTCGGCTGCGTGCATCATGCAGTCGAGAATCTTGTTGTAGTCGGCGCAGCGGCAGATGTTGCCGGAGATGCCATGCGCCATCTGCTCACGCGTCGGCGCCGGGTTCGTCTTGAGGAAACCAACGGTGGCCATCACGAAGCCGGGCATGCAGAACGCGCACTGGAAGCCCTGGCCGTCGACGACCGCCTGCTGCACGGGGTGCAGCGTGCCATCGGGCGCCGCGAGACCCTCGATGCTGACGATTTTCTTGCCGCGGACCGTATGCGTCAGCGTCGAGCACGCATATCGCGGCACGTCGTCGACCAGCACGGTGCACGCGCCGCATTCAGCGCGATCGCAGCCAAGCTTGGTGCCCGTGAGCCCCAGCTTGTAACGCAGCGTCGTCGCCAGCGTCTCGTTCTTCATCACGTCGACGCGGCGTTGCTGGCCGTTGATGTCGAGAGTGATGAGGCGTTCGACCGCGCCCGCCATACCTTCGTTCTGTCCGACGATCGTCGTGCGGAACAAATATGCCGACGCCGACACGGTGGCGCCTGCGGCGATCACGCCCTTGATGAAATTGCGTCGTGAGAACCCCGGCTGGTTCGCCGGAGCTTCCGCCATGCTCTCCAGACTCATAGAGCCATCCCCCAAGACCTAGGTGCCTTAGTGCCTTGATGCATAAGGTGCCTAAATGTGCGTGCGCATAATAACACTAGAAAGTTCAACGAAATACGCCCGATGCGGTCGGCAATTCGCTATTAAACGACCGTCCTAATATTCCCATCCGCTGCGCGCATCAAACGATCGCGGATCGCGCGCGCCAGCCCGTCGCTGCCGATGGAGCTTGCGAAGATGACAGCTACGTCCCGGCTGTCGAGCGCGCGAATTGCGCCAAACAACTCGCGGCCCGCCCGGTCGAGGTCGCTGCGGCTGCCGTACGGTTCGACCTCGATCCGACCCCCTGCCGCGACAGCCGCGATGAGCGGCGCCAGCGCTTTGAGATCGTCCTCAGGCGCCAAAATGCCGATTCGCGCCCCCCGAGCCGCTTCCGCGCGGGCATCGGCAGCGATCCGCTCGACGACGCGCTCGGTGGGACCCTCGTAGAGGGTCATGGGCGCGTTCGGCGCATAGTGTTTCGTCAGCTGTCCTGGCGCGACCTGGGTTTCCTCGACCGAGGCCTCGCCGGTCTCGATGGTGACGTCGGGGACCAGCGAATGCACTTGCTCGAGCGTGATGCCGCCCGGCCGGCGCAGCACCGGCGGTTCGACCGAGAAGTCGACGATCGTCGACTCGAGGCCGATATCCGTCGCGCCGCCGTCGAGGACCAGATCGATGCGCCCGTCCAGATCGTCGAGCACGTGTTGCGCGGTGGTGGGACTCGGGCGCGAAAAGCGGTTCGCGCTCGGCGCGGCGATCGGGATGCCTGCGGTCTCCATCAACGCGCGCGCCACCCGGTGCGACGGCACGCGGACGGCGACGGTGTCGCGTCCAGCGGTGACCAGTCCGGACACCTCGGGTTTCTTTTTCAGAATTAACGTCAGCGGCCCGGCCCAGAACGACAATGCCAACTGTCGCGCGCCGGCCGGCATGCCAATCGCAACCTGGTTCACCTGACCGATGTGCGCGATATGGACGATCAACGGATCGGTCGCGGGCCGCTCCTTTACATCGAAGATCTTCTGCACGGCCGCATCGTCGAGCGCGTTCGCGCCGAGTCCGTAGACCGTTTCGGTTGGAAAGGCGACAAGTCGCCCGTCGCGAAGGGTCGCCGCCGCCTCCTCGATGATCGTGGCGTCCGGCCGAAGTGCATCCACCTGGATCACGCGCGTTGTCATCGGTCTAGGGCGCAGGCGCGGCGAGGGGAATTTTCAAGACGTCGGAGCCAATCAAGAGGTGAATTACTCGACTATAACTCTCGACACCCTCTTCTACGCCTTGTGACTTCAGCAGCCGATCGTACGACGACCATGCTGCCTCTTGCACCGTGTGCACACGCTTGTTGAGGCGCTCGCGAATCGCCTCCTGATCTTTACGCGGACCTTCGGCGAGTTTCTGCAACACGATCCGTTGAGTTAACGGTTGCAGTTGATTGACCGCTTCCGACACCAGCTCGAGCCAGCCGCTGTACTCGGCGGAAGGTCCGGCGCGAAGCGCCGCGAGCACGCCGATGAAACTGGCGTCCGACTCGGGAGCGAATCCCGACAGATGTGCCCACTCGTGCGCCAGCGTGGCCTCGCGCTCGGGTCCGGTGAGATCCGGGTTCACCAATGTTTCCAGAAAGAAGGGTCCGAGCTGGCCGCTCACACCCGAAGCGCGATAGAACGGCGTGAAGATCGACCACTTCGGCGTCGCGAACACGGTCTCGCGCGGCCGGCCGAATTCGCGTTCGACGTCGCGCAGTGCGGCCATCAGGCGCGGCGGCGCGTCGCCGATCGCCGGAAATCCAGCGGCGTGCCCCGCCTGATGCGTCTGATTGGCGCGCGCGATCGCATGCTCGGCGAGGGCGCGCACCGCCTGCGGTGTCACCCGCGAAGCGTCGAACGGGATTTGCGATTCGAGCGGCGGCCGCGCGTAGTTCAACCCCCAGGCCGCGAGGAACCACAGGTAGACGACGGCAAGCAGGGTCATCGTCGCGGTCACGCCGCGCCATAGCGAACGCCACACCTGCTTCTTGCGCGCCGCGCGAATCGCTCTGATCCAGATCCCGATTGCGATGGCGAGGAAGGCCACGACGGCGGCGTCGAACAACGCGAACGGGACGCGATTCGAGAGCGCGGTCATCTGCGACTGCAGCATCGGGTACAGCCATCGCGCGTAGTATCGCTCCACCGTGAACGTGCCGGGCGGCAACACGGCCACCAACATCGCCGCGGCTATCGCCGTGAGCGGCAGCACACGGCGCATCGAGAATTTCACGCCCGTCATTATGGCTGTGGAGTAGACTGTTAGTCGGTCGCTTCCAGAACGGGATGTAGCGCAGCCTGGCTAGCGCGCCTGCTTGGGGTGCAGGAGGTCCCGGGTTC
>DASPNQ010000187.1:0-30333 GCA_035626435.1 Vicinamibacterales bacterium
ATCGCAAAGCGGTGCGCCTCGTCGCGGATGCGCTGCAGCAGACGCAAGGCGCTGCCGTGAGGATCGAGCGCAAGCGGCTCCAGGCTGTCGCGGGTGAACACCAGTTCTTCTTTCTTCGCGAGGCCGATTGCGACCAGGTTCGACAGACCGACCGCCTCGAGCGCGGTATAGGCCGCGTTCAACTGGCCCTTGCCGCCGTCGATCACGATCAGATCCGGAAACGGTCCGCCGTTCTCGAGCACCTTCGCATATCGCCGCCGCACGACTTGCTCCATCGCCGCGAAATCGTCGAGGAAGTGTCCGGGAACTGGGAGCCGGGAGCCCGGAGCCGGAACGACCGCCTCGGGTCCGAGGCTCGGGCTCCCGGATCCCGGCTCCCCGCTCCCCGCGCTCTTGATCTTGAACTTCCGGTACTCCGACGGCCGCATCCGGCCTTCTTCGCAGACCACCATCGACGCCACCGTTTCGGCGCCCTGGATCGTCGAGATGTCGAAGCAGTCGATGCGCCGAGGCAGCTTGGGCAACCGCAGGACCGCCTGCAGTGATTCGAGCGCCTCGTAATTCGCGGTCTGGCTCGTATCGAAACGCGTCCGATAGCCGAGAGCCGCGTTGCGGTGCGCCAGCTCCATGAACCCTTTCTTGCTGCCACGCTGCGGTACGACGATCCTCACCCGACGGCCCGCCCGTTGCGCGAGCCATTCTTCGAGGACCTGGTGCTCTGGCGGTAACACCGGCACGTGCACCTCCGGCGGCGGCTCCTGATCTGAATAGAAGTGCTGAATGGCGGACTCGATGACTTCCCCGGCGGGCGATCCGATCGGTACGTCCTGTGCCTTCTGCGGCCCTGCTGATCCGATCGGTACGTTCTGTGCCTTCTGTGGCCCTGGTGATCCGATCGGTACGTTCTGTGCCTTCTGTGGCCCTGGAGATCCGATCTGCGGCCCGTCCCACACGAACTCGACGCGCTCGATGACGCGGCCGCCGCGCACCAGGAACACCTGGACCACCGCGCCGCTCGCGCCGGTCTTCACGCCGAACACGTCGCGATCGCCAAGCTCCGCGGACGCCATCTTCTGATGCCGCTCGAGCAGAGCCTCGACGGTACGCATCGCGTCGCGCAGCTGCGCGGCTTCCTCGAAGCGCTCGTGCGACGCGGCGTCGAGCATGCGCGCGCGTAATTGATCGGCGAGCTCTTCGTTCCGGCCTTCGAGGAACAGCCGCGTATCCGCCACCGCCTGCGAGTAGCGATCCGCCGAGCAGATCGCCGCGACGCACGGCGCCAGGCATCGCTTGATGTCGTATTCGAGACACGGCCGATGACGGCTTCCCGTAATCACTTCGTTGCAGGACCGGATGCCGAACACCTTGTGCGTCAGCCCCATCGTCCGCCGAGCAAACTTCGCGGGCAGAAACGGCCCGGCGTAGACGTTGCCATCACGCTCGACCGAGCGCGCCACCAGCACCCGCGGGAACGCCTCGGTCGTCGTCAGCTGCAGGTAGGGATAGTTCTTGTCGTCGCGCAGCAGGATGTTGTATCGAGGCGCGCGCTGCTTGATCAGATTGTTCTCGAGGGCCAGGGCCTCGACGACCGAATCGGTGACGATGACTTCGAGACGGACGGCCTCGTCCAGCAGCGCGTCGTGACGCGGGCTGGTGCCGTAGGCATTCAGGTACGAGCGCGTGCGATCGCGTAGGGACCGCGCCTTACCGACGTAGAGCGTGTCGCCGTGCTGGTTGTAATAGATATAGATGCCCGGCTGCTCCGGCAGCCGGGCCATCTGTTCCTTGAGATCCTGTATTGCCATCGGAGGTCGGGCGTATCTGTTAGATGCGCCCTGCCGCCGATCGTACCATGCGCTACCAGTACACCTTCACGCCGAGCTGCACCTCTCGCGCCGCGCGCGTAGCGATCAGCTGGCCGAAGCGATCGCCGGGGACGTTGCAGGCGGTCGTCGACACCGTGCACGTATTGTCGATGCCG
Source organism: Vicinamibacterales bacterium (assembly GCA_035626435.1). GTDB lineage: Bacteria > Acidobacteriota > Vicinamibacteria > Vicinamibacterales > UBA2999 > 12-FULL-67-14b. Next base: position 1,982 of record DASPNQ010000187.1, read on the forward strand.
TTGACGGCGGGATCCGCGAGCCATTGCCGCTGGTCGAACGCGTTGATCAACTCCGCGCGAAACTGCAGGCGCATCGTGCTGGTGGGATAGAAATTCTTCGACAAGTTGAGATCCCATTGATGGCGCCCGGGCTGGCGGAACGGCGCGCGCCCGGAATTGCCGAACGTGCCGGCCGCCGGCGGTGCGAACGCGTCCGGATTGAACCAGTACGGCACCCCGTTGACGAAGCGCTCGCCGACCATCGGGTCACCGACGAGGTCGGCGAAGACGCCGCGACGGAATGTATCGCTGCTGACCAGGATGCGCGACACCGGCTGGCCGGACGAAATATTGACGATGCCCGCGACCTGCCAGCCGCCGAGGATCGCCCTGGTGAACGCACTGCCGGCATCGCGGTAAAACGGTACTTCGTAGACGAAGCTGCCGGTGAAGATGTGCCGTCGATCGGTACGCGCATCAGCGTAATCGGCGTCGGGGTTCGCCGGATTCTGCGGAATGTCGACGGCATCGCGATCGTTGGTGGCGTCGGTCTGATTGCGGCTCAACGTGTAATTGAGCGTCACGCTGCCGTGCCGGCCGGCGTCGACGCGAGCCGTCGTCAACAGCCCGTGATAGCGCGCCCGCGCCGTCGTCTCGCGATAGGTGATGGCGCCGAACGATTGGTACGGGCGGACCGGGTTCACCGCGCCTGGCGTGGTTGCCTGGAGCGCCACGACGCGAGCGGGATCGGGATAGTTCAGATCCGTCGGCCGAATCAGGTTGTCGCCGCGGCTGCCCACATAGCTCACCTCGCCAAACAGCCACGCGGTCGCACGCCGCGTAATACCGACGTTCCACTGCATCGTCCGCGGATTCTCGAAGTCGGTCGCCGTGGCGATGATGGTGCGCACGCCGGTGGTCGTCGGCGTCTGGCCCGAGGCGGGATTCTGCAGCGACGGATTGTTGAACGTGATGTTGTTGACGACCGGAGGCATCGTGAAGGAGTTCTGCTCGAAGATGCCGACGAGCGGCTGGTCGTAGTACACGCCGAAGGCGCTACGCAGCACGGTCCGGCCTTCGCCCGAGAGATCGTAGGCCGCGCCAACGCGCGGCTGGATTGAATTCTTCTTGAATTCGTAGATACCGTCGCCGTAGGGCGAGTTGACGCCGCCCTGGATGATCCCGACGAGCTGGTTGCCGCGCGTCCGGTCGATCAGCGTGCCGACTGCGTTGGCGAATGGCGGCGCGGTCGAGGCGTTATACAGCGCCGGATCGAACGTCACCAGTTGATTCTTGACGTCGGTGAGAGGCGGGTACAGGGCGTAACGCACACCGTAATCGACCGTCAGCCGTGAGTTCGGGCGCCACGTATCCTGCGCGAACACTTCGAACCGGTTGAAGCGCAGGTTCAGATCGATATCACGCTCGGCCTCGACGTAGCTGCAGCCGAGGCAGGCGCCGTTGGCATTGCCGCGAAGGAAGCTCTGGAATGCCGACGGGCCGCCGGCCGTGGCGACAAAGGTGAAGCGCCCCTGACTCACGCTGGCGGCGTTTTCGTTTTTCTGCTCGAAGCTGGCGAGACCGCCGAACTTGAACGCGTGATTTCCGCGCTGCCATGAAAAGTTGTTGGTCACCGAGTGATTCACGTACTGGATGCGATACAGCTGGTTCGCTCCCAGCAGGCTCAGGCCGGTCACGTCGATGATGGGGATCAGGTTGCCGGCGTTCTCGGGGAACGCCTCGGTGATCGACACGCCAAAGTCACTGCGCGTGTTGCGGACGCCTTCGGCCGGCGTCGTGGTGATGTTGTTGGCGCTGAAGTGATAGTTCAGCTCGTTGAGGGTGTTGCCGCCGATCGTGCTGCGCAGGCCGACGGCCGCCACCTGGCCGGGAATTTTCGTATCCGTGCCGGCGACGTTCGGCAGTGGCGTGTTGAAGAACAGGCCGCCGATTTCGCGCGTCTCGCTCAAGTCATGCGTGTAACGGCCCCAAACCCGCTGCGTCGGACGCATGTCGTAGTCCACACGAATCACCTCCTGGCGCGTGTTGTTGATGTTGGGCGCCGTCAGCGTGTACCGCCCAGGACCTCCCGCCGTTGCCGGCGCCAGGTTCGGCGCCGGATATCCCGACAGCAGGCGTACCGCCTGCGGATCGCGCTCCGACACCGGCACGTAGTTGGCCGACGTCGGATCGGTGAGCCACTCCGGGTTCGGCACCGTTGCCGTCACCGACGCGGGGGCGCGGGTGATTCGGCGCCACTCCTGGGACCAGAAGAAGAACATCTTGTCCTTCACCACCGGCCCGCCGACCGTGTAGCCGAAGTTGTGATAATCGAGCGCGGGCGCGCGGTCACGGATCGCGGGATCGGTGCTCTGCTTGCGGAAGTAGGTGTTGCTGTTCAACTTGTCGTCGCGGAAGAACTCATAGCCGCTGCCCGCGAACTTGCTGGTCCCGGATTTGGTGACGACGTTGATGATGCCGCCGCCCGAGCGCGGCCACTCCGCCGCGTAGCTCGACGTGATGATCGTGAATTGCTCGATCGACTCGAGCGTCGGCGTCGACAGCAGCGTGATGTTGCTGCCGACGTCGACGTTCTGGACACCGTCGACCAGCCAGTTGACGCCGTTGCGGCGCGCGCCGTTGACGGACAGGTTCATGCTGCTGGACAGCCCGAGACCGATCTCGTCGGCCATATCGCTTGACACGCCCGGCGCGAGCTCCGCGAGCTTGGCGAAGTTGCGGTTGTTGATCGGCAGCTCCTGGACGCGGCGGGAGTCAATCAGGTTCTGCACCGCGGTCGTGGTCTGCGGCAGGACGCGGCCCGTCACCTCGATCACCTCCGACACGCCGCCGGCCGCGAGCGTTGCATTGATCTGGACGCGATCGTTGACGGCGAGCGTCACCCCGCGCACCGTTCGCGGCTGGAACCCCGACAGCGTGAACGTCACCTCATATGCGCCGATCGGCAGCGCCGGCACGAGATAATTGCCAGCCGCGCCCGAAATCGTTTCGAACACGCGCCCGGTGGGCAGGTGGCGCGCGTTGACGGTGACGCCTGGAAGCACGCCGCCGCTTTGGTCGGTAATCGTGCCGGTTATGGTCGCGGTTGTTTCCTGCGCGACGGCGGGGACTGCAAGAACGGCTAACAGGGCGACACAACTGCACAGGGACACTGACCAACGGCGCATACGAATCCTCCGACCGAAGGCTATCGCATCTTCAGCCGTTCGTTACCTTGATGCAGTTCGTCCCATCGGCTACCCTTGTGCCCACTACATGACCTTTACTGGCGCGATCGGCGCCGCCTGTCTGCTGCCCCTCCGCGCGATTATCAACATCTCGGTCGCACTCGGCGTTCACCCGAACGTCCTCACGCTGATCGGCGTTCTAATCAACATCGTCGCCGCGTACTTCCTGGCGGTGGACAGCTTCGTCACGGCCGGAATCGTGATGATCATTGCCAATATCTTCGATTTCATCGACGGCAAGGTCGCGCACATTACCGGCAAGCAGTCGCAGTTCGGCGCGTTCTGGGATTCGACGCTGGATCGCTTTTCCGACCTTGCGCTGTTCACCGGCCTGATCTGGCTGTATGCCGAGCTCGGCCGCAATGGCTACGTGCTGATCGCCACGCTTGCACTGATTTTTTCGATCATGACCAGCTACGCGCGCGCCCGCGCCGAGTCGCTGATCGAGAAATGCAAGGTCGGCTTCATGGAACGTCCCGAACGCATCGTGCTGTTCATGATTGGCGCGTTCACGGATCGGATGGCGGGCGTGCTCTGGGTGATCCTGGTGCTGTCGATCATCACCGTCAGCAACCGCATTCACTACACGTATCTTGCGCTCAACAACCGGCCGATGCCGTCCGGCGTGTTCGCAAGGTTCTTCTTCTGGCGCGACGAGCGCGCGACGCTCCCCTATGACATCTGGGTGATCGCGATTCTGATGTTCGTATGGCTGGTGCCGCCGGACTGGATCCGCGATCCCACGGCCACGGGAATGGGCGTCCTGGCGTTCCTACAGTAGCCTGTCGGCCCGCCTGCCTGTCTGCCTGTCTGCCTGTCTGCCTGTCTGCCTGTCTGCCTGTCTAAGATGCTTTTCGCTTCTTCGCCTTGATCGACGTGACCTTTTTCTCGGGCTCTGCCTTCGCCGTCTTCTTCTTGCCCGAGCTCACCTGATCGAGGCTCTTGCGCAGCGCTTCCATCAGATCGACGACCTTCGGCGGCGCGACTTCTTCCTGCGCGACGATCTCCTCGCCGGCGACCTTCGCGTCGATAATCGCGCGCAGGCCTGCCTGGTACTCGTCCTTGTAGTCCGCCAGATTCAGGTCGCCTTCGATGCTCTCGATCACCTGGCGCGCGAGCTTCATTTCCGCGGGGTTGACCTTGCCGCGCACCTCGCGCAATTCGTCGATCACGTCGATGGTCCGCATTTCGGCGGCGTGATGCAGCGTGTACATCACCATGCCCTGCTTGTGCGGCTTGACGGCGACCAGGTACTCGCGGCCGTGAATCGCGACCTTGCCAATGCCGGCCTTGCCCTGCATGCCCTCGCGCATCACTGAGTAGGCATCGGCGGCCATCGGTCCTTCCGGCGCGAGGTAATACGTCTTGTCGACGTACATCGGATCGATCTGCTCGACGTCGGTGAACTGCAGCAGATTGATGATCTTCGTCGACTCGGTCTTGACCTTGGCGATGTCTTCTTCGTCGACGACGACCCAGCGGCCCTTCTCGAACTCATAGCCCTTGACGATGTCCGCCTGGGTGAGCTCGATCTCGCACTTCGGACACCACTTCTTCTGCTGGATCTTGGTCTGGCAGGCGGCGTGAAGCTGGTTGAACGAGATGGTCGCGCTCGATTCCGTCGCCGGGTAGACCTTGACGGGGATCGTGACGAGACTGACCTTGATGTAACCCTTCCAGGTGGGACGTGCGGCCATGACTCTACTCCTTATCGGCCCGTCGGCCGTCGGACTTCAATCAGCTATCAGCTATCAGCGGTCAGCTATCAGCTATCAGCCTCGGGCCATCAGCCTACAGCCTACAGTCTTCGTTTCCCCGTTCCCGGTTCCCCGTTCCCGGCCCCCCGTTCCCGGTCCCCGTTCCCGGTCCCCGGCCCCCTACACAGATTCGCGCGTATCGCGTGAGCCGAGGTGAATACCCGGGCCTGCGTCGAACTCGATGGCATGTTCGCCGATCTTGTCGCGCAGGTAATGCCGCACTTCTCCGAGGTGGATGCCTGGAACCCGCAGGCGCCGCGCCATGGTCTTGTGGCTCGACGCGATGACCAGGGTATCGCTGCCCTTCCACGTCAGGCCGCCGATGTCGGTGTAACGCATGAACCCCGAGTCTGTCCAGACGCCGTCCTGATACAGACCGCGCCGGATGCGGGTAGACAGCGGCAGGAGGTAGCCGTAATAGACGAACATCATCGACACGCCGAACAACGACACGGCGGGGCGATGCACGACGGCCGCGGTGACGAACAACAGGATGCCCAACAGGACGCCGATGGCGAGATTGACGGCATAGAACGGGGGTTTCGGTGCGGCCCACACCACCAGGGCTCGCTTGCGTTTCTGCCACCAGCTCACCAGCTGCGCGCCGACTTTCAGGTCGACGATCAGGAACAACACACCAAGCGCGAACAGGGCTTGCCGCAGTGCAGGGGCAAGCTCCTGCGTGCTCATCGCGTCTTTCCGGCCGCTTGCCGCGTCGCCTGCGTCTCGTCCTCGCGCGCGAGGGTTGGGTCGAAACAGTGGCGGCACCGGGCTTCATAAGTGCCTTGCGCGCCGAGCAGCACGCGATCGGAGCTCTGCACCAGCCGTTGCGTGTGATTGGCGGGATTGCCGCAGACCATGCAGATCGCCCGCGTCTTGGTGATGTATTCGGCGATTGCCAACAGTTGCGGCATCGGCTCGAACGGCTTGCCCAGGTAATCCTGATCGAGTCCGGCGATGATGACGCGCACGCCGCGGCGCGCCAGCTCCGATGCCACCGCCGGCAGTTCGGCATCGAAAAATTGCCCCTCGTCGATGCCGATCACTTCGGTGTCTTTGCGCACGCTCTGCAGCAGCTCGGCGGCGCTCTTCGCACTCTCCGACGGAATGCGCAGCTCGCTGTGCGAGACGATGTGATCCTCTGAATAGCGGGTGTCGACGGCCGGCTTGAAAATCTGGACGCGCTGGCGCGCAATCTGGGCGCGCCGCAGGCGGCGGATCAGCTCCTCGCTCTTGCCGCTGAACATGCTCCCCACGACGACCTCAATCCAGCCCGTCGCCGGGGTCCGAACTACGTCCATTGGGGAATTATATGATCTGGTGAGCTGGTGAGCTGGTGAGCTAGTGAGCTAGGGAGCTAGTGAGCTGGTGAGCTAGTGAGCTGGTGAGCTGGTAAGCTTCTGGAGATCTGGGAATCTCCAGATAGATTCCCAGATAGATCTCCAGATCTTCAGATCTTCAGATCTAGAAGATCACCAAATCACCAGATCACGAGATCGCCAGATGTTCACGCTCTCGTCTGATATTCCCCGGTTTCGGTGTTGACGCGGATGACGTCGCCCTCGTTGATGAACGGCGGCACCTGTACCACGACGCCGGTTTCGAGCGTGGCGGGCTTGAGCTGATTCGTCGCCGTCGCGCCCTTGATGCCGGGCGTTGTCTCGACCACTTTCAGATCCACGGTCTGCGGAATCTCGATGCCGATCGGGTTCTCGCCGTAGAACTCGACCTCGACGCTCATCTCGGGCTTGAGAAACCCCACCGTGTCGCCCAGCAGCTCCGACGACAGCTGCACCTGGTCGAACGTCGTCGTGTCCATGAAGTGGTAGCCGTCGGCGTCGTTGTAGAGGTATTGCATCTCCTTCTGCTCGAGGGAGACGCGCTCGACGATGTCTTCGGAGCGGAACTTTTCTTCGGCCATCGAGCCGTTCTGGATGTTGCGCATTTTGACGCGCACGAAACCGCGGAGGTTGCCGGGGGTGACATGCTGGCGGTCGAAAATGCGGAACAGCTTGTTGTCGACCTTGATGATCATCCCCTTGCGGAGCTGCGTAGCGAGAAGGTTGTCGGCCATAAACCCTTTGAAATCAGTTGGTAGAACCTTTCGAGTTTAACATACGGCCTTTCTCGGACCGAAGCCGGACCGCCGTGCTACATTGGGAGAATCGTGGTCTTCGCGCGCTGGGATCCGTTCCGCGATTTGATCCGCATCCAGCAGGGCCTCGAGCGGCTTGCCGCCCATGGTCCGCAGGGCTGGGCGCCAGCCGTGGACCTGTGCGAAACGGCCGACGCGTTTGTGTTCACCGCCGAGTTGCCCGGCCTGACCCGCGAACAAGTCCGTATCGATGTCCAGGACAACCGCCTGACCCTCCAGGGCCGCCGCGAAGCGCGCGTGTCGTGCGACAAGTACCATCAAGTCGAGCGCGGTCACGGCGAATTCCTCCGCACCTTCGTGCTGCCGCACCCGGTCAACGCGGCCGCGGTGACGGCCGACCTTGCAGACGGCATTTTGACGATTACCGTCCCGAAGAGCGCCGTCGACGCGCCGCGGCGCGTCACCGTCGCCTGAACCAGACATGATCACGCGCCTGTCCATGGTGAGCCTGCTGATTGCGGGAGTGCTCGTCGGCATTGTGTTGTCGGGGCGTGCGACTGACCAGCCTGATGTGATTGCGCGCACCGCGCCGCCGGCCGATGCGGCGGCCACGACCACCGAACAGGCGGCGGCGCCGATGACCAGCGCAGGGCCTGACTTCACGCGAGTCGCCGCGCAAACCGTACGCGCCGTTACCAACATTTCGTCGGTGCAGGTCGTGCGCCGATCCGCATCGCCGTTCGCGAACGATCCGTTTTTCCAGTACTTCTTCGGCGATCAGGGCGAGATGTTCGGGCGCAATCGCGCCGAGCAGAGCCTCGGATCGGGCGTCGTGATTTCGCCGGATGGCTTCGTTGTGACCAACAACCACGTGATTGGCAACGACGTCGCCGAGGTTACCGTTACAGTCGGCGATCAGCGCGACGTCAAAGCCAGGATCATCGGCGTCGATTCCTGGACCGACCTGGCACTGCTGAAGATCGACGGCAGCGGGCTGCCGGTGATCCCGTGGGGCGATTCATCGAAGCTGAAGGTCGCCGAATGGGTGATGGCGGTCGGCAACCCGTTCTCGCTGAACCAGACCGTGACGCTGGGCGTGGTCAGCGCGCTCGGCCGCGCCAACGTCGGCATCACCCAGTACGAGGATTTCATTCAGACCGACGCGGCGATCAACCCCGGCAACTCCGGCGGCGCGCTAATCAACAGCCGCGGCGAGCTGGTCGGCATCAACACCGCGATCTTTTCGCAGAGCGGCGGTTATCAGGGCATCGGCTTCGCGGTGCCGAGCAACCTGGTGCGGCGGGTGCTGGACGACCTGCAGAAATTCGGGCGCGTCCGCCGTGGCTCGATCGGCTACGTCGAGGTGATTCCGCTGAGCGCGCGGCTGGCCGACGAGTTGCGGGCGCCGCGCACGGACGGCGTGGTCGTCAATCAGATGTCGCGGGAATCGTCCGCCTACCGCGCCGGCCTCGAGCCAGGCGACATCGTGGTCTCGGTCAACGGGACGACGATCGCCGATCCGTCGCAGTTCGTCCGCATCATCGCCGACAGCACGATCGGCTCGACGTTGCGGATCGACATCCTTCGTGAAGGCCGCCGCCAGACGCTGCGCGTGCCGGTCGAACAACTGCAGGAGCGACGGGTGCGCCGTCGCTAGGCCACAGATTAAACACAGATTGAACACCGATTGAATACCGATTGAATACAGATTGAATACAGATTGAGACAGGAGACGATGCAGCCGTCCCAGTTGCCTGAGCCGCTGCCGGCGTTGGTGCGCGTCGAAGCGCTGGCGGCGTTGGCGGTGGCGGCGCTCGCCGCTGCCGCGATCGCGTTGGTGGTCGGTGCGCTGACGCGGAAGCTGCTGGTCAGGATCGAGGGCGAGCGTTTTCACACGCAGCCGATCGCGAACGCGACCGTGAAGGCGGTGCGGCGTGTGACGTTCGTCCTGAGCCTGCTCGTGCTCTCGTTCCCGGCTCTCGATCTGGCCGGTGTCCAGCTCGCTGCCGGGTTGCATTCGGAAGATCTGACGCGATGGGCGACGCATAACGGCGCGCGCATCCTGCTGTTGATTCTGCTGGCGTTCGCCGCGAATCGATTCGCCGCCTCGGTGATTCGCAACGCCGAGCACGAGATCGCCGACGGCGACGATCTGCGCACGCTCGAGCGGCGCAAGCGCCTGCACACGGTCGGCGGCACGGCGCGCCGGTTTTTCTCGATTCTGATTTGGAGTGCGGCGGCGCTGATGGTGCTGCGCGAACTGGACATCGACATCACGCCGGTGCTCACCGGCGCCGGCATCATCGGGTTGGCCGTCGGCTTCGGCGCGCAGACGCTCGTGAAGGACATCATTTCCGGTCTGTTCCTGATTGCCGAAGACCAGGTACGGCTTGGCGACGTCGCGCAGATCAACGGCATCGGCGGCGCGGTCGAGGAGATCAATCTGCGGACGATCGTGCTGCGCGACCTCGAGGGCACGGTCCACTACATTGCCGCGGGTGAAATCCGCACGCTCGCCAACAAGTCGAAGGACTTTTCGTATTACGTCATCGACGTCGGCGTCGGCTTCGAGGATGACACCGACCGGATTGTCGACGTGGTCCGCGGCGTCGCGCGCGAGCTGATGATCGATCCGGCGTATGCGGCCAGCATCCTCGAGCCGCTGGAAGTGCTGGGGGTCGACGCGTTCAAGGCGAACGAAGTGACGTTGCGGTTCCGGATGAAGACGCTGCCGACGAAACAATGGGAGGTGGGCCGCGAGCTGAGGCGGCGCATCAAGAAGGCCTTCGATGCCCAGGGCATCGCCATTCCCGGGCCGCAGATGACGATCCGACTCAAGTCGGACGCCGCCGGCGGCGGCGACGCTCTGCAACGGCCGCTATAGGCCGGCGTCTAGCCCGACCGCCGGCCTGACACGCTCCTGTGGCCGGCGACGCTGGCGCGCCACGGACGATCGGCGGCGACACGAATGCCGATCCGGCCGTCCCACACGATGTCATCGAAGCTGATGCCGCGATCGTGAATCGTCAGCGGCCCGCGCGTCAGCAGCCGCGTGTTGTCGGACAGCGTGATGCCCATCGCACGGCATAGATTGCCGGGACCTCGACACAGTTCATGCTCGGGCACCGGCGGCTTGCCCCTGCGCCACGGCGCACGGGCGCGCCGCTGCTGCATCAGCGGGAGGCCGTCGAGCGGTTCGAGCGCGCGAATCAGCACCGCCGCCGGACGGCCTTCGTCCTCGGTCACGGCGTTCATCATGTCGTGGAGACCGTAATTCAGGTAGACATAGGCGCGCGCCGGCGGCCCGTAGAGCGGCGCGTTGCGTGCCGTCGGACCGGGCGCCGCATGGCACGCCGGATCGTCCTCGCCGATGTACGCTTCGCATTCGACGATCGCTCCGGCGGTCACGCCGTGCGCGGTCTTGTGGACGAGCACTTTGCCAATGAGGTCGCGCGCGACGTCCAGCGTCGGTCGTCGATAGAAATCGACCGGCAGAATCACGACTTAACGCGCAACCGTCTGTAGAAGTTTCCCGGACGACAACACTTCGCGGATGTACTTGCCGGTGTGCGAATCGGGGTTGAGCGCCACCTGTTCCGGCGTGGCCATCGCCAGAAGGCGGCCGCCATCCTCGCCCCCCTCGGGCCCGAGATCGATGATCCAGTCCGCCACCTTGATGACGTCGAGGTTGTGCTCGATGACGAGAAGGGTGTGGCCGGCCTCGAGCAGCTTGCGGAACGCGGCGAGCAGCTTCGCGATGTCGTCGAAGTGCAGACCCGTGGTCGGCTCGTCGAGGATGTACAGCAGCCGCTCCCCTGCGTGTGACGACAGGTGCGCGGCAATCTTGATCCGCTGCGCCTCGCCGCCCGACAGCGTCGTCGCCGGCTGGCCGAGGCGAAGGTAGCCCAGGCCGATCTCGTCGAGCACCTGCAGCCGCCGCAGCACCTTCGGCGTGCTCGCGAAGAACGTCAGCGCCTCGCGCACGGTCATGTCCAGTACCTGCGTGACGTTCTTGCCGCGATACCGGATGTCGAGCACTTGCTGCTTGAAGCGGCGGCCGTCGCACTGTTCGCACGGCACGAACACGTCGGCCAGGAACTGCATTTCGACGCGGACTTCCCCTTCGCCCTGACAGGCTTCGCAGCGCCCGCCGGGAACATTGAAAGAGAAATGGCTGGCCGTCAGGCCGCGCGACTTGGCGTCCTTGGTGGCGGCAAACAGCTCGCGGATCGGATCGAACGCCTTCAGATAGGTCACCGGGTTCGATCGCGGCGTCCGACCAATCGGCGTCTGGTCCACCAGCACCACGTCGCTGATGAACTCATGGCCGTCGAGGCGCTGGTGCGCGCCGACTTTGCGATCCCAGTCGCCTTTCGCCCGCTTCAGCGCCGCGTACAGCACGTCGTGCACGAGCGTCGATTTGCCCGAGCCGCTGACGCCGGTGACGCAGGTCAACGTATTGAGCGGCACCTCGATATCGACACCTTTGAGGTTGTGCTCGGTGGCGCCGAACAGGCGAATGCGCTGCGGCGTGCCCTTGCGCCGCTGCGCCGGGATCGGGATGCTCAACTCGCCGCGCAGGTACTTGGCTGTCAGCGATCGCGGCTCGTTGGTCAGCCCCTGCAGCGTGCCGCTATAGACGACACGGCCGCCGTGTTCGCCGGCGCCAAGGCCCATGTCGACGAGATGGTCGGCGACCGCGATCATGTCGGCGTCGTGTTCGACGACGATCACGGTGTTGCCCTGGTCGCGGAGCTGCCGCAGGATCGTGATCAATCGCTGGTTGTCGCGCGTGTGCAGGCCGATCGACGGCTCGTCGAGGACGTACAGCGTGCCGACCAGCGCCGACCCGAGCGACGTCGCCAGGTTGATGCGCTGCGCTTCGCCGCCGGACAGCGTCGACGACAGCCGATCGAGCGTCAGGTAATCCAGTCCGACATCGCGCAGGAAACCAAGCCGCCGTTGAATTTCCTTCAGCACCTTTTCGGCGATCGCCGCTTCCTTCTCGGTCAGCCGGAGGTCCGAGAAGAACTTCTCGGCCTCGCGCACGGTCCGCGATGACGCCTTGTCGATGGTCACGCCGCCGACATGCACGTCGCGGGCTTCGCGGCGCAGTCGCGTGCCGCCGCAATCAGGACAGGTCAGGTAGCCGCGATACCGGCTGAGGAACACGCGAACGTGAACCTTGTACTTCTTGCGCTCCAGCCACCGGAAGAAGCCGCGCACGCCTTCAAAATCACCGCGCCCCGAGCTCGACGCGTCGCCGTCCATCACGAACGCGACTTCCTCTGGGGTCAGGTCGCGCCACGGCACATCGAGGCGGACGCCCTTGCCGTTCTTGGCGGCGCGTTTCAGTTCGGCAAGATGCGAGCGATAGTGGGGCTTGGTCCATGGCTCGATCGCACCCTGGTTGATCGATTTGGACGGATCCGGCACCACCAGCTCTTGATCGAGCTCGATGATATTGCCGAAGCCGTGGCAGGTCGGGCAGGCGCCGAATGGGTTGTTGAACGAGAACAGGCGCGGCTGCGGATCCTCGTAGGCGATGCCGCAGTTGCGGCATTCGAAGCGCTCGGAGAACAGGTGCTGAATCGGCGGGCCGTCATCCTGCAGTTGCAGCGCCCACGCCGCGCCGCCCCCTTCGGAGTACGCCGTTTCAATCGAATCGGTAATGCGCGTCCGCGCGTCCGCCGCCACCTTGATGCGATCGACCACGACGCGGAGCATCGTCAACGAGGTGAGGGCCTTGGCATCGACGTCCTCGAAGGCGATCGCCTGATCGCCGATCAGCAACCGGCCGAAGCCCTTGCGCCGCAGGTTGCCCAGCGCCAGAGCCGGCGCCGACGCGCGATCGGCCGGGGAGGCGACCGCGCTCGCAGGATCCTGGACCGCGGCATCAGCGTCGTCGGCGTCCGCGGCCCGATCGGCGATGGCCATGACCGGCAAATCAAAGCCGAGCATCACGCGCGACCCCTCGGGCAGCGCCAGCAGCTTGTTCGCCACCACTTCGGCGGTCTCGCGAACCACTTCCTGGCCGCACTTGCGGCAGATCGTGCGGCCGACGCGCGCGTAGAGCAGCCGCATGTAGTCGTGGATTTCGGTGACGGTGCCCACGGTCGAGCGCGGATTGCGCACGGAATTCTTCTGACGAATGGCGATCGACGGGCAGATGCCGTCGATGCGATCGACGTCGGGCTTTTCCATCCGCTCGAGGAACTGCCGCGCGTACGCGTACAGCGACTCGACGTAGCGGCGTTGCCCTTCGGCGTCAATCGTGTCGAAGGCGTGCGAGGATTTCCCGGATCCGCTGACGCCTGTGAAAACGATCAGCTGTCCCGCTGGCAGCGTCAGATCGACGTTCTTCAGGTTGTGCGTTCGCGCACCGCGAATGACGAGAGCCGACGCGTTTGCTGCTTCGGGCGGCATGATGCAGGTGATCTACTGGCGCGCATCTCGACCACGCCGGTAACCTTCGATATTACCTGCTGCCGGAGGCGGGTTCAACTGCGACGAGCGCGTAGCGCGCGTCTTCGTAGGCTGGCCGCCCGTTGGTCAGCGACCACCAGTCGGGCCACGCAGCTTTATCGATCAGAATCCATTGCACGGCATAGCGGCGGATGATGGCGTCGCGATCGGTCGCGGCGGTCGATGCGTCGAAGAAGCGTCCCGCTGCGGCCTTGCGCTCGATCAGGTCGGGCACGAACGTCATCGGATTCGACGCGGCGACGACCTTCCCCGCGAACGCGGTGACGCGAAGGCTATCCTCCTCCCCCGCCATCACCACGTCATCGTGGCCGACGAACCGAGCGACGAACGCCAACGGATCTGGTGGACGGCGCCCGGCGGCGAGCTCGCTGATCTGCGGGCGAATCGCGTTGGTGTACGAGATGGCCACGCAGATTGCAAACACCATCGCCGTCACCAAATGCAGGCGGGCGGTTTTCACCTCGATCCTGGACACGACCATGGCGATGGCGAAGTGCAGCATCATGACGAGACCGGAAATGACGCGCCCGAAGAAGTAGGCGCCGCTGATCGCACCAGCGGCGTAGACCGCCGCCAGGAGCAGCGCGCCGATCGGCAGCGGGTGTCGCCTGTCCGCGCGCCACAACAGCGCAATCGCCACCACGCCCGCAAGCGCCGGCCACGTCTGCCCGACAACCCGTTCGTACATCGCCACGTTGTAGTCGTAAAACGATGAGACGTCGGTCGACGAAAGGTGCAGCAGCGAGTAGTACGGCCACACGATCGCAAGCATGACGGCGGCCGTCAGCGCAATCACGGTTTTCCGGCGTGCGTCTGCGCTGTCGCGCCACAGTCGCGCGATCATCAGCGCGGCAACGATGATGAAGGCGATCGGATGCGTCACGAGCACGACGGCGAGGGCGATCGCTGTGGCGGCCGTCGCGTGTTTCGACCGCCTCGTCGTCGCGGCCACCAGCATCCCGAGCGCCAGGGCGAACGTCGAGGGATACGGCAACACGGCGGCCAACACCGGCAGGTGGAGAAACCCGCTGTAATACCACGGTTCGGCACCCCACAACAGCAGTGTGAACAACAACGCGTAGAACGCCACCGCGTCGGCTCGGCCCGGTTCGAGCGCACCGGCAAGACGGCGCATGGCGATCAGCAGCAGGATCAGGTTGACGATCCCGAACGCGCGGAGGGTGTCCACGGCCGAAACCCCGGTGAACCGCGATACAAGGCCGGCCGCCAGCGCATACGGCGAGTAGTACTCGTGGGCGGCGTCAGCCGACAGCTGCGCGTGGCGCGGCTGCAGAGGCCGCGCGGCGAGCTCGCGGACCACCGCCGCGTGCACGTAGAAATCGCCTTCCGTTGTCCCCTCCCACGTGCGGACGACCATCACGGCGAATACGACCACGGCAAGGACCACGAAACGGGAACGCAGCGCCAACGCACGCCGATGGTAGCCGGGGCGCAGCGCCGGCGGCAACCGGACGGCCGAATTGACAAAATAATTTGTCTATTGTGTAATGCGTCGCGTGAGTGCGAGTGCGGCACCGGTCGGCGTCATCCGCGACGCGCCCAAGGCGGGGGTTCTGCTGAAGCCGCTCCGCCGCGAGATTCTCGGTCTTGCACGCCAGCCGATTTCGGCGGCCGGCATCGCCGCCGCGATGGGCAAGCCTCGGCAGGTCGTCAACTACCACGTGCGGGAGCTGGCGCGTGCCGGCTTCCTGCGCCGTGCCGGGCGCGCCCGCAAGCGTGGACTCACCGAGCAGCGCTACGTGATCAGCGCGCAGGCGTTCGTCCTGGCGCCGGAAATGCTCGGCGCGCTCGACGCGGGGGCCGCGCCGGCGAGCGCCGACAAGGCAAGCGCGTCCTATCTGCTGATGCTGGCGTCGCGGCTGCAGAAGGAGCTCAGCGAGTCATGGCGTCAGGCCGACGCCAGCGGCTCCGCTCTGCCACTGCTGTCGCTCGACACCGAATTCGGCTTCAAGAGTGCCGCCGATCGCGCCCGCTTCGCGGAGGCTCTGGCCACTGCGATCACGAAGGTGGTCGCCGAATACACCACGCCCGCCTGCGCCAGCGGCCGGTATCGATTGGTTTTAGGGTGTTACCCGACGCCTGCGTAGCGCACACGATTCACCGTTCACGCACGCACATGTTCAACGCCTCGAGGCCCAGGTTCATATGACTCGCAAACATCACGGTCGCCGCATCGAAACTACCTTTCGGATCAAGTCCACGCCCCAGCGCGTCTGGGAGGCGTGGGCCGATCCGCAACACATCGCCAACTGGTTCGTCGATCGGGCTGAAGGTGTCGGCCGCGCCGGGACCACAATGCGATGGTTCTTCGACACGTTCGGTTACGTGATGGACATCCCCGTCATCGAAGCCGAACCCGGCAAGAGCTTCGTGGTCGGCGGCGACGATGGCCCTGACGGAATGCCGTACCTGATGGAAATCACCATCACCAAGGACGGTGGAGAGACCGTGATGAACCTCGTCAACTCGGGCTTCTCGGAGGATCCGAAAAAGAAGGACACGTTCGAAGGCACCGTGTCGGGATGGCAACATGCCCTCACCCAAATGAAGGTGTGGCTCGAACGGTATCCCACCCGAGTGCGGCACCACGACCTGGTCGTCAGGCCGACCGACGCGTCACCGGAGCGCATTCGCGCGCAGTTTGGCGCTGCGGACGCGCGGTCCCGCTGGTTGGCGCCCGATCTGCCGGCGGACGGCGAGGTGCTCTGCGACACGGGCGCTGAAGTCATGCTCGCGCACAGCGACGGCGTCCTCGCGTTGAAGTCGTTCGCGATGGGACCGCGGCGCATGATCGGCTTGGACTGGTCGGTCTGGTTGCCAGATGGCGCGGCGCCCGGCGACGCCAAGCCGCGGCTCACTCTCGCGCTCGATCGGCTGCAACGGTTGCTGTAGGCCTGTGCCTCCGGCGAAGTGATAGCATCGCGCGGCGATGGTTGCGGCGCGATTGTGGTGGTCGCTGATTGCGTTGAATGCGGCGCTGGCACTGGGGATCCAGGCGGCGGCGCCGTCGCAGCCCGCACAATCCGATCGCGAGAAGTACGAGTTCGCCGGTGCGCATCCGTTTGCGCCGACATGCCCACCGCTCTGGGTCGTCTACTGCTACCGCGTCCTCGTGCCGGGAACTCTGGAGCTGATTCCCGTCGACTCCGAAGTCCGTTGGCGCGGCTACCGGTGGGCCGCGACCACCGCCGCCGGCAGCATCATTGCCGTCACCGTCGCATCGATCACGAGCGCACCTGCTGCCGGTGTCGCGGCCGCGGTGTTGACGCAAGCCTCGTACGGATTCGCCTTCACCGCCTACGATCCATTCAGCGCCGACCCGGCGGTGTTCGTGTTCGTCGCGGCGATGGCGTGGTGCTGGATGCGCGGCCGGTGGGCTTTGGCCCTCGCGCTGGGCCTGGTCGGCATGTTCGCGAAAGAGACGGTTGCGTTGATGAGCGCGTCGTTGGCGGTCGCGGCGCTGATCCCGCCACGACGACGCGGATGGGAAAAGTGGGTTGGTCAGGGCGCGTTGGTCGTGGCGGCGCTGCTGGCCTATCGCTGGGCGTTACAGTCGTATTCCGATTGGGGCAAAGAGCTCGGTCAATCCGCGGGACTGCTGCAGATCGACTTGAGCAAGGGCGGGTGGCTGGCACTCTGGCTCGAGGGCAACCCGCCGGTGACGCGCGTCTACCTGCTGTTTGTCAGTTTCGGGTTTGCGTGGCTCTACGCGCTGCTCGGCTATCGTGCGGCGCCGCTCGAATGGCGGCAACTGGCGCTCGGCAGCGCACTGCCCTTTCTGGCGTTGAACTACGTGCAGAATCCCGAACGCGCGCTCGGCAACTTGTTCTTTGTCGTGATTCCGTTCGCTGCAATCGCATTGGCCAGGGTCCCCGCGAGCCTCGCGATCTCAGCCGCGGTGCTGACAGGTTTAATCACCGCCCGCGCCGCGACATCCAGTGTCTGGCTGCCGCCGACGAAATACACCTTGGTGCCGGCCGCTGTCGCTGCGGTCGTAGTTGTTGTACAGGCCGTCAGGCAGACAGGCAGACAGGCCGACAGGGGTTGAAACTGGAGCCGGCAATCGGACTTGAACCGATGACCTGCTGATTACGAATCAGCTGCTCTACCAACTGAGCTACGCCGGCTTCCGGAGAGATCTCAAGCTTAACAGAACTCGCGACGACCTGCCCGTCTGCCTGTCTGCCTGTCCGCCTGTCTGCCTGTCCGCCTGCCTGCCTGTCGGCCTGCCTAGTCCTTATACGGATCAAACGTGTCCTTACCCGCCATCGCGACGCCGATTGGGCGCAGGGTGTGCAATACCTTGATCGTGTCGCCGTGCGCGGCGAGCACTTCTTTCAGGTCCTTGTAGCATTCCGGGGCTTCGTCGGCGCCGCCGCCGCGAAGCTCGATGCCGCGTTCCTTCAGTTCGGCCTGCCACTTCGGCCAGTTCACCACACCGCGTGTGACTGACTTGCCGGTTCGCCGATTGATCTTCCCTGCCGCCTGCGTTCGGCTCATGACCCGCCCGGCGCCGTGCACGGTCGAATACAACGCTGCCCGCGATGCCGGCGAGTCCACTCCCTCGACAATCACCGCATCGTCGCCCATCGAGCCGCCGATGAAGCCCTTCTGACCCGGGAATGCAGGCGTCGCGCCTTTGCGAATCACCAGCGTATTGCGGCCATGATGCCGTTCCCACCACGCGAAGTTGTGATGGTTGTGCACGCGTTGCGTCGCTTCGGTCTGCAGAATCCTCAGCACGCGATCGACGACCCAGTCGCGCCCCGCGTAGGCGTAGTCGCCGGCAATGTTCATCGCCGCCAGGTAGTCGTCGGCGAGAGGCGTGCCGAGTTTGATGATCGCCGGCGGCGCATCCATGCTGTCGTTCGGCCGCTGATCCCAGCCTTTGCCGGTGGCGAGCGCCAGGAAGCCCGACGCCGTCTTGTGGCCGAGGCCGCGCGAGCCAAAGTGTACGCCGACCCATAACGAGCCATCGGCGCGATCCTCGAACAGATCGACGTAGTGATTGCCGCCGCCGACGGTGCCAAGCTGGCCGCGCGCCACCGACAACAGCTTGCGCTGCTCTTTCACCGGGCTGTGCGCGATGGCGTCGAATACCGGGTGATCGGAAATCCGCTCGTCGTTGTTGCGGCCCATGCCGAACGAAATGCGGCGCCACACTTCGTCCATCACGCGCGTGATGTCGACGTCGGCCGCCTTGAGCGGGGTCTGCACCGCGCAATTGCCGCAGGCAATGTCGTAGCCGACGCCCGCCGGCATCACGACGCTGGACGACGCGACGACGCCGCCAATCGGCATCGAATAGCCCTTGTGATGATCGGCGCACAGCACGCCGCGGCTCGCCTCGCCGGCGGCGTCAAGACACCGTTCGATCTGCTGGAGCGACGCCGGCTCGACGGCGCCGAAGGTCACTAGCTTGCCGGTCAGTCCCGGCTCGACACGATCTCGTTCCATTCGTGGCTGCAATCGCGGCACCGCAACTTCACCTCGATTGAACCATGATCGGCGGTCGTGCGCACCTCGAAGGGATACCCCTTAGCCTGGGCGCACTTCGGGCACACCGCGGGGTACTGGCGCGTCTTACCAGTCGTTGAAGCCATTTTCCGGGCTGTGGCAATCCATCATGAGCGGCGTATATGCACCGGTTCAAGAGAAAAGCTTCAGCTGGCAGTAAAACCCACATTATTGCTGAGCTTGCTATAGGAGAATTGCCTAACGATAGCCGGCGGCCTGTAACTCGAACAACTCCGCGTAGCGGCCACCCGCATGAAGCAGCTGATCGTGGGAGCCGATTTCAACCACTCGGCCATCCGCCATGACGGCAATGCGATCGGCGATCCGCACCGTCGAGAAGCGATGCGAGATGACGATACCGATGCGGCCGCGCAGCATCGATTTCAGTTCGGCGAAGATGGCCGCTTCCGCTTCCGGATCGAGCGACGACGTTGGCTCGTCGAGAATCCAGACATCGGCGTCGCGATACATGATCCGCGCGAGTGCGAGGCGCTGCCACTCCCCGCCGGACAGGTCGTGACCGCCCTCGAACAGGCGCCCGACCTTCGCGTCGAGTCCTTTCGGCATCTTCCGTAACAGCCAGTCGCTGCGCGCGTCGCGCAACGCCTGCAACACGCGCGCGTCATCGGCATGCTGGCCCGGTCGTCCCATCCGGACGTTCTCGCGCACCGACAATTCGTAGGTGGCGTAATCCTGGAACAGGACGCCGATCCGGCCGCGCCACTCGGCGGGTTCAACGTCGCGAAGATCGGTTCCGCCGGCCCGCACGACGCCAGCGGTGGGATCGTAAAACCGCATCAACAATTTGATCAACGTGCTCTTGCCGGCGCCGTTCTCGCCAACCAGCGCGATCAGCTCGCCGCCGCGGATGTGCAGCGAGAGGTTCTCGACCGCCGGATCGGTGGCGCCGGGATAGGTGAAGGTGACGTTGTCGAATTCGATGCCGGCTTCGAGCGACGCCGGTACGGCACGCGGTGGCGCCTTGACCGGCACCAGCGGCCCGATGCGGAGAAACGAGAAGTAGTCTTCGAGAAACGTGGTGTGCTGATCGACCGCGACGAACGTGCTGGAGATATTCCCGAGCGTTCCCGACACGGATGCAAACGCGCCGATCACCAGCACGACACCTCCGGGATCGATGGCGCCGGAAATCCCCTCAACGGCCACGAACAGGTAGGCCAGGGCCAGCGCCGTTCCGGTGACCAGGCCAGTCAGCATCGAGATGCGCGTCCCTGATCGGTACATCTGTTCGCGTAATCGGTACAACTCTTCAGACCGCTCGCGGTACCGCCCCAGCAGATAGTCGGCGAGCACGTAGGCTCGAATCTCTTTCGTGGTGCGCGCCTGCACCAGCAAGTCGCCCAGATACTCGCGCTCCCGTTCCTCCGGCGTTTCCTTGTAAAAGAACTCGTAGAGTTTCACGGTGACTCGGCGCTCGAGGAGCAGCGACAGGATCGCCGCCGCCAACGCCAGAATCACCAGCACGTAATGCAGACTGGCGAGCAGGCCCGCCATCAGCACGATCGTGACGATGTTGCCCGACAGACCAAGCACCGACCAGGTCAGATCGCCAGGCCGCCACGAGACGTCGCGTTTGGCACGCGCCAGTCGATCATGCCAGTCCGAATTGTCGAAGTGTCCGAGATCAACGGTCGCCGCCTGTTGGAGGAGACGCCGCTCCGCCTCGAGCTGCACACGCCGCACGAACAGGTTGCGGCCGTAGCCCATATAGGCGCCAATCGCGCGCTGCAGAAACGCCGCCGCCCACAGGCCAACGATGATCGGCAGGACGTCCGGCCAGCCCAGTGACTGCGCGCGCGCCGCGGCAATGCGGTTGACCAGCGACGCGCCGAGATACACCGCGATCGGCGGCATGGCGGCGCTGATCATGCCGAGCACTGAAAATCGAATCAGCGACTGGGGAGAGGCGGCCCACGCCAACGCGAGGCCTTGACGGAGATTCTTACTGACCCTGCGCGCGCGGTCCGTCGTCAGGTCCGCGGGGTTCACGCCCGCAATTATGCGGGATTACGCCGTCCTGCGCCATGCGGCCCGGCGATCCGGTTTCGGCCGGGTCAGCACCGGCGCCGTCGCCGTTTTTGGCGCATCCTCGGACCATTCGCCGCCGCACTGCCGGCAGCGCAGCTTGACGACGATGACGTTTTCGCGTTCGCATGTCGCCGCGGCGAACGGGAAGGCAGCGAGCCGTAAGCATTGTGGGCAACAGGTCGGGTAGGCCGGCGTCCGTATGGCGGTCATCTGGAAATCCTCGGCTAGAGGTTCCGAAGGTACCGCGCGGCTGCGAGGAAGGAAATCGGGAAGAACGAGAGGGACTCCCGTGGATTCCCTCTCGACACGACTCTAACGGTCTGGCTAAAACAGATCGGTCGCGACGGCGTTGCGGCACGCCGCCGAAATGTTGTTCAACGCGAGCTCGACGAGCTTGCGCGACGTGCCGATGTTCATGCGCATGTGGTTCTCGCCGCCCTTGCCGTACGACGCGCCCTGGTTCAGATGGACCTTGGCGGTCTTGACGAAGAACCGCTCCACCATCTGCTCGGGCGTCAGGGCCGGCATGTTCGCGGGCTTGCTGCGGTTGTAATCGGCCGCGAGCTTCTTCGAATTGATCTTCTCGGCGACCGCGGTCACGTCGAGCCACGTCAGGTACGTGCCCTCCGCCCGATGCACTTTGATCATCGGAATCTTGTCGCCTATGAAGTTCACGACGAAGTCGTGCGTGTCGCTGACGTATTCGTTCGCCTGGCGGAGCCATTCTTCGCCATCGACCATCGCGGCATGGTTCGCCAGGATGCCGAGGGTGTTGAGGTCGGCGCGGTGATGGAACTTCACGCGCGCCATCAGTTCCGGATTGGTCGAGTGATACCACGCGATCTTGTGCGCGGCGAGGCCGAACGATTTGCTGGCAGCCTTGAACGTGATGCTGTTGTCGACGACGGCCTGGTTCGGCAGGCTGGCAAACGGCGTGTACTTCTGGCCTTTGCTGACCCAGTCGCAATGAATTTCATCCGCGAGCACCACCACGCGATGCTTCAGACAGATCTCGCCGATGCGCAGCAGGTCGTCCTGCGACCAGCAGTTGCCGGTCGGGTTCTGCGGGTTGCACAAGATGAAGCTGTGGGTGTCGAAGCTGATGCGCCGCTCGAAGTCGTCGAAGTCCATCTGGAACTTGCCGTTGACGAACTTCATCGGGCTTTCTTCAGCCTTGGTGTCCGACGCGGTCAGGTCGCTGTAGAAACCGTTGTAAGTCGGGGTCTGCAGCAATACACGGCTGCCGCGCGGCGAGAACGCCTTGAGCGCGGCAATCAATGCCGGATGCACGCCGTTGGACAGCACGATCGTTTTCGGGTCGATGCTCACGCCGTAGCGCCGCTTGTTCCATGACGCCACCGCTTCCTGCATCCGCGGCGTCCAGGTGTCCATATCGAGGTAGCCCCAGTTCTCGTGCTTCACCCGATCGTTGATCGCCTTGGTGATGCCGGGAGCGGCCCTGAAATCGATGTCGGCGATGCCCATGCCGACCTGTATGGCGTCCTTGCCGTAGCGATTGAGCTGCTGATCGAACTTCGTCGAGTCGCTGCCGAAGCGGCTGAACACCGTATCGAAATCGAATTTTCCGTTGGTCGTTTGTTCGGCGGCGCGAAGAGTCGCGGCCTCGAGGAGCGGTGCGTGATGGCCGGCTGCGGCAGCTCCGGCGAGGGCGGTCAGACTAGCATTGCGGAGAAACGCGCGACGGTTCAATCCATTCGGCTGCGACATGGGTAATACCTCACGGCGCAGATAGTAACACCATTGCCCGGGTTCTCGCGCGCCGGTTGACCGCGCGCCGTCATGGCCGCGTCACCGCGTGTTAATCGCCCGGACCTCGATGGTCCCCACCTGGACATGAGGGTGCTGCCGGGCCAATTCGAGGGCGGCGGCGGCGTCGGACGCTTCGACGATGAAAAAGCCGCGGACCAAATCGGTCCCCGATCGTGGAGCGCCGGCAATGGCAGAGGTATCGGCGAGCCGCTCCCCTGTCACGAACAGGCCGCGTCGGCGGATGTCGCGTGCCCAGGCGCCGTACTCCGCGGCCCGATCGTCCCCGTCAGCGGTATCTCCGCCGTACAGCAGGAAGGCAAACTGCGAGCCCCTCGACGCAGTGGCGTCCGGCGCCGGTGCCGTGGCGCGCCCCACGCCAAACGCCGCCACCAACAACGCAGCGGCAACCGCCCCTTGCCACACGCGGCGGCGCGCCGCCGCCCCCCACTCGCGGCGATTCATCGCTTCAAGCGCGGCGGCGACATGCGGCGGCGGCGGCAGTTCCCGAGGCAACGCGCGCAGCGCCGCATCGAGATCGTCATCGTGCTCGATCATGGTCTCTCCCTGTCGCGTTCAAGGCGCGGCGCAAGGCGGCGCGGCCCCGCGACAACTGGCTCTTCGAGGTGCCTTCGTCGATGCCGAGCGAGGCGGCGATCTCGCGGTGCGTATACCCCTCGACGTCATGCAGAACAATCACCGCGCGGTAGCCGCTCGACAGCAATGCGAGCGCCTGTTCGAGGTCGAGTGCAACGTCGAGCCTGGATGACGCCGGCCGATCGGGGAGCTCCTCGAACAACGGCTCTCGAAAGCGTTCGCGGCAACAATTCACCACGAAGCCGCATAGCCACGTGCGCAACGATGACTCGCCGCGAAAGGCATCGAGGCGGCGCCAGGCCCGGGTCCAGGCGTCCTGCAGCACGTCGGCCGCATCGGCGTCGCGGCGCCCCATCAGACGGAAGGCCAGAGCAAACATCGATGGCGCGTGACGGTCGTACAGCGCGCGAAAGGCGCGGTCCGATCGTTCGCGCAGGAAGTCGGCCAGCAGCTCGTGGTCGGTTGGCATCCCCCGCATGAGTGTCACGCGGTCGGGAAACGGTTGCATGCAACCGTTTGACGGTCGTCGACCACCAAGCCTCGGAGGATCCATGAGCAGAACACTGGTGTTGGCGGCGGTGTTGGCGTTTCCGTCCCTGGCGGCCGCGCAGGATGACGGCCCGTATTATCGACCGTCGGTGGTGCTGCAGATCGGCGTCGAAGATCTGGAGCGATCGATCGCTTTCTATGAACGCGTGCTCGGTTTCAAGACGGTGGAGCGGCGCGAGGACTTGAAGTTCGCGCACGTCGAGACCAACGTGCCGGGGCTGCAGCTCGGACTGAGCGTCGGCAGCAAGTCGAAAGGGACGGGCGCGGCAATCATCAACATCAGCGTCGTCGATATCGTCGCCGCCAGGAAGCTGCTGGAGTCGCGCGGCGTCACCTTCAGCGGCGCGACGCAGGTGATTCCGGGGAAGGTCGCGCTCGCCGCGTTCCTGGATCCGGATGGGAACCTGCTGCGGCTCGCAGGTCCCCCTCCGAAACGATGACTACGGGCAGGTAAACAGCCGCAGGGTGAAGTTCTCTCGCAGCGTGATCGAGTTGCCGCGATCGTCGGTGATGGTCACCGTCACCGCAAGATTCGTCGGCGCGCCCTCGGCCGACGAGCCGCTGCCGCCGCACCCCTCGGTGATGGTGAGCACGTTCGAGGTGTTGTTCGCCGTGAAGCTTTTGTCGTTGCCGTAGGTGTACTGCACCGACCACGCGTATTGATAGTTGCTGCCCGGCAGGTTCGTCGACGCAATCAGCTGGCACGGCGTGCTGGCGGTGCGAATGTGACAATCGCCGAGGGGTTCGGTCGAGCGCGCCGCATCGCGCAGAATCAACGCGCCGAAGAACGGCGAACCGGCCTGCGAAACGATGAACGAGGTGCCGCCACCGGCCCACGCAAAGCTGATGCGGCCGACGCGATCGCCGCCGTTGTTGTTGGCGACGGTGTACGGGATGACCGTGAAGCCGTTGCCGCTGCGATGGTCGCTGGGAATGGTCAGCCAGGAGGCATCGCTGGACGCCACCCATCCGCAGGACCGCGGGTCGGTCGGCGGCGCGGTCGGCCGAATCTCGAAGGTGGAACTGAGCGCACCGGCGCCGGCGTTGATGCCGCCTGGATTCAGCGTGTAGTTGCACGCCACGAAACACGTGTCTGGCACGGGGCCGCCGGCGATCTGGGAGAACACTTTCTGCTCCGACGTCGCTGCGTCACAGGCATTGGTTCGGAAGCGCAGGTACTCCTGAATCCAGATCACCGCGCCCTCGAGATCGACGAACAACTGGGTGACGCTGCGGCCCATCTGCTGATAACGGGCGTCGATCTCGCGAATGAACGCGTAGGAGTCGGCGCGCGAGGGAAACTGCACGACCCCCGGCGGTGGCTCGGCGCACGTGCCGCCGGCGGCGCCGCCGGCGATTTGCGTGAGCACCCGCTGCAGCGCCGTGCCGTGGTCGCACCCATTGACGCGATAGCGGATGTACTCCTGGGTCCACACCGCAAGACCCTCGCGGTCGATGTAGAACGAGCTCGCACCCCGGCCCATCCGCTGGTACTGGCCGTCAAGACTGGTCGTAAATGTGAACAGCTCGTTCCGGGCCGGGAACCCGATATGGTCCATCGGTCCCGACACGCCGCCGATGTCGCCGTAAATCAGCGACGACCCCAAACGTCCGGCTCCGAGGGCGGTGGGAGCAGTGGGGGGTTCAGCAATCGGCCGCTGCGGATCGCGTGAGCAACCAGCGACCAGCGCGAGCATGATGGCAAATCCGGTCAGGTAACGCATCGGGATCTCCTGCAACGGCTCAGGCAGCCGCCGGCTTCTCATAATAAGACAATTGCGGGACGGGGATTCCCTGACTGCCACATCAAATGAAAGATGGTACGGTTCTGGCAACAGGACGCGAGACTGATATGCCATCAAAATTACGGATTCTGCTCGCCGACGACCACGAGACAGTCCGCGAAGGGCTGCGGATGATTCTCAACGCCCAGCCCGACATGCAGGTCGTCGGTACCGCGGGCGATGGCCGGGAGGCGATCACTCAGGCCGAGCAGATCACTCCCGACATCGTGATCATGGACATCTCGATGCCGGGCTTGAACGGTCTGGCCGCCACGCAGCAGCTGACCGAAAGACTTCCGGCGGCCAAGGTGTTGACGCTCACCCGCCACGCCGACAGCAGCTACCTGCAGCAGCTGTTGCGCGCGGGGGCGTCCGGCTACGTCTTGAAACAGAGCCGCCCCGCGGAGCTGTTGCACGCCATCCGCGCGGTGGCCAGCGGCGGCAAGTATCTTGATGCCTCGATGACCGCGCCGGTAATCGGTTCCTATGCGCGGCCGGCAGCCCCGATCCCGGAACCGGTGACGCCGCTCAGTCCGAGGGAAACCGAAGTGCTGCGGATGATCGCGTGGGGCAACACCAACAAAGAGATCGCCGCGCGGCTGGATTTGAGCGTCAAGACGGTCGAAGCCCACAAAGCCAATGGCATGCGCAAGCTCCGCATGCGGGGCCGTATCGATATCGTCCGCTACGCGCTCCTTCAAGGCTGGCTGAACGAAAGCTAATACTCGTCGGACCCCTGCACCCAGATGAAGCCCTGCGCGTCGATCAGGTCCTTTGGCCTGAGCGGCTTTTGATCGCGCATCACAGTCTCGGCGAAGGCCAGCAGTGAGGCATAGGTCGGCCAGGCGGGCTTCGAGCGGTATTCAAATGGGAAGTCGTACTTCTGTGCTGCAACGCGCGTGACGTTGGGTTTCAGAAACACGTGCCGATCCGGCTGGGCGATGAACCCGAACACCGTCAGCACGGGCCAAGTGAGCACGCGGGTTTGACGCCGCGGCAGCGCCTCCACCACATCGCGCCAGCGCTCGAATCGCGTCTCGGCGCTGCCGCGTCCGTGGAGGAACTCGAACAGGCCTTCGGCAAACGCCTGCGCTCCTGCCGCGGCGCGCACCGCGTCGCGCAGCGCCATCTTTTCGAAGGAGAACAACAAGTTGGTCCGCGACTCGATGCGGACGGCGTGGCCGGCGATTGCCTCGTGCCGTCCCGCGTCCAACAGCTGCCGAAACTTCGGCGCGGCGAGCGCATCGGCCCAGGCAAGGTGCGCATTCCATTTGTAATTGCGCTCCCAATCCAGATAGGTCTCGTCGTCGAATCCCCCTGGAAAATAGCGCAGGAACTTGCGGCGGCACCGCAGCGCCGGCGAGGTCCGCGTGGAACGCGCTTTCGGACGGCGAGCCGTGTCAGGCGACGCGCGATGGTGATTTTCTCTCATTGGCCCAATCCAGAAGCTGATCCAGCGGCCAGCAGTTGATCACACGGGACCGCGGCACACCCGCCAGTCGCGCATGTGCCAGTGCGGTCTCCGCGTACCACCATTGATCGGTCGCGTGGGCGTCGCTGTCGATTGCGAATAGACACCCATTGGCCACCGCGCGGCGCGCCAGATCGAAATCGAGATCCTGCCTCGACGGATCGCCATCGAGCTCGATCGCCACACCGGCCCGCGCCGCGGCGGCAAACACTTTTTCCCAGTCCGCGCTGACGCCCGGACGCGAGCCGTACATCCGGCCGCGCGGATGGCCAAGGATGTGGACGCCGGGAGTCTGCACGGCGCCCAGCATGCGCGCGGTCTGATCGTGCGCGCCGCGCAACGCCGAATGCGGCGCTGCGACGACCACATCCATCAGCGCCAGCTCGTCGTAGGACATGTCGACCGATCCGTCGGCCCGGATGTTCGCCTCGATGCCTTTCAGCAACCGGAACTGCCCGCGGTAGCGCGCATTCAACGCGTCGATCTGCTGGTGTTGTGCGTGCACGCGCTCCATCGACAGTCCGCCGGCGATCGGCAAGCCGTAGGAGTGATCGGTCACGGCGGCGTGGGTATAGGCGCGTGACAGGCCGGTTTGAACGATGTCTTCCAGTGTCTGGCTGCCGTCGCTCCAGTCGGAATGCATTTGCAGATCGCACTTGATGTCTGCGCGCGACGGTGCGTTCGGCTTGCGGCTGCGCATGGCGGCTTCGGCGGCGGCGCGGCTCAAGAAGTTGCCGCGCAGCCCGCGGCGGCGAACGATGTCCGAGCGCGTTCGCGCATCAGCGGCCTCGAGCGCGCGTTCGACCGTCGGCGATGTCGCCTCGCGTACGACTTCAAGGATGACGCGTGTTGAAGCCGGTCCGATCGCCGGAATTTTCTGCAGCGTGCCATCAGGGTTGATCAGGGTGTCGATCTGCACGGGCAGCGCGAGCACGGCCGCGGCGGCGCGTTTGTAGCCCCACCGGCTCTGTGGCGCTTTCTGAAGGAACGCGAGGTCGCGGAGCCAGCCCGCGACCTCGCTGTTCACGTCAT
>DASPNQ010000188.1:0-11478 GCA_035626435.1 Vicinamibacterales bacterium
CAGGGGACGGCGCCGCGGTCCACGCTCATCGAGCAGTTCCGCTCCACGCCGAATGCCGTCCTCCTGGCGACCTCGAGCTTCTGGCAGGGCGTGGACGTTGTCGGCGACGCCCTCAGCTGCGTGATCATCGACAAGCTGCCGTTCGCCTCGCCCGGCGACCCGGTGACCTCGGCGCGCATCGACGCCATCAACGCCGGCGGCGGCGAGGCGTTCTCGGAATATCAGGTGCCGCTGGCGATCCTGGCGATGCTGCAGGGGCTCGGCCGGTTGATCCGTCACCGCACCGATCGCGGCGTGTTGGCGGTCCTCGATCCGCGGCTGCGCACGATGGGCTATGGCCGCCGGTTTCTGGAATCGTTTCCGCCGGCGCCAGTGACGCAGGACCTGCAGGCGATCACCCGGTTTTTCGCGAAGGCGCCGGCTCCCGGCTCGGGCGCCGCAAGCTGACGTACACTGATAGTCGAGGCTCGATTCCCATGACACAGACTCTTACCTCCCGTGTGCTCGCGGCCGCGATCGCATTGCTCGTGGCCGTTCCGGCGATGGCGCAATCCACAATGGTCAAGGGCAAAGTGGTTGACGCCAAGAATCAACCCGTTCCCGACGTGACGATCGCTGTCGAAGCGCTCGACGGCTCCGGGCGCAAATTCACGACCAAGACCGATCGGCGGGGCGATTTCATCCAGCTGCTCACCAGCTCCGGAATGTACCGGGTGACGGCGTCGCATCCGAAGATCGGCACTGCCAGCAACGACACCAAGGTCGGGCTCAACCGAACATCGGAAATGACCATCGTCCTCGCGCCCGAGGGCGCGGCGGGACCTGATGCGGCCAAAGCCGCCGAGCTCAAGAAGATTTTCGAAGAAGGCGTCAACGCCAGCCGCAGCGGCAACCATGATGCGGCGATTGAGCGATTCACGGCGGCGTTGGTGATTTCGCCGCAATGCTTCGATTGCCAGTTCAACATCGGCGTCGCCTACATGGGCAAGAAGGACGACAAGGCTGCCGAGGAGGCATGGAAGAAGGCGCTCGAGCTGAAGCCTGACTATGCCGAAGCGTTGAACGCGCTCTCCACGCTCTACAACAATCAGAAGCGTTTCGACGAAGCCGCCGCGATGAGCGCGAAGGCGGCGAGCGCGGGCGGCGGTGCGGGCAATGCCGACGCGACGTTCAACCAGGGCATCATCCTGTGGAACCAGGGCAAGATCGCCGAGG
This sequence comes from Vicinamibacterales bacterium, assembly GCA_035626435.1. Classification (GTDB taxonomy): domain Bacteria; phylum Acidobacteriota; class Vicinamibacteria; order Vicinamibacterales; family UBA2999; genus 12-FULL-67-14b. The sequence continues at coordinate 1,216 of DASPNQ010000188.1, forward strand.
CCAAGGCCAAGTTCGAGGAAACGATCAAACTGAACGCGTCACATCCGGACGCGCACTTCCAATTGGGGATGGCGCTGCTGAACGAAGGCAAGCTTCCGGAAGCGGTGACCGCTTTCGAAAGCTACTTGAAGCTGGCGCCCGAAGGCCAGTACGCCACGCAGGCGAAAGGAATGATCGCGCAGCTGAAAAAGTGAGCAGGTTTGTTTGAACACATTCCAGGAAACCTGGCGCGGATTCGCGAGCGGATCGCCGACGCCGCCGCCCGCGCCGGGCGACAGCCGCAAGACGTCCGGCTGATCGCCGTTTCGAAAACCCACTCCCTCGACGCGATTCGCGCGGCCGCCGACGCCGGACAGACCGACTTCGGCGAGAACAAGGTTCAGGAGGCCCTGCAGAAAATCGCGCAGTCGGCCGATACCAGACTGCGGTGGCATCTCATCGGCCATCTGCAGTCAAACAAGGCCAGGAAAGCGGCAGCGGCGGTGAATGCTATCCACGCCATCGACAGTGTCGACGTGTTGCGTCGGGTCGATCAGGCGGCAGCGGCAGCGCAGCGGACGATCGATGTCCTGGTGCAGGTCGATCTGGCGCTTGAAGAGACGAAATACGGCGCGCCGGTAGAGGCCGTGCCCGGCATCGTCGCGGCGGCACAATCGTGCGCGTCTGCACGGCTGATCGGACTGATGTTGCTGCCGCCGCTGGCGGAGAACGCGCAAGACGCCCGGCCCTGGTTTGCGCGGCTGCGCCAGTTGCGTGACGAGCTGATCGCGGCGGGCGCCGCTCCCGATCGGCTGCGCGAACTGTCGATGGGGATGAGCCACGATTTCGAGGTGGCGATCGAGGAAGGCGCCACAATGGTTCGAGTCGGCACCGCGATTTTCGGAGAGAGGCATTACACATGAAGGTTACGCCCCTAGATCTCAGGCAGCAGCGCTTCAAGACCGTGATGCGCGGCTACGACCGCGGCGAAGTGCAGGCATTCCTGCTCGAGGTCGCCGACGACTACGAGAACGCGCTGCGCGACAACGACAAGTTGCGCCAGGACATCGTCAAGCTCGACGCGGTGCTCGGCGAGCATCGCGGCCAGGAGCGCAACCTGCGCAACACGTTGCTGACCGCACAGAAGCTGGCGGATGAAGTGAAAGAGCAGGCGCAAAAAGAAGCGGGGTTGATCCTGCGCGAGGCCGAGGGTCAGCGCGACATGGTGCTGCAGAAGGCGCAGTCCCGGCTCGAGGACGTGCAGCGCGAAATCGAGGCGCTGCGCATGAAGCGTCGCGAAGTCGAGAACGATATCGAAAGTCTGGTGCGCACTTTGAACAGCACGCTGGAGTTCATCCGCGAGCAGGACGTCCGATCGCGTGAGCAGAGCGTGCTCCTGCATCGCCCGCGCGCGGCCGAACTGCCGCCGGTGCCGCACGTCACGTCCAAGGCGGACACCGGCTCGTAGCATCGAGCGGCCGCCCGGTTGGCCTATTCTGGATAGGTGACCGCCGACGTCCTGATCGAGAACGCCGATCTTGTCGCGACCTGTGCCGGGCCAGGACCGCGTCGAGGCGCCGCGCAACGCGACATCAACGCACTGCCGAACGCGTCCGTCGCGGGCTTTGAAGGCCGCATCGTCTTCGTCGGCTCCGCGCATGATGCCGCGTCGGCCGTGACCCTCGCCTCGCATGCGCTGGTCATCGACGCGCAAGGCTGCACGGTGGTGCCCGGCTTCGTCGATCCCCACACCCATCTGGTCTTCGCGGGCGATCGCCGCGATGAATTGCGCCGCCGCCTCGCCGGCGTCAGCTATGCCGAGATCGCCGCGCAGGGCGGCGGCATCGTCACATCGGTGGCCGCGACGCGGGCGGCGACCGAGCACGACCTGGTCGACGGCGCGCGCACGCGCCTCGCCGACATGCTGTCCTTCGGGACCACCACGGCGGAAGCCAAGAGCGGCTACGGGCTCGATCTCAAGTCGGAGCGCAAGATGCTGCGCGCGATCAGGACGGTGGCCGCCGGCCAGCCCGTCGAGGTCACCGCGACGTTCATGGGCGCGCATGAAGTGCCGCTCGAATTCCGCGAGCGGCGCGGCGATTACGTGCGCGAGATTGTCGATGTGATGCTGCCCGCCGTGGCCGAGGAAGGGCTCGCCGAGTGGTGCGATGTGTTTTGCGAACGGGGTGTCTTCACGCCGGACGAGACTCGCGACATTCTGCTGGCCGGGCAGCAGCGCGGTCTGAAGTCCCGCGTCCACGCCGACGAGCTCGCCCTGAGCGGCGGGTCTCGCGTCGCCGCCGAAGTCGGTGCGCGCTCGGCCGATCATCTGATCTTCGTCGATGAGGAGCACGCGACGCTGCTGCATGAGCGCAATGTGATCGCCACGCTGCTGCCCGCCGCGGCGTTTTTCTTGAAGCTTGGACGCTACGCACCGGCGCGCATGCTCATCGAGCACGAGGTCGCCGTCGCGCTGGCCACCGACCTCAATCCCGGCGGTGGCTTCACGACGTCGATGCCGTTCGTGATGTCACTGGCGTGTTTCGCGATGAATTTGACGATCGAGGAAGCACTGATCGGCGCGACTCTCAATGCGGCCGCATCGATCGATCGGCACGACACGATTGGCAGCCTCGAGGTCGGCAAGCAGCTCGACGCGGTAATCATTGGCGGCGCGCTGACCGATCTCATTCGTGTCGGCGGCCCCGTCGTGCGCCACGTGCTGAAACGCGGCCGCGTCGTGCACACGCACACACCCGCCGCTCCCTAAAAGGCGCGGCCCGTTTGGTGTCAGGCACCAACGTTGCCGGCACGATTGGTGCCTGACACCAACCATGGTCGAGGTTATGGTTCGTGCCTGCCGCGTGTACCCGGCACTGTCCGCTTCTGTCGGCAGCCACTGCGCGCTGATCGCAGAAATTGCGATTCCCCGCCCGCTGCCACGCCCGATTGGTGTCAGGCACCAATGTTGCCGGCACGGTTGGTGCCTGACACCAAACGGGCGGGAAGGACGGACAGCACGTAGAATTCGAACGTGAGCCGATTTGCTGAGATGTCCGTGGCGCAATTGTTAGCCGCGTTGGCCAGTCCCGATCCAACGCCGGGAGGGGGCACCGCGGCGGCGATTGCGGGCGCCATGGGGGCGTCGCTACTGGTGATGGTCGCGGCCTTGCCGAAATCGAAATCCAACACCGACGATGAACGAGCAGCGCTCGCGAGAGCGAGCGCCGCGATTCAGCCGCTCGCCTCGCGGCTGACGCAGCTCGCCGACGAGGACGCGCGCGCCTTCGATGCGGTGATGGCGGCGTACCGGCTTGCCAAGGCCAACGACGACGAAAAAGCGGCGCGCGCGCGTGCCATCCAGGATGCGCTCCGCGAGGCAACGACCGTGCCGCTCGAGACGGTGCGGGCATGCGGCGCGGCGATCGAATATGGACGCGCGGTCGCGGATTTCGGCAATCGGTCCGCGAGCAGTGATGTCGGCGTCGCCATCGGACTGTTGCAGGCCGCCGCCGACGGCGCAGCGGCAAACGTCAGGATCAACCTCACCAGCTTGAAGGACGAATCGTTCCGGGACACGACGGCAGCCGAATTGGCGCGACTGGCGGAGGCGGCCCGCTCACACGCCGCCGAAGCGCTGCGATCGGTCGCCAGTTAGCGGCGCGGTCCGCCAAGCAGCCTGGTGGACGTCGACGGCGTAAAGGTCCAGTCCACCGAGTAAATACCCGGCAGCAGGACGACGGTGGTGGTGTAGCTCATGTCGACATGCAGATCGGGGCCGACGGTGCGAATGCTGACCCCGCTTACGTCAATCGGCACACCGTAGTCGCCGCCGAGCTTCACGACCATGTCGGTGATCTCCTCGTCGGTCGCGCGCGGATCGAACAACAAGCCCTCGTGCACGGCGTCCTCGAAGCGATAGTTGTTGAACGCGGCCATCGCGCCGTTGAAACAGGCCACCAGAATCGCCAGCGTCAGGACAAGCTTGATGACGGTCTTCATGGGTCTCCAGGCGCCGCGGAGGAAGGGCGAGCCGCAGTCGTTCTTTCGGTCAGTGTATCTGATGGAACAGCCGGCCCCATCGGGGAGCAAAGCCGCTGCTCGAGCCATCGTCAGGGACGTCGAACGACCAGTAAATAAACAGGGCGCGGCCTTTCACGTACGACTGCGGCAGAAAACCCCAGAAGCGGCTGTCCTGCGAATCGTCGCGGTTGTCGCCCATCATGAAGTAGTGGCCGTCGGGAACGGCGACGGGCCCGTACTTGCGGCGCAGATCGAAACCGTCGGTTTGCGTATCGTCGGCGGGCGGGAACAGATAATGCGCGTAGGGCTCGGTCAACGCCTGGCCGTCGATGAACACCATCTGATTCTTCAACTCGAGGGTCTCACCCGGCAAGCCGATGACGCGCTTGATGAAATCGCGATCGGGCTCCTCGGGAAACTTGAAGACGATGATGTCGCCGCGGCGGATGTCGCGCATTGGCAACAATGCCCGTTCCAGGGTGCTGGCGGTGGGCGCGAATATGAACTTGTTGACGAGCAGGTGATCGCCGACCAGCAGGTTGGGCTTCATTGAACCGGTCGGAATCTTGAACGCTTGGAAGACGAACGTGCGCACGAACAGCGCCAGGACGACCGCGACGAGAATCGATTCGAAATATTCACGAAACGTCGACTTGTGGAAGGTCGCGACCATCACTCGTCACCGATCTTCAGCACGGCCAGGAACGCCTCCTGCGGAATCTCCACCGTGCCAACGCGCTTCATGCGCTTCTTGCCTTCTTTCTGCTTCTCCAGCAGCTTGCGCTTGCGCGAAATGTCGCCGCCATAGCATTTGGCGAGCACATTCTTGCGCAGCGCCTTGACCGATTCGCGCGCGATGATCCGCGCGCCGATCGCCGCCTGGATCGCAACTTCGAACATCTGCCGCGGAATCAGCTCGCGCATCTTCGACGCGAGCTGACGCCCCCGATCATACGCCCGGTCGCGATGCACGATAATCGACAACGCATCGACCGGCTCACCGTTGACCAGGATGTCCAGCTTGACCAGCGGCGAGTCCCAATAGCCGGTGACGTGATAGTCCAGCGAGGCGTAGCCGCGCGAGATGGTTTTCAGCTTGTCGTAAAAGTCGAGAACGACTTCGTTGAACGGCAGCTCATAGGAGATCAAGACGCGATCCGCGGCCTTGAACTCGAGCGCTTTCTGCACGCCGCGCTTGTCCTGACACAATTGCAGAATGACGCCGACGTACTCGGCCGGCGTCAGGATCATCGCTGTAATGACCGGCTCTTCGATCCGGTCGATTTCGCCGGTGTCGGGCAGCTTGGCGGGACTGTCGATCTCGATCACTTCCCCATCGGTCTTCGTGACGCGATACAACACACCCGGCGCCGTGGTGACCAGGTCCATGTTGAATTCGCGCTCGAGACGCTCCTGCACGATCTCCATGTGCAGCAGTCCGAGAAAACCGCAGCGGAAACCGAAGCCAAGCGCGACCGACGATTCCGGCTCGAAGAAGAACGACGCGTCGTTGAGACGCAGTTTCTCGAGTGATTCGCGGAGCTCCGCGTACTGATGACTTTCGACCGGATAGAGTCCGGCGAACACCATTGGCTTGAGCGCCTTGAAACCAGGGAACGGCTCGAGGGTGGGCCGCGCGGTTTCGGTCACCGTATCGCCGATCTGCGCGTCGGCCACGTTCTTGATACCGCACGCGATGAAGCCGACCTCGCCGGGTCCCAGCTGGTCCACCGGGATCGCCTTCGGCGAAAACACGCCGAGCGACTCGACCTCGTGATCCTGGCGGGTGTTCATCAACGTGACTTTCATCGCGTTGCGAATCGTTCCTTCGAGCACGCGCACGACGATGACGACGCCGCGATAGGAGTCGTACCAGGAATCAAAAATCAGCGCTTTCAGCGGCGCCGCGGGATCGCCCTCGGGCGGCGGCAGCCGATGCACCACCGCCTCGAGAATTTCGGTCACGCCGGCGCCGGTCTTGCCGCTGGCGGCAATCGCGGTGGTGGCGTCGAGGCCGATGATCTCTTCGAGCTGGCGGCGCGCCTCTTCGACCTGTGCCGACGGCAGATCGATCTTGTTAATGACCGGGATGATTTCGAGGTTGTTGTCGACGGCGAGGTAGGCGTTGGCGAGCGTCTGCGCTTCGACGCCCTGCGAAGCGTCGACCAGCAGCAGCGCGCCCTCACACGCGGCCAGCGATCGCGTCACTTCATAGCTGAAATCGACATGGCCCGGCGTATCGATCAAATTAAGGACGTAAACGCGCCCATCCTGCGCGGTGTAATTGAGCCGCACCGGATGCGCCTTAATCGTGATGCCTCGCTCGCGCTCGAGGTCCATCGCATCGAGCACCTGCGCAGTCATTTCACGGGCCTGCAACGCGCCGGTCACCTCGAGAAAACGGTCCGCGAGGGTCGATTTCCCGTGATCAATATGCGCAATGATCGAAAAATTACGAATGTGCGGCTGCTTCACTTGCGGTTTCGCGGAACGATTTCACCCGTATCAACGACCATGCGCCATCGGTCCTTTATTATGACTCATGCCTGACCGAGAGCCGCGGGGGTTCAGCCGGGTGTGCTCCGCGTGCGGGCGCCGCGTACCGCGAGCCGTCGAGATCTGCCGGTGCGGCGCAGCGATGGCGGACGGGGCTGCGTCACGACGCGACTTCTTCGAGGAGTCGCGCCGCCGTTCCGGTCCGATGATCGCGCTGCTGATGCTGTTGGCGATCAGCGGCGCGGCATATTGGATGTTGCTGAGACCGACGGCCGCAACCGAGTCCGCGGCGAGCGCCGCTACCGAGGAGGCGCCGGCCGGCACCCCGGCTACGGGGGCAACGCCGCAATCCGCAGAGGCGCGCGCCTGGAACGCCGCAGCCACGGCGAAGCCGCTTGCGCCCGCCGACACCACTGACACCTCACGTCTGCCACCGCCGCCGCTCGCGCCAGCCGGTTCGATCGAAGAAATGGTCGACGGAGCCCTGCCGGCCGTGGTGTTGATCGAGACGACATCGGGCCGCGGCAGCGGCTTTTACATTGCCCACGACACGCTGATCACCAACGTCCACGTCGTCCAGAACGACGGCTACGTCACGGTGCGGCGGAGTGACGGATCGTCGGCCAACGCGCGCGTGGCCGCAAAGGCGCCAGCCTACGACATCGCCGTTCTCAAGGTCGCGCAGCCGTCGCCAACGCAGACGGTGCTGCCGATGGGTCACGCACGCGGGCTTCGCCCGGGCCAGGAGATCGTCGTGATCGGATCGGCATTAGGCACTCTGCAAAACAGCGTCTCGCGCGGCATCGTCAGCGCGATTCGCAGCGCTGGCGGCGCGACGCTCGTGCAAACCGACGCCGCGGTGAACCCGGGCAACAGCGGCGGCCCGATGCTCGATCGAAACGGCGCCGTGATCGGTATTACCACCATGGGCTACCGCAATGCGGAAGGCCTGAACTTCGGCGTGGCGATCGAGCACGCGCGCGATCTGGTCGAAGGACGGCCGATGGATTTAGGTACTCAGACCGGGCTCAGCGCGATCCAGACGCAGTCCGAATCACGGCAGACGGAAAGCGACCGTCGGCAACAGCAGGGCGAGGAACAGTTGCGCGGCCGCGTCGCGCAGCTTGCGCAGGCAGCCACCCGTCTCGACGCGGGGTGGGCGCGATTTCGCCAGCAGTGCTACAAGACGGCGATCCGTGGGACCTACGACCGCGAGTGGTTCGTAGTGCTGGTGCCCGGCGCCTTACCCGGTGACGCGGCCGCCGGCTGCATCTCGTTTTTCGGGCCGCTGGACAGCGAGATCAAACAGTTCAGGGAGTTGATGCGAGCCTCGATCGGCGACGCGCGACGCGCCAACGTGCTGCCGGGAACGATTCGCGACGTACTGCGCGCCAACGATCTCGACTTCGATTGGGAGCGATAGGCACCAGCCATTCCTCGGCGTTCGGCTCACACGTCCCACCACGCCTTGAGCGACATGACGACCGCGCCGAACGCAAATCCGCATGTCAACACCCACGCGAACAGGCGCGGCAGGTTCTGCATGATCCAGAGGAAGCCGATGATATCGAAGTCGGTTTTCGCGTGCCATGGCAGCGAGATGGCGTAATAGCCGGGCGCGATGGCGAGCAGCGCAAAGACGATCGCGCCGGCGCGCAACAAGCGTTGACGTTGATCCATCGATGGCGGAGCGAATAATACCCTCCCGCGGCGCCGTGCTGAAGCCGGTACTATTTCCGACGCGCACCGTCCGCGTCCCCGAATTCCGAAGCAATATCGAGGGCGGGTCTGTTACGATTCGCGCTCGATGCAGTCGAGGGCGGCGACACACTTCCAATCGCGCGGCGATATTCCGACCCGGGCCCTGCTGCTCGACCTCGACGCTTTCGAAGACAACGTTGCGAAAATGGCGGCGCACCTCAGCGCGCGGGGCAAGGCCTTCCGTCCGCACGGCAAGACTCACAAGTGCCCTGACGTCGCCCACGCGCTGTTGAAGGCGGGTGCCATCGGCTGTTGCGCGGCTCGCCTCAGCGAGGCGGAAGTATTCGCCGAGTTCGGCATCCCGGGGCTACTGGTGACGACGGCAGTCGTGGGCCGCGACAAAATCCGGCGCGCCATCAGACTCGCTGCCAGCGCCCCCGACACGATTTTTGTCGTCGACGATGCGAACAACATTCGGGACATCAACGCCGCCGCAGCCGAACGCCAGAGCGGCGAGCCGATCAACCTCGCGATCGATTTGTTCTTCGGTCGCACCGGTATCGAACCTGGGCAACCGGCGGTGCAGCTGGCACAGTTGATCGACTCCCTGCCGAACGTCACGTTCGCCGGCCTGCAGGCCTACGACGGCACCGCCGCGCACACCACGCCATTCGACGCTCGGGCGAAGCGCACCAACGGCACGATGGCGCGCGCGGTTGAAACCAAGGCGCTGCTCGCCGTTTCGGGTATCGCGTGCCCGCTCGTCACCGGCGGATCGACCGGTACTTATCGTGTCGACGCCGAAAACCCCGGCCTCACGGAACTGCAACCCGGCAGCTTTGTGTTCATGGATATGGAGTACCGCCAGATCGGCGGACCCGACGGCCCGGACTACCGTGATTTCCAGAATGCGCTGACGGTCGTGACAACCGTGGTGTCTCGACCGAAAGGCCTGGCGATCGTCGACGGCGGCTACAAAGCGTTCGCGACCGATCGGCCGTTCACGCCGCAGCCGCTCGGCATCGAGGGTGTGACCTACGCCTGGGCGGGCGACGAACACGGACGGCTGGACATGCGCGGCGCTTCACGAGACCTGGCAGTCGGCGATCGCGTCGAGTTCATTCCGCCCCACGTCGATCCGACGGTCAACCTCTACGACGAGATCTACGCTCTGCGGGGCGACCACGTCGAGGCGGTGTGGCCAATCGCGGCACGGGGCAAAAGCCAGTAATGGCCGTGTCGTTGCAGAAAGCGCTCGAACGCGCGATTGACGGCGACGTCCGCTTCGATCGCGTGTCGCGGGCGCTGTATGCCACCGATGCCAGCGTTTACCAGATCGAACCGCTCGGCGTCGTGATCCCGAGGTCGCAGGATGCGGTGGTCGAGGCGGTCAAGATCGCCGCGCAGCACGGCATCCCGATTACGCCGCGCGGCGGCGGCACGTCGCAGGCGGGCCAATCGATCGGTTCGGGCCTCGTGCTCGACACCTCGAAGCATCTCAACCGAATTCTTGAAATCAACCCCGAGCAGCGGTGGGCGCGCGTCGAGCCGGGGGTGGTTCTCGACGAGCTGAACGCCGCACTGCGACCGCACCAGCTCCGCTTTGCTCCGGACGTCTCCTCGGCGAGCCGCGCGACGCTCGGCGGCATGATGGCGAACAACTCGAGCGGCGCCCGGTCCATCCTCTACGGCAAGACGATCGACCACGTTCGCGGCGTCCGCGTGGTGCTGTCCGACGCGCGTGCCGCGGATTTCCGTCCGGTCGATCGGCCGCGTCACGACGTCGAGCGCGGCGATTCGATCGAGGCCCGCGCGTATCGCGCCGTGCCGTCGCTCGCACGACGTCATGCGGCGGAGATCGAGAAGCGCTTCCCCAAACTGCTCCGCCGCGTCGGCGGCTACAACCTCGACGCGTTCACCGATCCGGACGCACCGATTGATTTGAGCCGGATCATCATCGGCTCGGAAGGCACGCTCGGATTCATCATCGAAGCGACGCTCGGCCTGGTACCGCTGCCGGCGCAGAAAACCGTCCTGACGATCGAGTTCGACCACCTGCTCGAC
>DASPNQ010000189.1:0-30833 GCA_035626435.1 Vicinamibacterales bacterium
TCAGTTGCGCAAGAAGCTCGACGAGGCCGCCGCGGCCTCCACTCAGCAGGGACGCGATCGTCGCGGCGACGCGGTGGATCGCGCACGTGAACTGGCCCGTGGTGTGGACTCCCTTGGCCGGCGCATGCAGGAACGCGGTCAGCAAAATAGTGCCAATGGTGCCAAGGGCGCCAAAGGGCAGGAGGGGCAGCAAGGGCAGCAAGGGCAACAAGGCCAACAAGGGCAACAAGGCCAGCAGGGACAAAAAGGCCAGCAGGGGCAGCAAGGCGAGTCAGGGCAGCAAGGACAAGGCCAGCAGGGCCAGGGCGGTGAGCAGGGACAGGGCGGTCAACAGGGGCAGCAGGGCAGCCAGGGCGGACGCGACGGCGACGGCAACACCATGGGCGGGTTACGCGATGGTGGTTGGGGCGGCGGTGATCGTCGTGCCGGCGGGCCGTACGGTTATTACTTCGGTCCCGACGACATCCGCCAGTTCCGCGGTGAGGCCCGACGCTGGCTGCAGGAAGGCCAGGAGCTGCGCGGCTTGTTACGCGAGCAGAACGTCGACCCCAAGGAGTTCGACGAGATCATGCGCCGCTTGCGCGAGCTCGATTCCGATCGCATTTATCAGGACGTCGAAGAACTGGCACGTTTGCAGACGTTCGTCGCCGAAGGCTTGAAACGCTTCGAATACGCCTTGCGGCGCAAGGTCGGCGACGAGGCGGATCGCGCGCTGGTCAACGGCTCGGAAGAGGTCCCGGCCGAATTCAAGGCGTTGGTCGAGGAGTATTACCGTTCGCTGTCCAAAGGCCGCCAGCAGAAGCAGTGACCATGGTGCGAGGCACCGCGCTCCGGATCGCGATCGCGCTGCTGCTGGCGGCCACGCTGGCAGAGGCGCAGCGCGGCTGGCGCGGCGGCGGGTGGGGCGGCGAAGTCGGCGCGCCGCCGAAATTTCCGACCCTCACCGATTTCGACGGCTCGTGGCACTTCTGCCGCCTGATGTATCGCAGCGTGCGCGCGCAGCAACGCGGTCTGGGCTGGGGCACCGACTACCCGAACGCCGACATCAATTTCTCGATCAGGCTTTCCGAGCTGACCAAGACGCAGGTAGGCCTCTACGAGCAGGGCCCCAACCACCTCGTGGTGCGCCCGACCGATCCCGAGCTGTATCAATGCCCGTTCGTGATGGCGTCCGATCCAGGCAGCGTCGGTTTCTCACCCGAGGACGCCGAGGCGCTGAGGACCTATCTGCTGAAGGGCGGCTTCCTGTGGGTCGACGACTTTTGGGGGCCCTGGGCATGGGAGGCGTTCCTCAACGAGATCGGCAAGGCCCTGCCTCCGGGCGAGTACCCTGTCAAAGAGCTCACCAATGAGCATCCGATTTATCGAATGTTGTTTCCGATCTCGGTGATCCCGCAGGTGCCCTCAATGCAGTACTGGCGCGGCAGCGGCGGCGATACATCCGAAATGGGCGAATACAGCGCGACCGCGCACATGGCGGCGATTCACGACAAACAGGGCCGCATCATGGTCTTGATGACGCACAACACCGACATCGCCGACGCCTGGGAGCGCGAAGCCGATGACCCCGAGTTCTTCTTTCACTTCTCGCCGAACGGTTACGCGGTTGGCTTGAACGCCGTGCTGTACGCAATGAGTCACTAGGCATCCCGGGAGCCGGGAGCCGGGAACCGGGAACCGGGAGCGCGGAACCGGGAGCGGGGAACGGGGAGCCGGGAGCAGGCGCTCAGTGCACACGACCCGGCTCGGCGCCGGGCGGATGCATCGCTTTGATCTCGAGCAGTTCCACCAGCGAGCGGCACCGCGCCAGCGGCCCGTCCTGTTCGAGGAGGGCGAGTTTTTCGATCGGCTCGAATTCCAGGTACTGCGCCAGCGCGTTGACGAGATCCTCGTCCGGCATCGCGTCCGGCAGCCGCTGTTCGAGCGGATCGCTCAGCATTGGCCCCAGCAGCGTCGTCAGGGTCTTGCGCAGCCGGCGCAGCTCGTCGCGCTCGCGCTCGCGCAACGCATCATGAATCGGCGAAATCACCGCGGTGCGGTAGAGCCGACCGATCGCCGGCGCCTCCTCGTCGCGAATCGAGAATTTTTCGAGGCCGCGCAACACCACGTTGTAGCGGCCGTCCTCGAGCTTTTCCGCGTGCGTAATCAACCCCGAGCACCCGAGCTGATAGATCGGCGGCGAGCCCTCGTAGTGGTCTTCGTAACCCGGACGCAGCAGCGTCATGCCGATGATGCGATCGCCCGCCAGCGCGTCGGCAACCATCTGCCGGTAGCGCGGCTCGAAGATGTGCAGCGGCAGGAACACGTTCGGGAACAGCACGACGTTCGGCAGCGGGAAGATCGGCAGGGAAAATGGGAGCATTCGATATGTGGTGATCTCGTGATCTGGTGAGCTCGTGATCTGGATCTCGTGATCTCTCGATCTGTTGGTCTATCTGGTGATCTGGCCGTCGATCATCGAGATAGATCACCAGATCGTAAGATCGCCAGATCACAACATCCAGATCATCAGCTCACAAGCTCGCAACATCATGAAATCTCAATGTATCGTCTTCGTTTTCTTGTCCATGTAATCCATCAGCACGTACTGGCCGAGCGTATACGGCGTCGTGAAGTAGGCCTTGCCGCGGCACATCGCGGCGACGCGGCGGACGAAGGCAACCAGGTCGTAGTCGCGGGCCAGCATGAACGTGTTGATCATGATGCCGGCCTTCGCGCACGCCGAGACTTCGGCGAGCGTCTCGCCGATCACAATCGGATCGAGGCCGAACGGGTTCTTGTAGATGCGGCCGTCCGGCTGCGTCAGCGCCGACGGCTTGCCGTCGGTGATCATCACAATCTGGCGCATGTCCTTGCGCTGGCGCTCGAGGATGCGGCGCGCGACGCGCAGTCCTTCGCGGGTGTTGGTGTAATACGGGCCGACGCGGACGCGCCCGAGCTCGCGCAGCGGAATTTCCTCCGCGCTGTCGTGAAACAGCACCGCGTGCAGCGTGTCGCCGGGGTACTGCGTGCGAATCAGGTGCGACAGCGCCATCGCCACACGCTTGGCCGGCGTGAAGCGGTCCTCCCCGTAGAGAATCATGCTGTGGCTGCAGTCGAGCATCAGCACGGTCGCGCACGAGCTTTGATACTCGCCCTGCGCGACCATCAGGTCCGAGTATTCGATGTCGATGCCTGAAGCGCTGACACCCTGGCCGCTCGACCCGGCGCCGGCCGGTTCTCTGGCTTGCTGGCCTGCGCCTCTTATGACCGCGTTCAAGATCGTCGCCGTCGCGTCGATGTTGAGCGTGTCGCCGAATTCGTAGGGCTTCGGCGCGCCACTGGTCTCGATGCCGGTTGACAGGTCGCGCGTATCGTGGCGGCCGGCGCTGCTGTGGCCGGCGGAGCCGAGCAGATCGCGCAACGCGCGGTAGCCGAGAAAGTCGAGCGCCTTGTCAGTGACTTCGAATTTGACGTCGGCGGGCTCGCCCTCGCCGGCGCCGCCCATCGCGCGTCTGGTCTTTTCGGGCTCGAGATGCGGCGGCGTCGTAATGTAGCCGGATTCTTTCATCCGCTCGATGATCTGCTGGATCAGCTCGTCGAGCTGGCTGCGCGCATCCGCTTCGTTGCCGTCCGCCTGGTCGCCGAACAGCTGCTCGAGGAGGTCGTCGGGCAGCACGCCGCCGTTGAACAGCGCCTCCAGAATCGCATCGTGCAGCGCCTGCATCGTTCGATCGCTGTCGTCGTCGGTGTCGCGCGGGTTGCCGAATCCGCTCGACATCAGCAGGTCGGACAACTTCGACATGAGCTCGTCCATGTCGAGCTCATCGAGCAGGTTCGGAACGTATTTCGAATACTTGTACTTCACGCTCGGCTTTCGACCCTCGGCCTTCAGCTCAGTTGTAATACTTCTTCTTTCGCCGGCTGAGATCCGACGCTTCCTCCTCGTCGTCGGGCGTCAGGATTGCGGTCCGCGTCTGTGGCTGCGGACGACGCGCCGGTTCGGCGCCGTGGTAGCCGCGCATTTCGCTGCGGCTGATCTTCTTCTGCGAGTACAGGCCTTCGAGCAGGAAGTCGATCGCCGCCGCGATCGCCGGCGTCGACGCCGATCGATCGAGGCCCGCGCGCGCCGTGGCGAGGTCAACGAGGCCCTGCACGGCGGCGGCGTCGCGCACCAGCGTCGCCGCGTCGGTCGTATCCGAGAGGCTCAGTGCGCCGCCGAGATCGAACCACTCGATAATCGTCCTAGCATCCGCGTCGGCGTAGTAGCCCTCGAACACGTTGCTGACGGCGGCACGCACCAGATCGCGAGCGACCTGGTCGGCGCCCTTCAGCTCGCCTTCGTATTCAAGCTCGAATTTGCCGGTCATCGACGGCAATGCGGCATAGATGTCGGTGACGCGCGCGACCACCGGCGATTCCGCGTTGGCCAAGGCGCGGCGCTCGGCGTTCGAAATCACCGTTTCGAGCACGCTGATCGGCATGCGCTGGCTGACGCCGGAGCGCTTGTCGATCTTGCGCTCGTTGCGCGCCTGGAACGCGATCTCCTCGACCACCTCGCGCACGTACTTCGGCACCTCGATCGGCGTACCGCGCGACACCCAGGCTTCCTGTTCGGTGATGGTCAGCGCGTCGGCGCGGCTGTGCATGTAATGCGTGCGGATTTCAGCGCCGATGCGGTCTTTGAGCGGCGTGATGATCTTGCCGCGCGCCGTATAGTCCTCCGGGTTCGCGGTGAACGCGATCAGGACATCGAGCGGCAGCCGCACCGGATAGCCTTTAATCTGCACGTCGCCTTCTTGAAGGATGTTGAACAGGCCGACCTGGATCTTGCCGGCCAGATCCGGCAGCTCGTTGATGGCGAAGATGCCGCGGTTGGCGCGCGGCAGCAGTCCGAAATGCATCGACAGCTCGCTGCCGAGCTGCAGGCCGCTCTTCGCCGCCTTGATCGGATCGATGTCGCCAATCATGTCGGCGATGGTCACGTCGGGCGTCGCCAGTTTCTCGACATAGCGCGCTTCGCGCGGCAGCCAGCGGATCGGCATGTCGTCGCCTTCCGACGTGACGCGCTGCTGCCCGAACGCCGACAGCGGCGCGAGCGGATCGTCGTTGATCTCGCTGTCTGGGATCACCGGCAGCCATTCGTCCAGCAGCGTTGTGAGCGCGCGCAGGATGCGCGTCTTCGCCTGCCCGCGCAGGCCGAGCAGGATGAAGTGATGGCGCGCCAGCACGGCGTTGACCAGCTGCGGAATCACGGTGTCTTCGTAGCCGATGATTCCCGGAAACAGCGTTTCCTTGCGCCGCAGACGCTCCGCGAGGTTCTCACGCACCTCGTCGCGGACCGGCCGCCGCCGAATCTCGCCGCGGCCGATGGCCGCCTTCAATTGTCCAAGGGTCTCGATGCGTGGCGCAGACGACATATGGGCTATGTACTCTTTGACTGCCGGAGGGGTGGCAATTCGTACGATACACCTTTCCGCAGGACATCCAACGTCGTTGTTTGTAACGTCAGCGGGTAAACGGTGCGAAGACCGTTGGGCGTTGGCCGGTCGAACGGCTCCCCGAGCGTGAACCACCCATCGTTCGTGATCACCCATGTGCCAACGGTCCAGCCCGGCTTCCGGCGCGCCGAAACGACAACCCATGTCACGTCAGGAAGATCCGCCCACGCGCCGTGGTAACGGCGATCCGGCTCGTCGGCCCGTTCGAGGCGCTGCCGCGCGTGGCTGACGGCGCGGGCGCGGCGGGCCGACGTCACGCGTGCGATCACCGAATCGACGCCAGTCAGCAGCGGATCACCCAGCGGCTCATCGATGTACGCGGACGTGAATCGAATGAAGCCGGTCGCGACCAGGTACAACGCGAACAGCCCGCGCGGCGTCGCGAAGACGTAGCCGAGGAATACGGCCAGCATCAGCGGCGGCGCCGTGAATGGCCGTTGCGCCAGCACCACTGCCATGTACTCAAAGTAACCGGCAATCCCGAGCGCGGCGCCGGCGAAAAAGGTGGCCAACGCCGACGCGACCGCCATGTTGGCGATCGGCAGGTCCCAGTTGTCCCACAGGCGCCTCGGCATCACACCGGCAGCGATGGCGATCACATGATCAACGAGTGTCCGCACCGGCGTGAAGATTAGCGCACCTTCGATATGATCGTGACGACGTGGACATCACGCTGCGGCCGGCCGCCGACACCGATCGGGACTTTCTCTACGACCTGCATTGCACGACGATGCGCGCGGTCGTTGAAGCGACGTGGGGGTGGGACGACGACTGGCAGCTGCGCGACTTCGATCGGCGCATGGGCGCTTACGAGATCTGGATCATCGAAGAAGACGACCAGCCCTGCGGCGGACTGATGATCGAGGCCACGCCGGAGTCGTTCTACATCCACGAGATCCAGGTACGCCCCGAGTTTCAGGGACGCGGCATCGGCACCACCATTGTCCGCTCGGTCCTGACGCGCGCCGCGCAGCGCGAGGTGGTCGTCGAGTTGTCGGTGGTGCCGGCAAACGCCGGCGCGCGCCGCTTATACGAGCGTCTTGGCTTCGAAGTGGTCGCACAACAGCCGCCGTTTATCCGCATGCGGCACAACGCACGGTGACAAACCAGGGCCACAGACGGCACAGAACGTAACCAGGGCCACAGAAGGCACAGAACGTAACCAGGGCCACAGAAGGCACAGAACGTAACTAGGGCCACAGAAGGCACGGAACGTTCGCGCGCCGGCCTCGGCCGGCGCGATGTGACGATCGACCCTAGGAAATGAGTCGGTCCGGGGGCGCTTGCGATTCATTTCCGAGGGTCGATGGTCACATCGACGGCGCGTAGCGCCGCGCGAACGCCTCCGAGTGACCCTGGACCCACCCCGTAATCTGTGTCTAATCTGTGTTTAATCTGTGGCCGTGTTTGATGCTGATTGTCCGCTGGTGTTCGGGCACCGCGGCGGTGCCCGGCTCGCGCCGGAAAACACCATGCCGGCGATCGACCAGGGCATCGCCGTCGGCGCGGACGGCGTGGAGATCGACGTTCAGCTGTCATCGGACGGCATTCCCGTGGTCATCCACGATCACACCCTCGACCGCACGACCGATCGCGTCGGCCCGGTGGGCGCGCTGACCGCAGCGGAGCTGGCGCGCGTCGATGCAGGCTACCGCTTCGAGCTTGACGGCGCCTTTCCGTTCCGCGGCCGTCAGATCGGCATCCCGCGGCTCGATGATGTCCTGGCGCGCTATCCGGATGCGCGGGTGATTATCGAGATGAAGGGGGGACAGCGCGAGTTGGCGCGCGCGGTGGGGGCGTCGATTCGCCAGGCGGGTGCTCTCGAACGGACCTGCGTCGGCTCGTTCTATCACGCATCGCTCGCGGCGCTGCGCGCCGAATGTCCCGACGTGCACACCAGTGCGTCGCAACCCGAAGCGCGCTGGACGTTGCATCGTTCGTGGGTTCGGTGGCCGTGGCGCCGGCGACGGCCATATATCGCCTTTCAAGTGCCCGAGTTCGCCGGATACATGCGCGTCGTCTCCAGGAACTTCCTGCGTCACGTCCATCGCGAAGGGCATGCGGTGCAGGTCTGGGTGGTCAACGACAGCGATGACATGCGGCGCTTGTTGGATTGGGGCGTAGACGGGATAATCTCGGACCGTCCCGACATTGCCGTCGCCGTGCGCGACGCCTGGATGGCATCACGAACATGACGACCACCGCTCGCGCCCCGCTGGCCGCTCCGACGCTGAACGATGTGTACGTGGCGCGAGAGCGCCTGGCTCCCCATCTATCCAGAACGCCGTTGCTGCGGCATCCGCTGCTCGACGAAGCCGCCGGCCTGACGATATGGGTGAAGCACGAAAATCACAACCCGACCTGCGCGTTCAAGGTCCGCGGCGGTCTCAACCTGGTCGGCGCGATGTCTCGACAGGAGCGCGCCAACGGCATCGTGACCGCGAGCACCGGCAATCACGGTCAGTCGATCGCGCTCGCGTCCCGTCTGCACGGCGTCGCGTGCACCGTGTTCGTGCCGGCGGGCAACAACCCGGAGAAAAACGCTGCGATGCGCGCCTACGGCGCGACGGTGGAAGAGGGCGGCCGGGACTTCGACGAAGCGCGCGAACGCTGCGAGGGCCGCGCGGCAGACACCGGCGCGCGCTACGTCCACTCGGCGGACGAACCGTTGCTGATCGCGGGCGTCGGTACCTACGCGCTCGAGATCTTCGAGGATTTGCCCGATGCTGACGTGGTGCTGGTGCCGATCGGCGGCGGCTCTGGGGCGTGCGGATTGATTACGGTGCGGAACGCGCTCGGCGCAAAGGCGCGGATCATCGGCATCGGCGCCGTGAACGCTGACGCCGTCTACCGCTCATGGAAAGGCCCCGACCGCGTCGTCGGCGCATCGGCCGACACGTTTGCGGAGGGCATCGCCACCCGCGTCAGCTTCGACCTGCCGTTCAGCATCTACAAGCCGTACCTGGATGACTTCGTGCAGCTCACCGAAGAGGAGCTCGCAGGCGGCGTACGTCTGGCGCTGCGGTGCACGCACAACCTGGCCGAGGGAGCCGGCGCCGCTGCGCTGGCGGCAGCGATGAAGCTGCGCGATCAGCTCACGGATCAGCGTGTGGTGTGCGTGATGTCGGGCGGCAACATCGACGCCGCGACGCTGCGGCGAGTGCTCGTCGGATGACCACGCTCGAGCGTCTCGATGAATGGCGGGCGCTCGGCATCATCAGCGAGCTGCAACACGCGACGTTGGCGGCGCTGGTGCGCCGCGAGCGCTTCTCGCTGTTCGTCGAGCTCAACGCGCTGCTCTACATCGGCGTTGTCTCGCTGGTCGGCGGCCTGGCGTGGGCGTTTCGCGACTACGTCGACGATCTCGGCGATGCGGCGCTGCTGTCGATCCTGGTGCTGATCGTCGCGGCCGCCTTCGGGTATTGCTACAAGCGCGCGCCGCCATACTCGAACAGCGAAACGGAATCGCCGTCGCTGATTTTCGATTACGTCCTGTATTTCGGCTGCCTGATGTTTTCGTCGACACTGGCGTTTGTCGAGACGCGCTTCGGTATTGCCGGTGGCTGGGACACGCATCTGCTCGTCGCCTCGCTGGTGTTCGGCGCGCTCGCCTACCGCTTCGATAACCGTTTTGTGCTCTCGCTGGCGCTGTCGACACTCGCCGGGTATCTCGGCCTCACACTGTCGCTGTTCGACGGACTCTCAGCCGATCGCCTCCGCCTCGCCGCGTTCTCGTACGGCGCGTTTCTGCTTGGCGTCGGCTGGGTGCTGCATCGCCAGGCGATCAAGCGGCACTTTCTGGACGTCTACTTCCAACTCGGCGCCAACGCCATTCTACTGGCCGCGCTATCGGGGATTCTCGAGCGCGGCGTCGGGCTGGTCTACCTCGCCGCGCTGCTGCTGTTCGCGGCGACGGCGATCTATCTTGGCGTCCGTTACCGCCGCTTTGCGTTTGTGGCCTACGGCACCCTCTACGGATACGCCGGATTCAGCGTGCGGCTGTTGTCCATTGTCGGCGACGCGACGGCCGGCCTGTTGTACTTCGTCGTCACGGGCTCGCTCGTCGTGATTGCGCTGGTGGTGCTCGCGCGTAGATTCGGGCGTGACGAGTGAGTCTCTATTCTCGGGAGGACGAGCGCGCGATTCGCACCCAGCGTCGCGTCGAGGACTGGACGCAGTCGCGGCTGTTGCTGCCCGAGCAGAAGGAACAAATCCTGCCGATGCTGCGGGTGGACCTGCGGCGCACCAACCGGTTCCTGCGCATCACGCTCTTCATTTTTGGATTCATGGTCGTCAATGCGGGTGCGGGTCTGGTCGCCGTGTTCCTCGACTTCGACGAATCGGCGTTCAAGTACCTGGCATTGCTGGCGGCAGCGGCCTGTCTCTTCGGCGCACAGTCGCTCGTGACGCGTCACCGGCTGTACCACTTTGGCGTCGAAGAAGCGATCGCGATTGCCGCGGTCTCGTTCGCCGCCGTGTTCGCCGCCACTCTTGCCTCAGGCCGCTTTTCGACGGTGCTCGCGATTGCGGCGGCCACCGCCGGCGCGTGGGCGCTGTTTGTTCGATTTGGCTATCCGTATGCTGCCATTGGCGCGGTGGTTCTCGCGCCGGGCGCGGTGTTCACCTTCGATCAGACAGACACCGTGCGCCGCTTGATGGCGTTCACGCTGCTGTTGACGATCTTTTTTCTGTCCCGCGAGCGCCGCCTCGATCACGACGACGAGTATCCGGGTGACGTCTTCGGGCGGATGGAAGCGGTGGCATGGGGCGGTATGTACCTGATCGCCAATCTGAAGATTTCCGAGTGGCTTTCCGTACCCGATGGAGTTGCGCTGTTCTACTGGGGCACCTACGCCGTGATCTGGATGCTGCCGGCCGTCGGCCTGACGATCGCGGTGCGCGAGCGGCAGCGCGCACTCCTCGACGTCAACATTGTCCTCGCGATTCTGACGGTGATGACGAACAAGCCGTACCTGGGCGTCGAGCAGAAGCCCTGGGACCCGATCCTGTTCGGGTTGACGTTGATTGGCCTCGCGGTCGGGCTGCGGCGCTGGATGGCCAACGGTCCCGGCGGATCCAGGCACGGATTTGTCGGCGAGCGGCTGCTGGCCTCGGAGGCAGAGCGAGTCGCGCTCGCCGGCTCGGCCGCCGCGCTGGTCCCTGGCGCGCCCACCCACGCCGACCCCGCGCCGGCCATCGGCGGCGGCGGCGAGTCCGGCGGGGCAGGGGCGGGAGCGAGATTCTAAATCTGATGCTCTTGTGAGCTGGTGATCTCGTGATCTAAATCTGGCCATCTTGTGATCGCGCGATCTATCTGGTGATCTTTCGATCTTGAGATCTTTGAGATCTTGAGATCGTCCAGATCTTGAGATCTCCAGATAGATCACGAGATCACGAGATCTCTAGATCTCAGATCATGAGATCACAAGATCGCGAGATCACGAGATCTTTTCAATGTCTGAATCGAATCGCGATGACGTCGGCGAGCATGCTGACGACGTCGCCAACGCGATTCACCGAGCTGCCGCCGTGGTACCGGCACACGACTGGCAGCTCATCGATCCGCAAGCCATGCTTGCGCGCGAGATAGAGGGCTTCGACGTCGAAGCCAAAGCGATCGCTTTGCGCGGTGCTGAAGATCGTTCGTGCCGCGTGCGCGGTGAACCCCTTGAAGCCGCATTGCGTGTCCGACAAGCCGGGCACGGCAATCGCCTGCACGGCGAGATTGAATACCCGGCTCATGATCTCGCGCATCGGCGGGGCGTCACCTTCGATGCGCGATCCGGGAGCCGTGCGTGAGGCGATGACGACATCCGCGCCGGCGTCGAAGCGCGCCATCATGCCGGCGAGGCCTTCGATGGGCAGCGACAGATCCGCGTCGATGAATACCAGTCGGTCGCCGCGGGCGTCGGCGAACCCGCGCCGCACGGAATAGCCCTTGCCGCGGTTGACGTCGTTCTCGAGCACGCGAACGTTCGGCCGGCCGGCGCCGGCGGCGCGCGCTTCGGCCGCAGCGGCCGGCGGTCCGCCGTCGATCACGACGATCAGCTCCCAGTCGTAGGTCTGGCGATCGAGATAGTCGCAGACATGCGCGATCGTGCCGCCGATGCGGCCCGCTTCGTTGTATGCGGGAATCACCAGGCTGAGGGTGCTCACTCGTCGAGCCTTACCGAGCCATCCGCATTGATGATGGCGGTGAAGCGTGCCGCCGGATCGATGCGCCCGCCGAGAATCGTATACACGAACTGCCGCTCCATCGTCGGATGGATGTCGAACGCCATGCGGATGTCCTTCACGACCGGCGCGCGCGCCACCAGCTCGCGCGAGCCACGCACCACAGTCTCGTACTGGGGATACTCGAAGTAAAACCGGGCGGCGTCGATGCGTGAGGTCTGCCAGGTTGCAAACCAGACGGTGAGCGCGGCGCCGACTGCCAACAACGCTCGCCGCCAGCGCAGCGCCGCGATCGCCAATGTAAACGTCAACGCCAGTGCCGGCACCAGGGTCAAAAACCAATAGCGATCGTAGCCGCGCGTCCAGGTTGCAAACACCAGCGCAGCAACCGCGACGCCGCCGATCGACGCGCCGATCGCAACCGGGTCCCGGCGATACGCGATGAGGACAATCAGCCCAGCGACGGTTGCCGCAATCCAGAACTTGAACGTGTCAGGCATCGGCAGAAAGACATTGCCGGTCACGCCCGAGACGACATCCAGTCCGAAGAACGGCCGAAACGATTGACCGCTCGTAATGCTGGCAATCGCGGCGGTCGGCCCGGCGGATGCGGCGGGTTCGGTCAGGAGCGACACCACAAAGGGCACTTGCAGCGCCATGACGACGGCCGCCATCGATGCCAGAGCCATCCGATCGCGCCGGACGTGAATCGCGACGCCACCGAGCAGCGCTGCAGCAGGAAAAGCCGCGGAGAGGTGAGTCTGCAGCGCCATCCAGGCCAGTGCCGCGGTGAGCGCAGCGTGTCCGACGGGCGAGCGCGCCTCCCGGGAGGCCCCGGCCGGCCACGGCTGCGGCAACGTCAACGCACTCGCGATCGCCATCTTGATCAGCGCCGCAGCGACGGGTGGATTCCACAACACCGACGAGATCGCGATGTCGAACGGACCAGAGGCGACGAGCAGGCACATCGCCAGCGCCAGAGTCCACGGCACACGCCGCGACAGCGCGATGAACAGCCAGGTGTCGCCGATCGATTGCAGCAACGCGACGATGATGCCGCCGACGTGCGGCAGGTTATCCATGAACGGGCCGAGCGTGACGCGCCCGAGCCAGAGAAGCCAGTAGTATGCCGGTCCAAGGCCGCGCCCGCCGGCGGTGCTCGGCGCGCCGGCCAGCGGCAGGTCGGTAATGCCACCGAGCGCGATCCGCCAATCACGCGTCTGCTCGCCGAGCATCAGAAAGGTGGTCGCGACGTCGTAGGTTCGCATCGCGAAGACGTAGACCAGGAAGGCGATCGCAATGGCGATCCGAGCGGAGCGCTCGTTCATCAACGCAGCGATTGTCTCACGCTCCTCAGGACCGCGTCGTACATCCTCGCGGTGACGACACCGGTGTTGGTGTTCTGGCGCGACGGGTGATACGCACCGATCAGCGTGATGCCGTCGTGGTGCCACGATGCGCCATGCGCAAAGACCGGCCGGGGACGCGGCAGCGTCTCGCCGCGTGCGGCAAGCAGTTTCAGCCAGGCATCCCACGCAATCCTGCCGAGCGCAACGACGACCCGGAGATTCGGCAGGTGAGAGATCTCGTTGATCAGATGCGGCAGACAGCGAGCGACTTCTTCGGGCAGCGGCTTGTTGTCCGGCGGCGCGCAGCGTACGGCGGCGGCGATATAGACGTCCCTCAACACCAGGCCATCGTCCGGATGGTGCGATGTCGAGAGGTTCGAGAAGCCCGCGCGGTTGAGGGCCGCCATCAGAAAATCGCCCGAGGCGCCGACGCCGTCGCCGGTGAAGACGCGGCCGGTGCGGTTCGCGCCGTGCGCGGCCGGCGCGAGGCCGAGAATCAGCACCCGCGCCTTCGGGTCACCAAATCCCGGGACCGGCCGGGCCCAATACACCTCGTCGCGGAACGAGGCTTTCTTCACACGTCCCACCTCGGTGCAATACCGCCTCAGTCGGCCGCACTGCTCGCAGCTAATGATCGTGTCGCGAACGGCCGAGAGAGAGGAGGGTCGTTTGGCTTCGTTCATCGCTCGGCTTCACGTCGGGCGCCGGTTGCCGGGGCGAGTGGGACTACCGCCGGACGGTGTTGCCGGGACGCGCTCATGTGTTGTCGTTGCAACATGTTACAAGCTGTGCCGGGCCCGCGTTTGCTTTGCATTCAACCCCCATCCCGCTAGAATGGTTCGATTGCCTCATTGTGAAAAGCGCCACATCAACGGAACCTTGTTCGGCAGACCTCGCGCCCGTTTCTCCGGGATGGCCGAGGGGCATTCGGTGAGCACGGTTGCCAGTGTCACGGGCGATGTCCCAGACGCACGGTTAAGGAAGGTTTAGGTCGGCCCATGAGAAACACCGCACCAACAGATGCCGCCCAGCTCGAAGCCCTCGAAACGCGCGAGTGGCTCGATTCGCTGGACGATGTGTTGAAGCATGGAGGGCCGGCGCGGGTCGGAACTCTGCTTCGAGAGCTCGGGATCCACGCCCAGAAACAGGGCGTTCGTCTGCCGTTCACCGCGAACACGCCCTATATCAACACCATCAATGCCAACGAGCAGGTGCCGTACCCCGGCAGCCGCGAGATCGAGCGCCGCATCAAGAGTCTGGTGCGCTGGAACGCCATGGCCATGGTCGTCCGCGCCAACCGCGTGGAAGACGGCATCGGCGGCCACATCTCGACCTTCGCGTCATCTGCGACTTTGTACGAGGTCGGCTACAACCATTTCTTCCGCGGTCGCGACAACGGCAACGAAGGCGACATGGTGTATTTCCAGGGTCACGGCTCGCCGGGTATCTACGCGCGCGCGTTCCTGGAAGGGCGCTTGACGCAGGAACAGCTCGTGAACTTCCGCCGCGAATTCAATAAAGGCGGCGGCCTGTCTTCGTATCCGCACCCGTGGCTGATGCCCGACTTCTGGGAATTTCCGACCGTCTCGATGGGCCTCGGGCCGATCATGGCGATCTACCAGGCCCGCTTCAATCGCTACCTCGAGGATCGCGGGCTCAAGCCGAAAACGGACGCCAAGGTGTGGGCGTTCCTCGGCGACGGCGAGACCGACGAACCGGAATCGCTTGGTGCGATCACGCTGGCGTCACGCGAAAAACTCGACAACCTGATTTTCGTCATCAACTGCAACCTGCAGCGTCTCGACGGCCCGGTGCGCGGCAACGGTCAGATCATCCAGGAGCTCGAAGCGGCGTTCCGCGGCGCGGGCTGGAATGTGATCAAGTGCATCTGGGGCTCCGAGTGGGACGAGCTGCTCGAGAAGGATCACGAAGGCCTGCTCGTCAAGCGCATGGGCGACGTCGTCGACGGCGAGTACCAGAAGTACGCGGTGGAATCCGGCGCCTACGTGCGCAAGCATTTCTGGGGCGCGCATCCGCGGCTGCTCGAAATGGTGAAGCACCTCTCCGACGAGCAACTGAAGAAGCTCACCCTTGGCGGCCACGATCCGGTCAAGGTCTACAACGCCTTCAAGGCGGCGACGGAAACCAAGGGCGTGCCGACCGTCGTGCTCGCGCGCACCATCAAGGGCTACGGCGTCGGTGAGGCCGGCGAAGGCAAGAACATCACCCACCAGCAGAAGAAGCTCAACGACGACGAAGTGAAGGCGTTCCGGACACGCTTCGGTATTCCGATCTCGGACGACCAGGTGGCGCAGGCGCCGTTCTATCGCCCCGCCGACGACACCGCGGAAATGCAGTACATGCGCGATCGCCGTGCCGCCCTCAACGGCCCGGTGCCGAAGCGCCACGTGCGCGTCGCGCCGCTCGTCGCCGAGATGGGCGATACCTTCGAGGAGTTCCTCAAGGGCACCGCCGACCGCAAAGCGTCGACGACGATGGTGTTCGTGAAGATGTTGTCGAAGCTCCTCAAACACGAGGAGTTCGGCAAACTCGTCGTGCCGATCGTGCCGGACGAAGCGCGCACCTTCGGCATGGAGGCGTTGTTCCGCCAGGTCGGCATCTACGCGCACGCCGGTCAGCTCTACGAGCCCGTCGATCGCGACACGCTGCTCTACTACAAGGAAGCGGAAGACGGCCAGATCCTCGAAGAAGGCATCAACGAAGCGGGTTCGATGTCGTCGTTCATCGCCGCGGGCACCGCCTATGCGACGCATGCCATCAACACCATTCCGTTCTTCATCTTCTATTCGATGTTCGGGTTCCAGCGGGTTGGCGACCTGATCTGGGCCGGTGCCGATCAGCGGATGAAGGGGTTCGTGCTCGGGGCGACCGCCGGGCGCACGACGTTGAATGGTGAAGGCCTGCAGCATGAAGACGGGCAGAGCCACGTGCTGGCGATGCCGGTCCCGACCTGCCAATCCTACGATCCGGCGTTCGCCTACGAGCTGGCGGTGATCATCGAGGACGGCATCAAGCGGATGTACCGCGATCAGGAAGACATCTTCTATTACTTGACGCTGATGAACGAGCAGTACCAGCATCCCGAGATGCCGCAGGGGTCGCGCGACGGCATCCTCAAAGGCATCTACGTCTGCAAGCCGACCGGCAAGCCCAAGGCGAAACTGCGCGCGCAGCTGTTCGGCAGCGGCACCATCCTGACCGAGGCGCTCAAGGCGCAGCAGATTCTCGAGGAGAAGTACGACGTCGGCGCCGACGTGTGGAGCGTCACCAGCTACGTGAACCTCTATCGCGACGGGCACGCGTGCGAACGATGGAATCGCCTGCATCCGGCGCAGCCGCCGCGAATCCCGTATGTCACGCAGGTGACCAAGGATGCGCCGGGCGTGTTCGTGTCCGCCTCCGATTACCTGAAGGTCCTGCCCGACTCGATCGACCGCTGGTTGCCGAAGAAGCTGCAGGCGCTCGGCACCGACGGTTTCGGCCGCAGCGATTCGCGCGCGGCGTTGCGCAATTTCTTCGAAGTCGATTCGCGCTTCATCGTCCTGGCGACGCTCTATGCGCTGCTGCAGGAGAAGCAGATCGACGCGACAGTGGTGCAGCAGGCGATTACCGATCTCGGCATCGATACCGAGAAACCGAACCCGGCCACGACGTAGTGGTGACTGACGGCCGAAGGCAGAGGTCGAAGGCCGCGAGAGCCGATAGCTGACATGAGCGAATTCATCATTCCCAATCTCGGTGACGGCGTCTCGCAGGGCGACGTCCTGAAAGTACTGGTCAAGGCGGGCGATTCGGTCGCCGTCGATCAACCGGTGCTCGAGCTCGAGACCGACAAGGCGACGATTGAAGTGCCGTCCGACGTCGCCGGCAAGATCACGGAAGTGCGCGTCAAGCCCGGCGACAAGGTGAAGCCGGGTCAGAGCGTCCTGGTGCTCGACAACGGCGCCGCCGGCGGCGCCGACGCACCCAAGGCCGACGCCGCGAAAGCGGAGCAGCCGAAACAGGAGGCCGCGAAGGCCGAACCGCCCAAGCCGGACGCCGCGCCAGCGGAAGCCGCCGCGGCAACGCCGTCACCGGCGCCGGAACGGCCGAAAGCGTCGGTCACCAACATTGCCAGCCGGCAGCCGGCCGCAGCCGCACCGGTTCCGCCGGCGGCTTCGTCGAACGTCACCAGCGCGCCGGCGGCACCTTCTGTGCGGCGACTCGCTCGAGAGATTGGCGTCGACGTGACGCAGGTACCGGGCACCGGGCCCGGCGGTCGCATCACCCAGGATGACGTCAAGGAATTCGCCAAGCGCGTGATGCACAGCATCGGCGGCAGCGGGCAGGCGGCCGCGGCCTCGGGCGCGAGAGCGGCGTCGGTCAGTCCCGCCCTGCCGGATTTTTCGAAGTGGGGCGAGGTCGAGCGCAAGGCGATGTCGGGAATCCGGCGGAAGACGTCGGAGCATCTCAGCCACGCCTGGAACACCATTCCGCACGTCACGCAATTCGACAAGGCCGACATCACCGCCCTCGAACAGGTGCGGAAGAAGTACCGGGGCGAGGTCGAGAAAGCCGGCGGCAACTTGACGGTGACGGCGGTGGCGGCGAAGGTGGTGGCGAGCGCGCTGAAGGTGTTCCCGCAATTCAACGCCTCGGTCGACGCCGCCGGCGAGGCCATCGTCTACAAGAAGTACATCAACGTCGGCATCGCGGTCGACACCGAGAACGGCCTGCTCGTCCCGGTCCTGCGCAACGTCGATCAGAAAAATCTGATTCAGCTGTCGGTGGAGATCCAGCAACTCGCCGACAAGGCCAAGGCGCGCAAGCTGTCGCTCGACGAGATGTCCGGCGGCTCGATGTCGATTTCAAATCTCGGCGGCATTGGCGGCACCGCGTTCACGCCGATCGTCAACTGGCCCGAGGTCGCGATTCTCGGCATTTCGCGCGGCGTGTTCGAGCCGGTCTGGAATGGCACGACGTTCGAGCCGCGGCAGATGCTGCCGTTGTCGCTCAGCTACGATCATCGGCTGATCGACGGCGCCGACGCCATTCGTTTCCTGCGGTGGGTCGCCGAAGCGCTCGAGAATCCCTTCGCGCTCACCTTGCGCGGGTAGCACGACCTCCTTCGTGCGTGGTGAGCTGATGCATTGGCGACCGATCTCACGATCCGCGATGTGGCGATCGAACGATGACGACGCCGATCCACAGCTGGCTCGCGAGATCACCAGCGCACGGGCTCTTTACTTAGATCACGAGATCACCAGATCACCAGATCATCACATCTTCAGGATCTCCCCATGTCTGCACATGTAGCAGTAATCGGCGCGGGTCCCGGCGGGTATGCAGCGGCGTTCTATGCGGCAGACCTCGGCATGCGGGTGACCCTGATCGACAACGAGAAGAATCCCGGCGGCGTGTGTCTGTATCGCGGCTGCATTCCGTCCAAGGCGCTGCTGCACGTCGCTAAACTGCTCGACGAGTCGCGGCACGCCAAGGAGTGGGGCATCGAGTTCGGCGAGCCGAAGGTCGACGTCGATAAACTCCGCGACTACAAGAACCGCGTCGTCGACAAATTGACCAGCGGCACCGGCCAGGTCTCGAAGTTCCGCAAGGTCAATTACATCCAGGGCTGGGCGTCGATCGTCGATGCGAAGACGATCGCGGTGAAGAAGGCGGCCGGCGGTGACGAGACGGTCAGCGTCGACTACATCATCCTCGCGCTCGGATCGCTGCCGACGCGAATTCCTTCGCTGCCGATCGATTCGCCGCGCGTGCTGGATTCCACCGGCGCGCTCGATCTGCCGGAAGTGCCGACATCGATGCTGGTGATCGGCGGCGGGTATATCGGTCTGGAGCTCGGCTCGGTCTATGCGGCGCTCGGGACCAAGGTGTCGGTGGTCGAGATGACGCCCGGTCTGTTGCCCGGAGCCGATCGCGATCTGGTCAAGTTCCTCGCGCAGCGCGTCGAGAAGACCTTCGACAAGGTGATGGTCTCGACGAAGGTCACGTCGATGAAGGCGACGGATCAGCATGTCGTCGTCAATTTCGAAGGCGACGGCGCGCCGAAGGAAGCGACTTACGACTACGTGCTGGTGTCGATCGGCCGCCGGCCCAACGCGAAGATCGAGGGTCTCGAGAAGACCAGGGTCAAAGTCGACGCCAAGGGTTTCATCGAAACGGATGCGCAGCGGCGCACCGCTGAACCGACGATCTTCGCCATCGGCGACGTCGCCGGCGAGCCGATGCTGGCGCACAAGGCCTCGCACGAGGCGCGTGTTGCGGTCGAGGCGATTGAAGGGCAGAAGGCGGAATTCGAGCCGGCGGCCATTCCGGCGGTGGTCTTCACCGATCCGGAAATCGCGTGGGCCGGTCTGACCGAAGCGGAGGCGGAGAGGCAGGGTCGCAAAGTCGAGGTCGCGAAGTTTCCCTGGCCGGCGTCGGGCCGCGCCATCGCCATCGATCGCGTCGACGGCATGACGAAGCTGGTCATCGACCCGGAGACCGAACGCGTGCTTGGCGTCGGCTTGGCGGGCTCAGGCGCCGGTGAGCTGATCGCCGAAGGCGTCGTCGCGATCGAGATGGGAATGACGGCATCAGACCTGAAGCTGTCGATCCACCCGCACCCGACGCTGAGCGAGACGCTGATGGAAGCCGCCGAGGTGTTTTTCGGCCAGGCTACCCACGTCTACAAGCCCAAGAAGAAGGCGAATTAAGGTCGCCGCGCGCGTATACTCGCCGGAGTGAAGCGCAGTCTCGGCGTCTTGGCGTTCGCCGGCCTAACCGGCATTGTTGTCTCCGCGCAGACATCCCCGACCAAAGCCCTCGTCCCGGTTGCATCTCATGCGTTGACGATGCCGGCGCCCGCGCAAGCGGAATTGGTGAAGACGTATTGCACCGGCTGTCATAACGATCGCGGCAAGGCGGGCGATTTGTCGCTCGCCAGCTGGGACGTGACGCGAGCTTCCGGTGACCGCGCGCTCACCGAAAAAATGATTCACAAGCTGCGCGCCGGCATGATGCCGCCGAGCGGCGCGCGGCGGCCTCCCGACGATCGACTCGCGCAGTTCGTGGCCGCGCTCGAATCGCGGATGGATGCGCTCGCCGCGGCCGAGCCCAATCCCGGGTGGCGCCCGTTTCAGCGATTGAATCGTGCCGAGTATGCGCGGGAAATCAACAGTCTGCTCGGTCTCGACGTCGACGTGACGCCGTTCCTGCCGGCCGATACGATCAGCGACGGCTTCGACAACATCGCCGACGTGCAGACATTCTCGCCGACGCTGATGGAAGGCTACCTGCGCGCGGCGAGCCGCATTGCCATGCTGGCGATTGGTGACCCGGAAGGTTCAGCGGCGCAGGCCACGTTCAAACTCCCGAAGACGGCGTCGCAGATGGCGCACGTCGAGGGCGCGCCGGCGGGAACCCGCGGCGGCATCTCCGTCGACCACACGTTTGTTGCTGACGGCGAGTATGTCTTCAGCATGGACTTCTTCGCAGAGCCGCTCGGCTATCTGTTCGGCAACACCCGGCCCGGTGAGGAAATCGAAGTGTCGCTGGACGGCGCCCGCCTCGCGATCTTCTCGATCGATCCGCGGATGAGCGAGGAAAAGACCGGGCTGACGCTGAAGACGGCGCCGATTTACGTCAAGGCCGGAACGCACCGCGTCAGCGCGGCATTCATTCAGCGCTTCGACGGCCTGATCAACGACCTGATCGCGCCGATCGATCACACCATGGCGGATACCGAGATCGGCATCGCCTACGGCATCACCACGCTGCCGCACCTGCGCAGCCTCAGCATCGTCGGGCCGCATCGGGTCACCGGTGTCAGCGACACGCCCAGCCGCAGGCGTGTGTTCTCGTGCCGTCCGCTGGCGCTGATGGAGGAGCAGACGTGTGCGGCGAGCATCGTCCGCCGGCTGGCGACGCAGGCCTTCCGGCGTCCGGTGAGCGACGCGGACCATGCGCGGCTGATGACGTTCTACGCGCGCGGCCGCAAGGACAAGAATTTCGAGGCGGGCATCACCAAGGCCCTCGAGGCCATTCTGGCCAGCCCACGATTCCTGTTTCGCGTCGAAGCCACGCCGGAGCGGTTGACCAATGGCGTCTATCGCCTCGCGGATTATGAGCTCGCATCGCGATTGTCGTTTTTTCTCTGGGGACGCGGACCGGACGCCGAATTATTGAAGGCGGCGAGCGTCGACGGCATGTCGACCCCGCTGGCGTTGCGCCGCCACGCAAAGCGAATGCTCAAGGCGCCGCAGGCCAATGCGCTGGCGACGCGTTTTGCGTCCCAGTGGCTCCGCCTGCAGGATCTCGAGAAGGTCAGTCCCGATCCGATTTTGTATCCGTACTCGGACCAGACGCTGTCGCTCGCGCTCAAGAAAGAGACTGAGTTGTTCTTCGACAGCATCGTGCGGGACGATCGCAGCGTTCTTGATCTGCTGACCGCCGATTACTCCTACATCAACGAACGGATCGCCCGCCATTACGGGATCCCCAACGTCGTCGGATCGGAGTTCCGGCGCGTCGCCGTGCCGGCCGATCGCCGCGGCATCCTCGGGCACGGCAGCATCTTGACGTTGACGTCGATCGCCGAGCGCACGTCGCCGGTCCAGCGCGGCAAATGGGTGATGGAAGTGCTGCTGGGATCGCCACCGCCGCCTCCGCCGCCGAACATACCCGCCCTCGAGGAAACCAGCCGGACGACGGAGAGTGGTGTGGCGTTGTCGGTGCGCCAGCGGATGGAGCAACACCGCAGCAACCCGCAGTGCACGTCCTGTCATCGCGTCATCGATCCACTGGGTCTGGCGCTAGAGAACTTCGATGCGACCGGCAAATGGCGCGTCCGCGATGGCGGCATGGCTGTCGACACCAAAGGCACGGCGTACGACGGCACCGCGATCGAAGGCCCTGCGGGTCTTCGCGACGCGTTGTTGAGGCGGCAGGATGTCTTTCTTCTGAGCTTTACACGCAGCCTGATGACCTATGCGCTCGGACGGCGGATCGAGCCCGCGGACATGCCCATGATCCGGCGCATCGTTCGTGCCGCCGAGGCGCACGACTATCGCATCAGCGCGTTCGTGACGGGGATTGTCGAGTCCGACGCGTTTCGAATGGCCAAACTTCCGGCCACACAACGGCAGACGCTCACCACCGACCTGCAAGGACAGCGCTAATGTTTTTGACCCGACACCACCTGTCTCGCCGCGCGGCGCTCAAGGGCCTTGGCGCGACCATCGCCCTGCCATTTCTCGATGCGATGCTGCCAGCCGCGGCATCCGCGCAGGCCGAGCGCAAACCGCTTCGCCTGATTGCCATGGAGATGGTGCACGGCGCCGCCGGCAGCACCACCTACGGGATTCAGAAAAACATGTGGTCGCCGGCGAAGACGGGCAGTGCGTTCGACCTCAGCCCGACCAGCCTCAAAGCCCTCGAGCCGTACCGCGAATACCTGACGATTGTCAGCAACACCGACGTCCGCAATGCGGAGGCGTTCTCGGCGCCGGAGATCGGCGCGGATCATTTCCGCACCGCCGCCGTGTTCCTGACCCAGTCCAAGCCCAAACAGACGCAGGGCTCGGACGTCTACGCCGGGACGTCGTTCGATCAAATCTACGCGCAGCAGTTTGGCGACGCCACGCCGATTCCCTCGATGCAGGTGTGCATCGAGAACGTCGATCAGGCCGGCGGCTGCTCGTACAACTACTCGTGCGTCTACACCGACACGATCAGCTGGTCGTCGCCGACCGATCCGCTACCGATGATCCGCGATCCGCGTGCGGTGTTCGATCAGTTGTTCGGTGTCGGCGCAACACCCGAGGCGCGACGCGCGCGGCGCCGTGACGATCAGAGCATCCTGGACTGGGTGACCGAATCGGCCGCCGATCTGCGGCGGCGGCTTGGCCCCGCCGATCGCGCGCGTTTGTCGGACTACCTGGATGACGTCCGCGAGATCGAGCGCCGCATTCAGAAGGTGGAGCAGTCGAACCAGAGCGGCGAGCCGCGCGAGCTGCCCGGCGCGCCGATCGGCGTGCCCGACTCGTTCGAAGAACACGTCAAGCTGATGTTCGATCTGCAGGCGGTCGCGTTTGCAGCCGATGCCACCCGCATTTTCTCGTTCAAGTGGAGCCGCGACGTGTCCAATCGCGTCTTTGCCGCCAGCGGGTCGACGGCGGCGTTCCACACCGGCTCACATCACCTCGATCGAGAAGAGCGCATTGCCGACTTCCAGAAGATCAACACCTACCACGTCAGCCTGGTGCCGTATCTGCTCGAAAAGTTGAAAAGCATCAAAGAGGGCGATGGCAACGTGCTCGACAATTCGCTGATCATCTACGGCTCGGCGATGGGCAACTCCAACCTGCATAACCACAAACGCTGCCCGCTGTTTTTCGCGGGCCATGCCGGCGGGGCCCTGAAGGGCAATCGCCACATCAAGGCCGAGGATGGCACCCCGATGGCCAACGCGATGTTGGCGGCGCTGCAGGCGATTGGTGTGGAGATCAATCAGTTTGGCGACTCCACGAAAGCGATGGATTTGAATGCCGCGCAGTCGTAGCGCCGGACCCGGTGTCGCGCGTTCCAGCAGCCGATCGATGCTTGCCGCGTTGCTGTTGTGCGTGAGCATCGACGGGCTCACCGCGTCATCGACGAACGTCGCCGACGCGGCGAAGGCGAAAGACCCGGCCGCGGTCGAGGCGCTGCTGAAGAACGGCGCGGATGTCAACGCCGCCCAGGGCGACGGCATGACGGCGCTGCATTGGGCGGCGACGCACGGGGATGCGCAGCTCGTGCAAATGCTGCTGGCGGCCGGCGCGAATGTTCGTGCGACGACCAGGCTTGGCGCCATCACGCCGCTGCACATGGCCAGCCAGTCAGGTCACGCGCAGGTAGTGGCGGCGTTGATTGCCGCCGGCGCCAATCCGAACCTCACGACGGCCACCGGCGCGACGCCGCTGATGCTGGCGGCACGTGCCGGAAGCACCGACACGGTCACCCGGCTGGTCGAAACCGGCGCCGACGTCAACGCCAGGGAGAAAGCATTCGGGCAGACCGCGCTGATGGTGGCCGCCGGCCTCGACCGCGCTGACGTCGTGACGCTGCTGCTGTCGCGTGGCGCCGACTGGAAGATCGCGTCGGCGGTCGTGGACTTGAAGGCGCTGTCCTCGCCAATCGAGGAAGGCGGCGGCCGGCCCCAGGCGCCGCGCGGCGGGCCGGACGTCCCCGGAGTGACGCGCGGCTATCGGTACAACGAGTTGATTGGCACCCAAGGCGGGCTGTCGGCGCTGCACTTCGCAGCGCGGCAGGGCAGCCTCGCGGCGGCGCGTGCGCTCGTGACTGCCGGCGTCGACGTCAACACGACGAGCCCCGGCGATCAGGCGTCGCCGCTGCTGACTGCGGTGATCAACGGCCATTTCGATCTCGCCGCGTTCTTGTTGGAGAAAGGCGCTGATCCCAACCTGGCGAGTGACGCCGGCGTCTCGCCGCTCTACGCGGTCGTCAACGTGCAATGGGCGCCGATCGCCGCGTACCCGCAGCCGCGCGCGCATCTGCAGCAGTCCCGCGGCTACCTCGAGCTGATGAAGCAGCTGCTCGACAGGGGCGCCGATCCGAATGCCCGTCTGCGGCGTAAAGTGTGGTACTCGGGCTACAACTTCGATCAATCCGGTGTGGATGAAGCGGGAGCGACGCCGTTCTGGCGCGCCGCCTATGCGGCCGACGTCGCGGCGATGAAGCTCCTCGTCCAGCACGGCGCCGATCCCTCGATTCCGACGATGAAGCTGTTTGCACGCCGCGGCCCCGAGGATCCAGCCGCCGGTGTCGACAAGACCGGCTTGCCGCCGATTCCAATCGGCGGTCCCAACGCGTCACCCCTGCATGCGGCGGCCGGGCCGGGCTATGCACTTGGCTTCGCAGGCAACTCGCACCACGTCGCGCCCGCCGGCATGCTCCCCGCGGTGAAGTATCTCGTCGAAGAGCTCGGTGCCGACGTCAATGCGCTGGACGCCGATGGCAACACCATCGTCCATCACGCCGCCTCGCGCGGCGACACCGAAATGATCCGGTTCCTCGTGTCGAAGGGCGCGGACGTGAAGAAAGTGAACCGGTCGGGTCAGACGACGATTGATGTCGCGAACGGGCCGGTGCAGCGCACGCAGCCGTATCCGGAGACGATCGCGCTGCTCGCCAGTCTCGGTGCGATCAACAACAATAAATGCGTGTCGTGCTGATGACCTACTGACGGCGCAGCGTCCAGCTTCCGGAGCAACGTAACGACGCTCCGGCGACACCGCCACTGCAGTTGGTGAAGCCGTTCGCGCCAGCCTCGCCCGATCCGGTCCCGACAGACCAGAACAGGCCGCCCACCGTGCAGGTCACACCACCCGCGGCGATCGCGGGAGCCGTGAACCGGCCGGTGTCCGACACCGTGCCGCCGCCCGTGATGCTGCCGTTGGTGACGGTGACCGTGATCGACTCGGATGCCGATTGCGTAATTGGCGGCAGGTCCGGACCAGTGATGGTGCACGTGGCACTCGACGTTCCCGAATACCGGCCGTTGAACCTGCTGACCGCCGATGCGGGCAGGGTCGCGGCGCTGATGGTCGTCACCTGCTGGTTGATTGGAGTGGCGATCCATTTCGGTCCGACGCCGATGCCACTGTAGACGCGTGTCGACCGCGTATTCGCCGGCGGGCTCGCGGGCTCGGGCGCCGGCATCACAAAACCGCCTTGCGGCGCTGAGCTCAGCGGCCCGCGTGTCTGAGCCACCGCGGTTTCGACTTGCTGCGTCAATTCGAGAGCGGCGTGCAATCCGAGGAAGATGCTGAGACCACTGTTGTTCAGATCGTTGAACAGCGACGTGCCGTTGTCGCGCAGCAGGCCCCACGTGCCTTCCGGTTCGCCGCCGGCGAGAATCGCGGCCGCATAAGCCATCGATTGCGATAACAGCAGGCCTAGTCCGCTCGCGGTTTCCGGCGAGAGACCGGAGAGGCCGCCGGCCGCCCAGCTGCCAAGCAGGCTGAACTGCGTCCCGTAGGAACTGACGGCGCCCTCCTGCACGACGCGGCGTGCCGGATCGTAGGCGACGCACGCGTTCTGGCGGAACTCGCACAGCGAACGGTCCAGATCGCTAATCGGATTGCACGCACACGATGTAACTGTGACGGGACCGCCGCTCGAGGTGCGGAATGCCGAGTTGCTCTGTTGCACGAATGCCGAGCCGACCCGATCCATCGCCCGCAAGGACCGGGCGCTGAGGAGCAGCGGGAAATTGTCGCGCGCCGGAATGTTCGCGGTCGCTTCGGGCGTCGTCACGATCAGCGACACCCCGTCAGCGAGCGCCGTCTGCGCATCGCTGAAGCGCTGCGACGAGGCCACGGCGCTGCCGTATCCCGCGCTCGATTGGCGCCCCCGCCTCATATCGCTCTGCACATCAAGCATCGTCCGCAGCAATGCGCGCGTAAACGTGCCGGGCGTGCCGCTTGCGGTCGGCGGCGGCTCGACCGTCAGGCCGCCAATCGTGTTGGACGTCGCGACGGAAGACGCCGACACCTGCACGACCTGCACGTCGACAACGACCGGCGTGTCGATGAGGTTGCCGGTGGTCCGGCTGATCAGCGGCGGAACTGCGACGCGGACCGCGGACGGCGATGCCGTGACGACAGGCACCGTGGCGGTGATCACATCGCGAGCGCTGAACACGACTGAGATCGCGGTGGCCGTGTCGAAGCCGCTGCCGTTGACGGCGATCAGCCCAAGCGTCGGCGCGCTGGTGCGGTCAACGCCCGTGATCGAGAGGGCGCTTTGCCCCTGAACGCCGGAGGTCGAAAGGACAACGAGAACGAGAGCCAGACAGCGTTTCATCATTTGGGGGCCTCTGAGGCACTCCAGCGTATCGCCAGGGCGCCAGCGCAGCAATACCCCGGATGGGCTACCGTGCAGTTCCGCGCAGCCGTTGCGCGCGCTAGGTTTTGTTGGTCGCCGCCGCGCGTTGAGCGGCGTCGGCTTGCTCGTGTGCGTGGTAGGAGCTGCGAACCAGTGGGCCTGCTTCGACGTGCACGAACCCCATGTCCAGGGCGATGCGCTTCAGTTCCCTGAACTCGTCCGGATGGTAGTAGCGCGTCATCACGGCGTGGCTGTCAGACGGCCGCAGATACTGGCCGAGCGTGAGGATCGACACGCCGACCTTGCGCAGATCCCGGAACACCGCGACCACTTCGTCGTGCTCTTCGCCGAGGCCCATCATCATGCCGGTTTTGGTCGGAATGCCGGGCGCGATGGTCCGCGACCGATCCAGCAGCTCCAGCGTGCGCGAATACCGGCCGCCCGATCGCACGGCGCGATACAGGCGCGGCACCGTTTCGGTGTTGTGATTGAGCACATCCGGTGCCGCGGCCAGCACCGTTTCCAGCGGCCCTCGCTCGCCCTTGAAATCCGGGATCAACACTTCGACGCGGCAGTCTGGCAACCGCCGCTTGATGTCGCGAATCGTCTCGGCGAAGATGCCAGCGCCGCCGTCGGGCAGATCGTCGCGATCGACGGACGTGATCACCGCATACTTCAACGCCATTTTCTCGACGGCCTCGCCGACGCGACGCGGCTCGTCGATGTCGAGAGTCGCCGGACGGCCATGGGCGACCGCGCAATAGGTGCAGGCGCGCGTGCAGACGTCGCCGAGGATCATGAACGTCGCCGTGCCGTGATGCCAGCATTCACCGATATTCGGGCAGTGCGCGTCTTCGCAGACGGTGTTCAACTTGAGCTCGCGCATGATGCCGCGGAGCCGCAGGTAATTGTCGGACCCCGGCGCGCGCACCTTCAGCCACTCGGGCTTGGGGGCCCGGGGTTTTAAGAAGTGCAGCGGCGCTTCGACCATCCGATCAATCTTACAGGAGAACGGAGATGCGGAGCCGCAAGGGGAGTAGCGGATTGACCCTTCCGATCTCGCTTCTCCTGTAAAGTTTTCGCATGCAGAATCTCTCGATTACCTGGCTTGGCCACTCCGCGTTCAGGCTCCGAACCCCGGGCGGCAAGGAAATCCTCTTCGACCCGTGGTACGCCGGCAATCCATCCTTCCCGGCCCAGGCGCGGCCGAAACACGCGGACTTGATTCTGATTTCTCATGGCCACTTCGATCACATCGGCGATGCCCATCAAGTCGCCAAAGATACGGGCGCGACCGTCGTGGCCATCTGGGAGATCACGTCATGGCTCGGCGCCAAGGGCATCAAGCACGTCGAGCCGATGAACATCGGCGGCACGATTACCGTCAAGGGCGTCCGCATCACCATGACCGATGCGCGGCACAGCAGCAGCTTCGACGACAACGGCGTGGTGTATCTGGGCGCGCCGGCGGGGTTCGTGATCACGCTCGAGAACGATCAGACGATCTATTTTGCGGGCGACACGTCGTTGTTCGGGGACATGAAGCTGATTGGCGAGTTGTACAAACCGGACATCGCGTTCCTGCCGATCGGCGATCGCCTGACGATGGGCCCGGAGATGGCGGCACTGGCGGCGAAGTGGCTGGGTGTCAGACAGGTCGTGCCGATGCATTACGGCACCTTCCCGTTGTTGACCGGAACACCTGAGCAACTCGTGCAGCATCTCGCCGGATCCGGCATCGAGGTGTTGATCCTGAAGCCTGGCGAGACCGCGTCCTAATGCGGCGGCACCTTCTCCATCCACAGGCAACCACCGTGTTCCTTGTGGACGTCGGGCATGTGTTGCGCGAACCATGCCCGGTCCGTATCGAGCATCAACGTCGAGAACAGACGAATCGCGAAGCGGTGGTTGTACTGCAGAAACGCCCTCAACAGGTACTGCTCGTTCCACACCATGCCGCGTTGCAGCCATTGCAGCAGGTATTCGAACGGATACAGCACGTCGTGGATGTGCACGTAGACGCCATCGGCGAGTGACGGCAGGATCTCGAAGAACACGCGGTTGACGTCGCTGCCGAGTTTGCTGACGTGCGAGGAATCGATGAACAGAATGTCGCCCGACTGCAGCGCGGCAAACGTCTCTGCCGGCACCTGCTGCAGCGTCGTCGGCACGATCTGCGCCCGCACGGCCGATGCGTCGATCAGTGCATGCAGTCGTGACGGATCGGGATCGATGAACGTGAACTCCACCTGGCCGTCAAGGCAGGCGTCGTTGACGTCGAGCATCGCGGCGGACGAATGGCCGGACCCGACCTCGATGATCCGGCGGGGACGCAGTTCGATCATCAGGCAGCCGAGCAGGATCGCGTCGGCGTGCGTATAGCTGCTGTTCGCGTACGAGAAACGACGGCCGGCAACCGGTTGTTCCGTGAACGGCAGGCGAGGATAGTGCGCCGCGAGACGCGACAGCAATTGCCGCTGTTCGTCGATGCGCAGATCGATGCCCGGAATGTCCGGTGGATGCCAGTTGAAATGCGCGTGCGCCTCGATCTCTGCCGCCGACGGCAGTGGCGACAACGCATGCCCTGGCGGATAGAGCCGGCAGGCGGCAAATCGATCGCGGTATTCGCTGCATTCGAACAGTTCGCGGATCAGATCGAGGCGCGACAGCCCGCCGGCCAGAGCCGCGAGGTAATGCTGCCGCCCGGAATCGTCCACCGGGCGCATCAGAATACGGCGGTAGCACCAGTCGATGAACTCGGCGTCCGGCATGTCGTGGAGCTGCGCCGGCGGCAGAGGCGGCGTCGACACGATCGGCTAGGTCTTGCGCAGCCCGCCGACCAGGTAATCGGCAAAGGCATCGCCGATCTGATCCGACGTCATCGCCCCGGCGGGGTCGAACCACTTCGCGATCCAGTTGACGGCGCCCATCATCGCGAATTCAATCATCTTCGGGTCGCCCGGCTTGAACACGCCTTGATCCATGCCTTGCTGGATGATCGCGCGGATGCCGTAATCGAACTCGTCGCGCTTGGCGATGATGCGCTTCAACAACGGCGGCGACAACGCTTCCGGATCGAGCGTCAACGCGGTGCCGTGCAGGTCGTCGAGGATCAGATGCACGAACGCCAGCATCAGCTTCCGCAGCTTTTCTTCTGGCGTCGACGACTCCGCCTGCACGTCCGCCATCAACGCCAGCAGCTTGTCGAGCGAGTACTCGTGGCACGCGAAGAGAATCTCTTCCTTGTTCTTGAAGTAGTAATAGAGATTGCCCTTCGTCATTTCGAGGGCCGAGGCAATCTCGTCGACGCTGGCGCCGTGATAGCCGCGGCGGCGAAACGCCGCTGCCGCGCTCTTCAGGATCTCGATCCGCCGGTCATTCGCCGCTGGCTGTCGCATATCGTACGGGCACCTCCTCGCAACCGCGGCGGGTGCCACGCACCGTTATACCATGGGTTTGAACAAGCGTTTAAAACCGTAGTACACTTCGCGCGTGGAACAGACGGCAACCCTGCCCGCGGTGAATTTCGAGACGGATCCGTCTCAGTACAAACACTGGAAGCTGTCGATCGACGGCAACATCGCGACGCTGGCGATGGACGTGCGCGAAGACGCCGGCCTCCGGCCCGGCGACTACAAGTTGAAGTTGAATTCGTACGATCTCGGCGTCGACATCGAGCTCGCGGATGTCTTGCAGCGCCTGCGCTTCGAGCACCCCGAAGTGCACGCCGTCGTCCTGACCAGCCTCAAGCCGCGCATCTTCTGCGCGGGCGCGAACATTTACATGCTCGGCACAAGCTCGCACGCCTTCAAAGTCAACTTCTGCAAATTCACGAACGAAACTCGCTGCGCGATTGAAGACGCTTCGCGCAATTCCGGTCAGCGATACATAGCCGCTTTAAACGGCACTGCTTCGGGCGGCGGCTATGAACTGGCTATTGCCT
>DASPNQ010000190.1:0-25159 GCA_035626435.1 Vicinamibacterales bacterium
AAGAACGATTCGATCTTGGCGAGCGCCTTGCCGTATTCGTAGTTGTCGAGCTCGGTGGTGGCGTCATCGACCAGCGCCGCGAGGTTCTGCAACATGCCGCGATCGAGCGCTTCAATCACGGGTCCGGCCGGCTGTTCTCCCTGGAGAACGAACTTGGAGACGTTCAACATCTTCATGGCGAGCTTGCGCCCGATCTTCATCTGCCCCGGATCAAACGCGGTGTCGACACCGGGCCCGCCACGCGCCGCCCAGTAGCGAACGCCGTCGGAGCCGTGTTCCTTCAGCAGTGCCATCGGCGTGACGACATTGCCCTTGGACTTCGACATCTTCTTGCGATCGGGATCGACCACGAACCCCGAGATCGCGGCGTGGCCCCAGGGAGCGGCGTCGTTCTCGAAATGCGCGCGGACCACCGATGAAAACAGCCAGGTGCGGATGATGTCGTGGGCCTGCGGACGCAGGTCCATCGGGAACGTCCGCGCGAACAAGTCGGCGTCCGACTCGTAGCCCGTGACCAGCTGCGGCGTGACCGATGACGTCGCCCAAGTATCCATGATGTCGGGATCGCCGATGAAACCGCCGGGCTGGCCCCGCTGTTCGGCGCGGTAACCGGCGGGCACGTCCGTGGAGGGATCGACCGGCAACTGTGATTCGTCTGCAATGATCGCGTGGTCGTAATCGGTCGTGCCGTCGTCGCGCAAGGGGTACCAGACGGGAAACGGCACGCCGAAGAACCGCTGCCGGCTGATACACCAATCGCCGTTGAGGCCGTTCACCCAGTTCTCGTAACGGGCGCGCATGTATTCCGGGTGCCAGCTGATCTGGCGGCCGCGTTCGATAAAGCGATCGCGGTACTCGATCGTCTTGATGAACCACTGCCGGCTCGTGACGATCTCGAGCGGGCGGTCGCCCTTCTCGTAAAACTTGACGTTGTGGGTGATCGGCTTCGGATCCCCCTGCAGATCGCCGCTGTCGCGCAACAACTCGACGATCTTCGCCTGCGCTTTCTTCGCGGACAGGCCGGCCAGCTGATCGTACGCGGCTTGCGCGCGGCCGGGATCCGCCGATTCCCATCCAGGCTGGCCCCATCGCACCGGCGCAAGCGTCCCGTTGGGCAGCACGATCGCGCGGACGGGCAGTTTCAACTCACGCCACCACGTGACGTCGGTGGTATCGCCGAACGTGCAAATCATCGCAATGCCGCTGCCCTTTTCGGGATCGGCGAGTGCGTGCGCCCTGACCGGCACCCGTACGCCAAACAACGGCGTGATGACGTGGGTGTCGAAGAGATGCCGGTAGCGGTGGTCATCCGGATGCGCGACCAGCGCGACACAGGCAGGAATCAACTCCGGCCGCGTCGTCTCGATGGCGACGGCCTCGCGGCTGCCATCCGCGCCATCGCGATAAAAGTGGATCTTGTGGTACGCGCCCGGCTGCTCACGATCCTCGAGCTCGGCCTGCGCCACGGCGGTGCGAAAATCCACGTCCCACAACGTCGGCGCTTCGAGCTGATAGGCCAGCTGCTTGTGCAGCAGCCGCAGGAACATCAGCTGCGAGATCCGCTGCGCCTCGCGGCCGATCGTCGCGTACGTCATCGACCAGTCGACCGACAAGCCAAGGTATCGCCACAGCTCTTCGAATGCCTTCTCGTCTTCGACGGTCAGCTTCGTGCACAGCTCGATGAAATTCGGGCGCGACACCGAGATGGGATGCTTGTCCGGCCTGTCGGGCGGCGTGAACGCGGGATCGTACGGCAACGACGGGTCGCATCGAACGCCGAAGTAGTTCTGGACGCGCCGCTCGGTCGGCAAGCCGTTGTCGTCCCAGCCCATCGGATAGAACACTTCCTTGCCGCGCATGCGCTGAAAGCGCGCGATGATGTCGGTGTGCGTGAATGAAAAAACGTGGCCGATGTGCAGCGAACCGCTGACCGTCGGTGGCGGCGTGTCGATCGAATAGATCTGGTCCCGCGAACGCTGACGATTGAAGCGATAGGTACCGTCTCGTTCCCAGCGCGCGGCGAGAGACTCCTCCAGCCCTTCTAGGACCGGTTTGTCTGGAACAGGCATCTGCTCATTATGCCTGCAGCCTCGCAGATCAGTGCGCGGCGGCCTATTTGCGATTCCTGATGCGTTCGATCTCCTCGCGCACCAGCCGCTCGGAGGTCTCGCCGACCACCGCGCGCACCGTATCGCGCATCGTCGCGGCCATGGTCGCGCGCAGCCGATCGGCAACGCGCGCGGCCAGATC
Source organism: Vicinamibacterales bacterium (assembly GCA_035626435.1). Classification (GTDB taxonomy): domain Bacteria; phylum Acidobacteriota; class Vicinamibacteria; order Vicinamibacterales; family UBA2999; genus 12-FULL-67-14b. Next base: position 2,251 of record DASPNQ010000190.1, read on the forward strand.
TTCGAGCACTTCTTCAGTCAGCTGCAACGGCGGCGCCGGAGGCTTAATCTGCTCACCGGTTTCGTAGGCCAGCAAGGCGGCGAAATCATCGGCCACCGCCCGCGGCGGGTCGGCGGACGCTGCGATCGGGGCGGCGGCAATCGGCGGCAGCGGCACGATCGCCGTGCTGTCGCGGTCCGTTGATGTTGTGTGACCCTGCCGCGATTCGTCCGGCTTGGCCTCGGCGGCTGCCGTCACCGCCGGTCCCAATCGCGCTGGCGCGTCAATACGGGGCTGCGTCGCTGGCGCCATCGGCGCTTCGGGCTTCGACTCGGACCGCGCCGGTGTCGGCGCCGAGTGCGGCTCGTCTTTCAGAGGCGGAGGCGATGGCGGAGGCGCCTTTGGATCGTCGATGCCGAAGCCGAGGACGATTGACGGCGGCTCCACCGGCGGGAGGTCCACGTCGTGAACGCCCATTTCGGCGACGAGATGTTGGTGTTCATTACGTTTGGCGTCGTGTTTCGTGTCGCCGTCAGCGAACCATGCCTCATCGACCTCGTATATGGCGTGCGTCGAGGCGGCTGGCGCCGGCCCTTGCAGTTCGGGGTCACGGAGGTCGTCGGCAAACTCGTGGCGGCTGGCGCGGGCCGCGGCCGGCGCGTTCTCGGCGTTGCCGAACCACTCGTCGTCGACTTCGAAGACGGGATTGCCGGCAGGCGCGCCGTCGGCGGGTCGCCGGCCAGGCGAGCGCGGATCGATCGGTGAATGGGTGTGGCCGAGTGGCCCGGCGGGATTGCGCGGGTGCGTTTTATCCGTGGCGCGTCCCGACAGCTGCCGGTCGAGCGTGTCGAACGCGTCATCGAGCGACTCCAGATAGTCGTTCGAGCGTGTTGACGAATCCTCGACCGAGCGTGTGCTGGCATCGAGGCCGGATTGATTGCGCAGCTGCTCCCATCGCGACGGCGTGCCGCGGGTCGAGGTGACCGCTCGCGGCGGCGTGGCGACTGGCAGCTTCTTGTCTCCGGGAACATCCGCGGGCGTGATCAGCCGGCCCGGCCCGAGCGCCGGTTTGCTGTCCGCCTTCAACCCCAGCAGTTCCTTGACGCGCTTAATCACGATCGATGGCTCGACGGGTTTTTCGATCACCCCGCTGGCGCCGCTCGACGCGACCTTCGCTTCGTCGACGGTTTCGAACGCACCGGTCAACAGTACCACCGGCACGCGCTGTAACTCCGGTTTGCCGCGGATGAACGCGGCGAGTTCATAGCCGTTGACGTGCGGCAGCGTCGTGCCCGCGAGGACGATATCCGGGCGCTGCGAGGCCATCTTCTCCATGGCCTGACGGCCGTCACTGACGCAGACAACCTGAATCGGCTCTTCCGCGAACGTCAGCGCGATTACTCGTTGGACCGTAATGCTGTCGTCGGCTAGAAGAAGTGTGCGCATGCGCCGGGCTACCTTTGCATATCGGCCGCATCCCGCCCGGGCAACAGACTCGGCCTCGCGCCCGTCATACCCGGGCTCGCGCGTTGGCGCTGATGAAGTCGATGATCTGCTGCATCGGCGTGCCGGGCAGGAAGATGCCGGTGATGCCCAAGGCGTTCAGTCTCGGTATGTCGACGTCCGGAATGATGCCGCCAATCACCACCTGCACATCGTCCAGGCCCTTCGCCTTCAACAGCTCCATCACGCGCGGGCAGATGTGCATGTGCGCGCCGGACAGGATCGACAATCCGATGACGTCGGCATCCTCCTGGAGAGCGGCCGAGACGATCTGCTCAGGGGTTTGGCGCAGGCCCGTGTAGATCACTTCCATGCCCGCGTCGCGCAAGGCGCGAGCAATCACCTTCGCACCACGATCGTGGCCATCAAGCCCGGGTTTTGCAATGACGACCCTAATCTTCTGATTCATCCGCCCTCTCGGCCCCTCGCCCATCGGCCCATTGGCCTATCGGCCCCCCAGCCTCTTGGCCCCTTGGCCTCTTGGCCCCTTGGCCTCTTGGCCCCTTCGCCCATCGGCCCATCAGCCTATCGGCCCGTTGGCCTCTTGGCCTCTTGGCCCCTTCGCCCCTCGGCCCCTCGGCCCCTCGGCCCCTTGGCCCCTCGGCCTCTTAGCCCCTTGGCCTAAATAATCGGCACTTCTTCGTACTCGCCCCACACCTCGCGAAGCGCGTCGCACATCTCGCCGACGGTGGCGTAGGCCCGCACGCAATCGAGCAACAGCGGCATGGTGTTCGCGGTGCCTTTCGCGCCGGCTTTCAACGCGTCGAGCGTACGCCGCACCGCGTCGTTGTCGCGCGTCCGCTTCAATTCCGCCAGCCGCTCGAGCTGCAGTTCCGCCGTGCTGTCGTCGATGTAGAGGATCTCGAGCGGTTTTTCGTCGGTCTGGATGAAGTCGTTGACGCCGACAATCGTCTTGTCGCGGCGTTCGACGGCCTGCTGGAACAGGTACGACGCCTCGGCGATTTCCTGTTGCGGGAAGCCCCGCTCGATCGCTTCGACCATCCCGCCCATGCGATCGATCGTGTCCCAGTATGCGAGCGTGCCCTCTTCCATCTCGCGCGTCAGCTTCTCGATGAAGTACGAGCCGCCGAGCGGATCGACGACGTTCGTGACGCCGCTCTCGTACGCGATGATCTGCTGGGTCCGGAGCGCGATCGTCGCGGCCTCCTTGGTCGGCAGCGCCAACGCTTCGTCGAGCGAATTGGTGTGGAGTGAATTCGTGCCGCCGAGGACCGCGGCGAGGGCCTGCAGCGCGGTCCAAACGACATTGTTGTAGGGCTGCTGCGCGGTCAACGATACGCCGGCGGTCTGGGTATGGAAGCGCAGCTGCCACGAGCGCGGGTTCTTCGCGCCGAACCGGTGCTTCATCGCTTCCGCCCAGAGCTTGCGGGCGGCGCGATACTTCGCAATCTCTTCGAAAAAATCGCTGTGCGAATTGAAGAAGAAGGAGATGCGCGGCACGAAGTCGTCGACGTCCAGGCCCGCGTCGACGCCGTATTGCACGTACTCCAAGCCGTCCCGCAGCGTGAAGGCCAGCTCCTGCAACGACGTCGAGCCGGCCTCGCGGATGTGATAGCCGCTCACCGAGATGGTGTTCCACTTCGGCACTTCCCGCGAGCAGAACGCGAAGATGTCGGTGATCAGACGCATCGACTGGCGCGGCGGGAAAATGTATTCCTTCTGCGCGATGAATTCCTTGAGAATGTCGTTCTGGATGGTGCCCGAGATCTTTTTCCAGTCGGCACCGTGCTGCTGCGCCACGACCAGATACATCGCGAAGATCATCGGCGCCGGCGAGTTGATCGTCATCGACGTCGTGATGGCGGGATCGTCGAGCGGAATGCCTTCGAACAGCCGCTCCATGTCCTTGAGCGACACGATGCTGACGCCGCATTTGCCGACCTCGCCCAGCGACAATGGATGATCGGGGTCGCGGCCCATCAGCGTCGGCAGGTCGAACGCCACGCTCAAGCCAGTGCCGCCGGCGGCGATCAGATCCTTGTAGCGCTGATTCGTCTCTTCCGGCGATCCGAATCCCGCGAACTGCCGCATCGTCCACAACTTGCCGCGGTAGCCGCTCGGATGAATGCCGCGCACGTAGGGAAACTCGCCCGGGTTGGCGATGTCGCGGTCGTAGTCGATGGACGCCACATCGTCGGCGGTATAGAGCCGCTCGATCGGACGGCCCGAGATCGTCGTGAACGGACCTTTTCGCTCCGGTGACTTCTTGAGCGCCGGTTCGAGCACCTCGCGTTCCCATTGCGCTTTGCGCGTGTCCGCGCGGTCGACCACGCTCTTCATGTCCCCATGATTATATGACCCGGGTTGGTTTGGCACACACGTCGTGGCTACGCTGCGGCGCGGCCAAGCGGCTCTACCGCAGGTGTGACGGTCCGGGAGTCGGCAGCAACCCGGTTACCTCGGCCGGCATACCCGCGACGCATGACATGGATAGCGAATTGACATTGCGATAACGGGATTGCTACTTTGATTCGTTTGCCTGCCCTGCTCGCGATGGCGCAGTGACGTTCATAAGAGCTGAGGAATCGATGTCCGCACACGGCACCCTGTTCTCCGGCATGCTCCAGGAATTCGAAGGAGCGGCCCGTATTCTGAATCTCGAACCCGGCATCTGGCAGATGCTGACCCATCCCAAGCGGCAGATCATCGTGTCCTGCCCGGTCCAGATGGACAACGGCGAGATCAAGGTCTTCACCGGGTACCGGGTCCAGTACAACGTCACGCTCGGACCCGCCAAAGGCGGCATTCGCTACCACCCCGACGTCACGCTCGACGAAGTGACGACGCTCGCGGCGTGGATGACGTGGAAGTGCGCCGTGGCGCAACTGCCGTTCGGCGGCGGCAAGGGCGGCGTCGTCTGCGAGCCGGCGAAGATGTCGAACCGCGAGCTCGAAGCGCTGACGCGGCGCTACACCGCCGAGATCATCGATGCGATCGGGCCGGACAAGGACGTCCCGGCGCCCGACGTCAACACCAACGAGCAGATCATGGCGTGGTTCTCCGACACGTATTCGATGCACGTCGGCCACACCTCGACCGCCGTGGTCACCGGCAAGCCGGTCGAGATGGGCGGCTCACTCGGGCGGCGCGAAGCGACGGGACGCGGCGCCATGATCGTCGCGCGCGAGGCGGCCAAACATCTCGGCTTCGAGCTCAAGGGATCGCGGATCGCCGTGCAGGGCTTCGGCAACGTCGGCGCGATCGGCGCGCAGCTGATGGCCGAACACGGCGCCAAGATCATCGGGGTGACCGACTGGAAAGGCGGCGTCCAGAACGACAAAGGCCTCGACATCCCGAAGCTGCAGGAACACGTCGCCAGGCACAAGACGGTGGCCGGTTTCAGCGGCGGCGAGCCGCTCGCCGCGCAGGACGTCTTCAAACTCGACGTCGACATCCTGGTCCCCGCGGCGCTCGAAAAGCAGATCACCATTCACAACGTCCATGACATCAAGGCCAGGCTGATCGTCGAAGGCGCAAACGGTCCGACGACGCCGGAGGCCCATAAGATCCTGCATGAGCGCGGCGTGTTCGTGGTGCCGGACATTCTTGCCAATGCCGGCGGCGTCACCACGTCGTATTTCGAATGGGTGCAGGATCGCCACGGCTACTTCTGGACGGAAAAGGAAGTCAACGAGAAGCTCGAAGCGAAGATGTGCCAGGCCTTCAATGCCGTGCTCGACACCGCGCAGAAGTACAACGTCGACATGCGCGCCGCCGCCTATATCGTCGCCATCAATCGGGTGGCCACGGTGACGAAGCTGCGCGGGATGTACGCGTAGCACTGGCACCCAGGGATCGCGCCGCGATCCCTGGTCCGCCGCCGTGCTCTCAGTTGCGCGGTACCCCGAACCGCGCGCGATCGATGAGGATTCCCAATCCGCCCCCGATCGACGTCATTTCCGCCGGGGAAACGCGCGCGACCTTCGAGACCGAGCTCAACGACATGGTGTAGCGGGCAAACCCTGGCAGGGGCGATGACGACAGGCCGATCACGAACGTTCCCACCATCGTGCTGCCGGAGAGCGACGTGTCCCAGCTTTCGTAGCTGGTCGTGATGCCGCCGGAGACGTGCCGGCCGCTGATGCTCAGTCGCGTGCCGGTGGCTGTGCCGGTCGCCGCCGCCGGAAAGCCGCCGACGTTGATCGTCCCGGTGACGCTGGTACCGTTCTGCTGCAGCGTCAGCGTCATCGTGTCGACAATCGAAGGATTGCTCCCGCAGAAGCCCGCCAGAAATCCCGACGCCGTGCACGCGGACGACCGCACCGTGCCACGCCAGGTGCCGGTGAATGTGCTGTTGGCGCAGTCGCCGGGGACGCCGCGCCCGTCAATCTGATCGAAGACCTTCTGCTGTGCGTCCGTATGCGAACAGTTGCTCACGCGATAGCGCAGATACTCCTGCGTCCAAATGACGTTGCCTTCCACGTCGACGAAGCTCGACACCGCGCTGCGCCGCAAGCCATCGCGATACTTCGACTCGAGCTGCACCATGAAATCGAGCGGCTCATTGCGCGGCGGGAACACCGTCGTCGAGGTCGTCCCGCAGACCGGCTGAATGCCGCGCCCGTCGATCTGCGCGAAGACTCGCGAGACGGCATCGGCATGGCCGCACAGGTTGACGCGATATCGCAGGTACTCCTGCGTCCAGACGACGGTGCCTTCCTGATCGACGAAGGTTTGCACCGCGGAACGCCGCAAGCTGTCCCGGTACTTTGCTTCGAGTGCCGTGCGAAACAGCAGCGGCTCATTTCGTGGCGGGAACGTGACATCAGTCGGGCCCCACCCCTCGCCGGCCACGGGGCCGGAGGCTGGACGGTCCGTTGCCGCCTGATTCCCCGCGGGCGGCGCCGGATCGGCGGCGAGGGTTGCGACCGGCGACGCACTTGTCGGATGCGATCGCGCCGAATCACCGCCACAGGCGATGGTGAGCGCGGCGCAACCGACAATAACTACACAGGCAACGCGGGAAACGGGCATGGGCGCGTTTCTAGTTGACGCCGCCTTGCACACCAAGCGCAGAAAGGCGAAATCGCAGGGTAAAAGCCCGCTTGCGTGATGTTGCGCGATGTTAGAATTCCACCCCACCAACGAAATCATGGTTGCCCCGGAGCCGTCGGCGCCTCGGCGCCAGCTCACGTCCTGGAAGGAAATCGCCCAGTTCTTCGGTCGTAGTGTGCGCACGGTCCAGGACTGGGAGAAGCGCGAGGGCCTGCCGATCCACCGGCACCGTCATCAGAAAAGAGACAGCGTGTTTGCCTACTCCGAAGAACTGGAGTCGTGGTGGCGGCAGCACGATCGACACCGGGTTCCGGGCAATGCCTCGCCTCCCCCAGCCGCGCGCGCGTGGCGGATGTGGGCGCTGCCGGCGGTCGCGGCCGTGCTGATCGCGGTTGGCGCGCTGACGATCAGCACCCTATGGAGCGCAGAAGAGGACGTCTTTGGAGTGCGCACGATCGACGGCAGCGGCAACGGCATGCTGGCCGTAGCGGCCGTGGCCGACGTCGATGGCGATCGCCGAACCGACCTGATCCTGCACGCCCACCTCGCCCGCAGCGTTTACATCTTCTTCAGCGCCGGGGCGCTTGCGAAAGATGCGCTATCGCCTGACGATGCCGATGTCGTCATACGCGGCTCGCAGGGCCGCGGGCTGTCGGTCACGCAGACGGGTGATTTCAACGGCGATGGCATCGCCGATCTCCTGGTCACCGAACACTTTGGTGAGCCCGACTACTATGACAAGTCGGGATCCACCTTCATTTATTTCGGGCGGACGTCGTGGCCGACCACCTTAACGGCTCCCGGCCATGCGGACGTCACGATCGCGGTCCACCGCGCCCCGGATGCCGTGATGGCCGGTTGCAGCCGCGGGGGACCCAGCGATCTCAACCGCGACGGCATCGATGATGTCTGGCTGGGGGCGATCGAGTACGGCGCTGAGCCACTCAAGAGTGCCGGCGCGGTGTTTGTGCTGTACGGACGGCGCGCGTGGCCGCAAAGGATGGAAGCCGCCGCGGATGCCAACCTCACGATCCGCGGTTCGCGAATGGGCGAGGGCTTCGCACAGCCGTGCGTTCTCGCCCGCGACGCTGAGACGGTGGCGGTGTTCGCCGCTGAGGATCGGCTGTGGAACCTGATGGGTGGCAAAGGCGCGCTGTACGTCATCCCGACCAGTCGGTTGGGTTCGACTCCGTTGTCGACCGACGCCATCGCGCATCGCATCGATGCCGCACCAGGGCGAATGCGACCGGCGTTTACGATACGGGATGTGAACGGAGACGACGACGGCGATCTGGTCGCTGTCTCGGACGGCAGCGTTCGTCTGTGGTTCAGCATCGACCAACACAGCGCCGGCAGCCCACGGCCTCCAGACGTGGAGATTCAATCGGCAGCGGAGTCGCGGTTAGGCGAAAACCTCGCCGTTGCCGACCTCGATGGCGACGGCATCGGTGACCTGCTGCTCGCCGATCCGGGCCGCCGGCAGTTGCACCTCGTCTACGGTCGTCGCGATTGGCCTCGCGATGGTTCACTGGAGGCTTTTGGTGCCGTCCGTCTGTTGGGCAATGGCGAGCCCTCGCGATGGTGGGACGTCGCCGTTGGCGATCTCGACGCCGACGGACTCCCCGATGTCGCAATCAGCGCCTCGGAAGCCCGCGGCGAAGCCGGCCGCGTCTGGCTGCTGAAGCCCTACATACCCGTGCGACTCGACGTCAGACCCGGCTACGACGCCAACGCGATCGTGACGCCCGGCGGCGCCACGGTGGTGCGGGTCTTCGCCCCTCCCGGCGATCGGATCGATGCAACGACCGTCAGCGTGGCTGGTGCACGGCCGACGCGGGCGTTGAGCGGCGACTACGATGCGGACGGCATCGACGACCTGCAACTGTATTTCGACACGGAGAAGATGCGCATCACTCCCGAAACGAAGTCGGTCGTTGTTCGGGGGCGCACGGTCGGCGGCCGCCCGATCGGCGGATCGGATTCAGTGTTCGTGGTTGCCGGAACGACACCGGCGCGTTGAGCAAGGACTAGCTGCCGACGCGGAACGCCACCAGTTCAGAGACGGGCTTCTGCCCGTCGCTGGTCGCGGTAATTTCCAGAAGGTATTGACCGGCCGCCAGGTTGGCGAGCGGCAGATCGATTGAATGGGTTCGCCCATCGACCGGCGGTGTCACCGACACGTCCGTCATCTTGATGCCCTGCTGATTCAACAGTTGCGCCGTCACGCTCGCGACGGCGGTGCCGGGCGCGTAGGCCTCGAGTCGAATCCAGAGACGATCCGTCCGTCTGAAATCTCTGGTGGCGGTCGGCGGTGGCGGCGCGGCGCTGGTCAGCGCCGTGAATTCCCTGGCATTGCGCGCGAACCACACCTTCGGCGTGCTCAACCGGATCTCCGGCGCGGTTAAGTCCGGCACGGCGAGTTCGCGGCTTTCCGTGTCGAGCGTGCCCGTGCCGTCGCCTTCGACGGTCAACCGCAGATCGAGCTTGCCCGCCGGCGCGTCAAAATGAATGACGCCGCCGGTCCCGGCCGCGGCCGGTTCGGCCGGAACGCGCCCTCGATAGACGATGTCGCCCGACGGCGAGGTGGCGAGCACGGTGACCCGCCGCGGCTCGTCGCGTTTGACGCCGGGAGTCGCGGGCAACGGCTCCCAGAGCAGCGTGACGCGCGTTCGATCGCCATCGCCCTTCTCCGTGCCGATCCAGGTGCGGATGTAGCGTCGATTGGTCATCGGCGCGATCGCCGCCAGCGCTTTCGTGACTTCGGCACGCGGCCCTGCTTTCGGGCCCGCCAAGGCGCGTTTCACGTCTTCGGCCGTGTACGCCCAATACCCCTTGCGATGGCGCACCTGCAGGCCGGGACGTTTGACGCGCACACGGATCTCGTGGAACTTGCCGTCGGTCGGCGCCTGGCTCGAGGTATAGCCCACCAGGTAATAGGCGCTGGCGTCGCGGACGATTTGCTTCATCGCGTTGCCGAGATCGTTGCGATTGACGATGGCGCGGCCGTCGGTGTTCTCGGCGAGCGAGCGAAGCGTGTTCTGTGAGGAGTTCAGGAACTGCTGGCTGGTCCGCATCGAGATGTTCGCGGTGATGTCGAAGCCGCCCACCGCCAGCCCGCGCGGGTCCACCGAATAGATCGAGGTGTTGTTGCGGTTGCAGGCGTCCCAGACATCCTGCATTTCTCGATTGAGATCGATCTCCATGCCCATGCGGGCGCGGTCCTCGAGAATGTTGTCGTCGCCCGCGAACGGGTCGCGCGTGAGGTCGCCGACGCCGGCCACCGCGCCAGGCAGGTTGCTGCGCATCTGCGGCGGCAGCAGCGCGTTGTAGCCCTCGCTGACCAGAATCAGCGACTTCCGGCCTTCTCGCAGCGAGCCCAGTTTCGTGCAGATGCCGCGCAGCGCGGTGAACGTGACCTGCCGGCGGATCATCTCGATCGCGTCCGGGGTGAGCTTGTAGACGTAGCCGCGCTCGACTTCGTTGATCGGCTCGTAGTTGTACTTGCGTCCTTCGAACCGCTCGACGGCGTTGATCACCCCCTGCGGGTTGCGCGTCACCACCGCGGCGTCGATCGGCGTCAGCGGATGCATCACGCCGACGAGATCGCCCGGCGCGAGCTCGTTGGCGATGAAATCGATCACCGGTTTCTTCATCGACATGCTGGTGTCCTTCAGCACGTGGTAATCGTCGAGGAAGAACATGAAGATGCGTGAGTTCTCGTCGGCGGCCGCGGTCTCTTCGTCGTTGCGCGTGCGAATGGTGCGCTGCGTATATCCCGGCTGCGTGACGGTGTCGATCTTGATCAACCGGAAGGTCTCGGCTTTTTGCGGCTTGCCGTCTTCGTGGATCTCGAAATCCTCGAGCTTCAAATCGTGGACCGGGTTGCCCTGCCGGTCGGTGACGATGACGTCGACGCGCACCGTGTTGATGCCGGTGCGGAACACCGGCTGCTGATCGGGCGGTGGCGGCTGTTGAGCGGCCTGTGGCGGCGTCTCAGCTGGCTTCTGCTGCTCGATCGACGCGCGCATCGGCACATCGCCGGCGACGGCGAGAAGGGCCGCGACGACCCATCCACGAATCAGTGTGATGCGCATGCTCCCAGGCCCGATGATAACATTTGGCCCTAGATGAGCCAGACGATGACCGCCACGCCTGCGTTGACGCGGCTGGCGGAAGATGAAGCGATTTTCCGCGACAGCGTTTACGAATTCGCCGATCGCGAGGTGCGTCCGCTCGCCAGAGAGATGGACGAGCACGCCAAACTGGCGCCGGCGCTCGTCGAAAAACTGTTCGACCTCGGCGTGATGAGCGTCGAGATTCCCGAAAGCTACGGCGGCGCGGGCGGCACGTTTTTCCATTCGGTGCTGGCCGTCGAGTCGCTGTCGCGTGTCGATCCGTCGGTCGGCGTCCTGGTCGACGTGCAGAACACGCTGGTCGTCAACGCGGTGATGCGCTGGGGCTCCGACGAGATCAAGCGCAAGTATCTGCCCAAGCTGTCGAAGTCGATTGGCGCGTACTGCCTGTCCGAAGCGGGTTCCGGCAGCGACGCGTTTGCGCTCGCCACGCGCGCGGTCGAAGCGGGTGACGGCTTCCGGATCAGCGGCCGCAAGTTGTGGATCACTAACGCCAACGAAGCCGACGTCTTCATCGTGTTCGCCAACGTCAACCCCGATCAGGGCTACCGCGGCATTACGGCGTTCATCGTCGATCGCGGCACGCCGGGGTTCACGGTCGGCAAGAAGGAGGACAAGCTCGGCATCCGCGCCAGCAGCACCTGCGAGCTGCTGTTCGAAGACTGCGTCGTCCCGAAGTCGCAGATCCTCGGCGAGGTCGGCAAGGGCTACAAGGTCGCCATCGAGACGCTCAACGAAGGACGCATCGGCATCGGCGCACAGATGCTCGGCCTCGCGCAGGGCGCGCTGGATCACACGATCGCCTACGTCAAGGAGCGCAAGCAGTTCGGCAAGCCGATCGCCGATTTCCAGGGTGTGCAATTCCAGGTCGCGCGCATGGCGCTCGAGGTCGAGGCGACCCGGCTGCTCGTCTACAACTGCGCGCGGCTGCGGGACAACGGCCACCCGTTCCTGACCGAGGCGGCGATGTGCAAGGTCCACGCGTCCGAAGTGGCCGAGCGCGTCGCGTCAATGGCCGTGAACCTGTTCGGCGGCAATGGCTTCGTCAAGGAGTACCCGGTCGAGAAGCTGTATCGCGATGCCAAGATCGGCCAGATCTATGAAGGCACCACGAACATGCAGCTCGGCACGATCGCCAAGGCATTACTCGGCTGATCCGCGCGGCGCTCGCCTCCCGACGATGTACGGTCGGTCGTTGCGCGCAGCCCGACGGGCCACCGCGGTACTGCAAAATTAGCGAAGGATGACGGTCAGCATCCGCGCGTCACGCGACAGCCGATCGAGCAGCGCGCCGTTCCCCAGCGCGCCCGGTCCGGCCACCCTCGTCGCCGCGTCAACCGCGTGCTGCGCGGCCTTCGAGGCGAGTTCGAGCGCGCGAGCGATGAGATGTTCGGCCGGCTCCTGCCGATCGAGCGCCTGCGCAGCGGCGTAGGTCAACAGCCGTGCCGCCTCCACCTCGGTAGCACCGTCGGCCACCGCCCAGTGCGGCACCGTCGTGTCCGGTCCGGCGACGACGCGGTTCGCCTTCATGGCTTCGAGTGCGTTCGCAATCGCCGCGCGGCCGATGCCCAGCGCGCTCGCGGCGGCGAGCAGCCGCGCCCGCATCCGATCGCCCTCTTCATCGATGAACTGCGCGACGCTCTGGCCGGCGAGTCGCACGCGCTCTTCAATCACCAGCACAGCATCCAGAGCGCCGGCAGGAACGGTGCCCGACGACGCGTCTGCGATCAACTGGCGTTGTTCGGGAGTGAGGTCGAAAGTCATCGGCAATCAGTCGCCATGGCGCGACGATAACTACCGATTATATCTGAGAAAGCTTTTTGAATAATGGCCGGAGCCGCTGGGCCGTGCTCGGCAGTTCCTCCGGCAGCACTCTGACTTCGCCGACCACCGTCATGAAGTTGGTGTCGCCATTCCACCGCGGCACGAGATGAATGTGCAGGTGATCGACAATGCCGGCGCCGGCGGGCCGCCCGAGGTTCATGCCGACGTTGATGCCCTGCGGCATGAACGCCTCGCTCAGTGCCTTCTCCGACAGCTGCGTCAGCTTGGCCATCTCGGTCAGCTCGGCATCCTCCAGCAGCGCCAGATGCGCGACGTGACGATACGGCACCACCATCAGGTGACCGGCGTTGTAGGGAAATTTGTTGAGGATGACGTAAGCGAGCTGCGCTTCGTGGACCACGAGGTCGCGACCCTCGCCGATCGTTTCCGCGATGCAGAACACGCAGCCCTTGGCGTCTTCAGACCTGGTCACGTACGCATGTCGCCAGGGCGACCAAATCCTATCCGTTGGCGGGGGCCTCGGACCCGGAGGGCGTCTCGTCGATCGGCTCCCCCGTCTCTTTGTTGATCAGGTCTTTGAGTTCCTTGCCCGGCTTGAAATACGGCACACGCTTCGGCGGCACGTCGACCTTGTCGCCGGTCTTCGGATTGCGGCCCTTGCGGGGCTCGCGTTTACGGAGGCGGAAGCTGCCGAACCCGCGGAGTTCGATTTTCTCGCCACGCTTGAGAGCCTCGATGATGCTCTCGAAGACCGTGTCGACAATCACCTCCGAATGCTTCTTCGTGAGGTCCGAAACCCGCGAAACTTCTTCGACCAGCTCCGCCTTCGTCATATTCAGCTTTCAGCCTTCAGCGCTCAGCGTATCGGCGCGTCACGAGGCGAACCGTCAGGTTCGCCCCCGTTGTTCACCGGTTCTTGAAGTGATCGCCGAGCGTCGCCGTGCCGTCGCCCTGCGATGAGGCGTACGATTCCCAGTCGGTGCGGATGTCGGCGTCCTTCATCGCGCGAATGCTCAACCCGATCTTCCGTTCCGACGGGCTCAGCTTGATGATCTTCATCGGGTAGGTCTTGTCGACCTCGAGGTCGACCTTCTCGCCGCCCTGTGAATCGTCGAATTCGCTGACGTGGATCAGCCCCTCGATGCCTTCGTCGAGCTCCACGAACGCGCCGAAGTTGGTCATGCGGACCACCTTGCCCTCGATCGTGTCACCGGCCTTGTGCCGCGAGAAGAAGTCTTCCCAGATATCGGTCGCCAGCTGCTTCAGCCCCAGTGACAGGCGCTGATTCTCGGCGTCGATGCTGAGCACCATGGCTTCCACGACGTCGCCCTTCTTCAGGACTTCGCTCGGATGCTTGACGCGCTTGCTCCACGACATGTCGGAGATGTGGATCAGACCGTCGATGTCCTCCTCGACCTCGACGAACGCGCCGAACTCGGTGAGGTTGCGCACCTTGCCCTTGATGCGGGTGCCGACCGGGTACTTCTCGGCCAGCTCGTGCCACGGGTTGCTTTCAACCTGCTTGAGGCCGAGCGAGATGCGCCGCGCCGCCGGATCGACGCCGAGCACCTGTGCTTCGACGGCGTCGCCGACGTTGAGAATCTTCGACGGATGCTTGACGCGCTTGCTCCACGACATTTCGCTGACGTGAATCAGCCCTTCGACGCCAGGCTCGAGCTCGACGAACGCGCCGTAATCGGTGAGGCTGACGACCTTGCCGCTGACACGGACGCCGGCCGGGAAGCGGTCCATCACGGTCGTCCACGGATCGGCCATCAACTGCTTGTGACCGAGCGAAACGCGTTCGGTCGCCTGGTCGTACTTCAGGACGACGACATCGATCTCGTCGTTGACCTTGAACAGCTCCGACGGGTGGCCGACGCGGCCCCACGACATGTCCGTGATGTGCAGCAAGCCGTCGATGCCGCCCAGATCGATGAACGCGCCGTAGTCCGTGATGTTCTTGACGACACCGCGCAGCACCTTGCCTTCGGCCAGCGTCTCGAGCGTCGACTTCTTCTTCTCGGCGTTCTCTTCTTCGAGGAGCACCTTTCGCGACAGCACGATGTTGCCGCGCTTCTTGTTGACCTTGATCACGCGCATCCGGAGCTCCTGCCCCTTCAACGCATCGAGGTTGCGGACGGGACGGACGTCGATCTGGCTGCCGGGCAGGAACGCACGGACGCCGATGTCCACCGCGAGGCCGCCCTTGATCCGCTCGACAACGCGGCCAATCACGACCTTGCGTTCGGCAAAGGCGCGCTCGACCTCGTCCCAAATCTTCATCTTCTCGGCCTTCTCGCGCGACAGCACGATGTGGCCTTCGCGGTCTTCGGTGCGCTCGAGCAGCACGTCGACCACGTCTCCTTCACGAACAATGACCTGGCCGGTCTCGTCGAGGAACTCTTCGACGGGGATGACGCCTTCGGACTTGTAGCCGACGTCGATCACGACCTCGTTGGCCGTGACTTTCAGGACCGTTCCCTTGACGACCTCACCTTCCGCGAGGTTGCGGAAGCTGTTATCGTAGAGGTCCAGCAGGCGGGCATATTCCTCTGGGTCCGCATCGTCATGCTGGCCCCAAAGTGATGTAGTCTTCACCACCTGTTTATTCCCGGAACGGGCCGGGGTGGCCGTTGCGCCCTGCCCAGGATCCCCGACGCGCGGATGTTGTGCGTTCGGCTGGTGTGGCTCGGTGGCCGGTTTTTGTTCGTCTTGCGAAATTGCCATTTGCGAAAGGTGTCCTTTAGTCTCAGATTTGTTACGGTTTGGAATGTTGACATTCCGCGTAACCGATAGAGATTACGTTACTTAGCGCGCAACTGTCAAGAAAGCAGCCTGTATATTTTCACGCTCTTCGGAGCGTGCGTCGGGAAAGGATCAGAGATCATGGCCCGCAAGAAACCAGCGAAGAAGGCCGCCAAAAAGACGGCAGCCAGACCCGCCGCGCGAAAACCGGCCCGAAAATCCGCTCCGAAGAAAGCGGCTCGCACGAGAGCCGCCAAGAAGGCAACGAAGCAGACCGCCAGGCCGGCACCCCGCGCCACTGTACGCAAGGCGACGAAGAAAGCCGCTGGGCGGTCGTCCGCCAACCCGAAAAACGCCGGGAGCGCCCGCAAGGGCGTGGTTCGCAAGGCGCCGGCGAAGGCCGCAAACCAGGGCCGCATGGTCACAGCCGTAAAGTCTCTGGCCAAAGCCGCAGTGGTTGCCGGAGTCAGCGCCGCGCTCGGATCGAAAAAGAAGCCGAACCTCGATCGGCCCCGCAAGACCGTGGCCGACGTACACGGCATTCCCTCGAGCCTCGACCTCGATCGCACCGCATCCGCCGCACGCACGGGCCGCGCCGAAATGCACGAGCGCCTCGCCAAGAACACCAGCGCGAGCCCGGCTCTGACGTCCGGTGACGTCGATGCCGACTGGCAGTCGGCCGAAGCCGTCGGAGACGAAGCGCCGGGCGGCGACAACCCGACTCCGGACCAGGACGTGGTCGACGAGATCGGCCGCGCGCTGGGCGTGGAGTACGACGATGACGAGGAATTGCAGGGCGGCGAAGAGATCGCCGACCGCGATCGGCACCGCTGGGAGTTGGATCCCTCGTCCAAGGACGACTTCGGAGACGAAGAGTAGGGAGATTTAGGGAGCTGGGGAGCTAGGGAGCTAGGGAGCTGGGGAGCTGGGGAGCTAGGGAGCTTCAGAGCTCTAGCCAGATCACCAGTTCCCTACGGCAGCGCAATCGAGACGTATTTCACGTCGAGAAACTCGTCGAGTCCCCACGGCCCGCCTTCTCTCCCGATTCCTGAAAACTTCACGCCGCCGAACGGCGCATGCGGAACGGCGGGCAATCCGTCGTTGACGCCGACGATCCCGTACTCGAGCTGTTCGGCGATGCGGAACGCGCGTCCGAGATCGCGGGTCCAGACGTAGGCCGCGAGGCCGTACGGCGTAGCGTTGGCGGCGCGAATGATCTCGGCTTCATCGGCGAAGCCGACCAGCGGCGCGACGGGACCGAAGGTCTCCTCCTCGAGGATGCGCATCCCGCGCGTTACGCCGACGAGCAAGGTCGGCTCGAAGAACAGACCGTCGCGCCGGCGGCCGCCGACCCGCGCGCTGGCGCCATGGGCAATCGCATCGTCGACATGCGAAGCCACCTTGTCGAGACCGTTACGGTCGACGAGCGGCCCGACTTGCGTGCGCTCGTCCATGGGATCGCCAACCCGCAACTGACCGACGCTCTCGGCCATCGCGTCCGCAAATGCCGACTGCAGCGAGTCGTGTACGTAGATGCGGTTGGCGCATACGCACGTCTGCCCGGCGTTGCGGAATTTCGACGCCATCACCTGCTGCACCGCCGCCGGTATATCGGCATCCGCGCAGATGATGAACGGCGCGTGGCCGCCGAGCTCGAGCGACACGCGCTTCACGGTTCTGGCTGCCTGCTGATACAACTTCACGCCGACTTCGGTGCTCCCGGTGAACGTCAGTTTTCTGACGCGCGCATCGTCGAAGAACACACTCGACACCGCCGCGGGATCGTTGGTCGTGATCACCTGGAATACGGCGGGGTCGCCGCCGGCCTGCACCCATAGTTCGAAGAGTCGCATGGCCGTCAGCGGTGACTGTTCCGCGGGTTTGAGGACGACCGTGCATCCGGCTGCCAGCGCCGGGGCCACCTTGCGGGTGACCATCGCGGCGGGAAAATTCCAGGGCGTCACGGCATACACCGGTCCGACCGGCTGCCGCATCGCAAACAGGCGCTTGTGTGCCGAATGCGACGGCACGATCTCGCCGTAGGCGCGCTTCGCCTCCTCCGCGTACCACTCGACGAACGCCGCTGCGTACTTCACCTCGCCGCGCGCTTCGGTGATGGGCTTGCCCATTTCCTGCGTCATCATCCGCGCCAGCGTGTCCTCGTCCGCCACAATGCGCTCGTACCACTTCCGCAGAATGGCCGAACGCTCGAACGGCGTCCGCGATTTCCATGCGGTAAATGTGGATACCGACTGCTCGAGCGCCCGCGCGGCGTCTTCGCGTGTCGCGTCAGGAACTCGATCGACGACGGCGGCGGTCGCCGGATTGATGACGTCAAATGTTTTCATAAGCTCACAGGAGGACTGTTGAGACTCGATGCTGCCGCTGGCGTGCAACGTGTCGTCGGGCCGATTATGAGGCCTGGCCTGCGAATTCCCGCATCAGCATCCACAACTGCTCGACATGCTGCCGCTCGGTCAGCTCTGCGCCGATCGACACGCGGACCATCCATTTGCCATCGAGCATCGCCGGTGTGAGATAGGCCTCGCCCGATTCATTCAGGCGCGTGACCCACCTCAGGGTGTGCTCGTCGAGCGCGACCCCGGCGAGACCGCTCGGCTGGTGCCGAACGCAGAGCGTCTGCAGAGTGACTGGCGCGACGATGTGCCAGTTCGGCGTCTTCGCGATTTCCTGTTCCAGCCACTTCGCATTCGCGAGGTCCCGTCGCAGCCGCGCCTGCAGCCCCTCGACGCCCTGCTCGCGGATCAAGAACCACAATTTCAAGGCGCGGAACCGCCGGCCAAGCGGCAGCCCCCAGTCGCGGTAGTTTTTGACGCGGCCATCGGCCGCCGACTGCAGATAGCTGGGATTGGTCGACATCACGCGAACGAGGTGTTCGGGGTCCCGCACGAAGTACAAACTGCAATCGAAGACCGCGCCCAGCCACTTGTGCGCATTGACGATCAGCGAGTCGGCGTGCTCGACGCCGTCCCACATCCACCGGCACTCCGGCAGGATCATCGCCGAGCCGGCCATCGCCGCGTCGACGTGCATCCACACCCCGTGCGCGCGGGCGACGCGGCCGATCGCCGCCAAGGGATCGAGCGCCGTCGACGTGGTCGTCCCAGAGGTCGCGACCACGGCGCACGGCAGGCACCCGTCGGCGATGTCGCGCTCGATCATCGATTCGAGCGATTCGGGACGCATCGCATAGGACGTGTCATACGGGACGCACCGTACGTGCGCCTTGCCGTAGCCGGCGAGCAGCGCCGCCTTTTCGACCGAGCTATGACTCTGCGAAGACGTGTAGACAATCAAGGGCTGCTGTTCGGCCTGCAGGCCGCCGTGCGCGAGGCTGTAGTTGGTCGCGCGCTCGCGCGCACACAGCAACGCCACCAGCGTGCCCGTCGAAGCGGTGTCGTTGATCACGCCGCTCCATGCCCCCGACAGGCCGAGCATCTGCCGCATCCAGTCGACGGTGACTTCCTCGACTTCGGTGAGCGCGGGACTTGATTGCCACGCCAGGCCGATGACGCCCAGGCCGGAGCTGACGTAATCGCCGAGGACGCTCGACAGCAGCGCGTTCGACGGGAAATACCCAAAGAAGCGTGGATGCTGCCAGGTCGTGATACCGGGCACGACGACCCGGTCGAGATCGCTGATGATCGAATCGATCGCTTCGGCGCGTTGCGGCGGTGTCGCCGGAAGGAGGCTTCTGATGTCTCCCGGCGCCGCCGCCGCCATCACCCGGCGGGACTCCACCGAGTCGCGATAGTCTGCTATCCAGTCGACGATGCGGTAGCCGGCTTTGCGAAACTCTTCGCTATTCATCAGCGGCGTTCAGCGTCAGCTTTCGGCCTGCAGCCTCTGCTCAACCAATCGCATCACGTGCTCGACAACGGATGCGATCGGCAGTGAAGTGGTATCGATATAGATGGCGTCGTCGGCTTTCAGCAGCGGCGCGACCGCTCGCGTCGAGTCCGACTGATCGCGCGCGACCATATCGCTCTTGACGCTGGCGAGGCCGGCCTGACTGCCGGTATGCGCCGGATCTGCCGCTCGGCGGCGTGCGCGTTCTTCCGCGGACGCGTCGATGTATAGCTTCAAGTCGGCATTGGGAAACACCACGGTGCCAATGTCGCGGCCTTCCATCACCACCGCGCCGCCGGCGCCCATCTGGCGTTGCTGCTGGACCAGCACTTCGCGGACGTGCGGCAGCCTCGCGACCGATGCGGCGGCCCGGTCCATTTCCGGCGTGCGAATCGCCCTGGTGACGTTGTGCCCGTCGATGGTGATGGTGCCGTCGACCTGCTGATACAACGCGCGATCCGCGAGCCTGGCGACGAGCACGTCGTCATCGAGAGGCACGCCCTCTTCGAGCGCCTTCCAGGCGACCGCGCGATACATCGCACCGGTATCGATATGCCTGTAGCCGAGGCGCTCGGCGACGGTGCGCGCCACGGTGCCCTTGCCGGCGCCTGACGGGCCGTCAATGGCGATGACCAGTTTCTTCACGCCCGCGCTCATCAATCTTCCTGAGGAACCAGTGTACCATCTGGCGCGTGCTCACCAAGCGCCGTGCGATCGCGACGATTCTCCTTCTGGTCATCGCGTCGTTCGGCGCCTGTGCGATTCCATACGTCGACGCAACTGCGTTCATCATTCGAGCCGCCGACATGCCAGGCGCCGCCGCGACCATCGCAAGCTGGCGGGTCCGGGCAGTCACTCGCAGCGACGATTTCACCGTGCCGACGCGCGCCGGATCAATACCGGGCCGGTCGTACCAGCCGTCGGGCAGGGTGCGGCGCACGCTGCTGCTGATGCCGGGCGTGCATCGCGACGGCATCAACGAGTCGCGATTGGTGGGCCTCGCCGAGGATCTGGCGGCCACCGGATACGCGGTCGTGACGGTGGCGGCACCCGACCTGCAGCGCTTCAAGATCACGCCGCAGGTCACCGACGTCATCGAGGATGCCGCGCGGTGGACCAGCGAGCAGCCGCACTACCGTACCGACGGCCGCATCGGCATCGTCGGCATCAGTTTCTCCGGAGGCCTGGCCATTGTCGCCGCAGGCCGCGAGTCCATTCGCGACCGCGTGGCGTTTGTCATGTCCTTTGGCGGCCATGGCGATCTGGCCCGCGCGCTTCACTACCTCACGTCTGGCGAAGTCACAGGAGATCTCGAACGTGCCAAACGCAGTTCCGCGGTGCATGGCGCCGATCACGTCGGCGTCCATCCCCCCCACGACTACGGTCTCGCCGTCGTGTTGCTGAACCTGGCGGACCGCGTGGTCCCGGCCGATCAGGTCGAGGCGTTGGCGAAAGGCATTGACGGCTTTCTGCTGGCCTCGTCACTTGCCGTGACCGATCCGCCGAAAGCAGTACCGGTTTTCGAAGAGATGAAGGCGTATCAGGACACGCTGCCGGAGCCGTCGCGCACCTATATGCGGTATGTCAACGATCGCGCCGTCGACAAGCTGGGTCCGATTCTGCTTCCGGTGGCAGATGCATTGAAAGATCATCCCGGCATGGCAGCGCTGTCTCCGGAGCGGGCAACGCCGCCGCAGGCGCCGATTTTTCTCTTGCACGGTGTCGATGACAACGTCATACCGTCGGTCGAAACCGTGCTGCTTGCCGAACATCTCGAAGGCAAGGCGCACGTCTACGGCCTCCTCAGCGGCTTGATCACGCATGCCGAAGTCAACCGCACCGCCACGTCAACGGAGGTGTGGCGTCTGGCCAGCTTCTGGCGGGCGCTCATGAAATACTGAGTGGGACCGCTCGCCTGAGGCCGCATGCCCAACGCCGACGCTCATATGATCCGCCTACAGAAAATCCTCTCGGCCGCCGGCGTCGCGTCGCGACGTGCGTCCGAGCAGCTGATCCTCGAGGGACGGGTCAGCGTCAACGGCAAGACGATTCTCGAGCTCGGTTCGAAGGCCGACCCGGAGAAGGACGTCATCAAGGTCGACGGGCGTCGCATCAAGGTCGACGTCCCCCACCGCTACATCGCGCTCTACAAGCCCAAGGGATACGTCACGACGCGCAAGGATCCGGAGGGGCGGCGGACGGTAATGGATCTGATCGGCGAAGGTGCCTACATCTATCCGGTAGGCCGGCTCGATTACGACTCGGAAGGCCTGTTGCTGATGACCAGCGACGGCGACCTCGCCGCGCGCCTGATGCATCCGCGACACGAAGTCGAGAAGGTCTACGAAGTGATCGTGATGGGCACACCGGACGCGCGCGCGATTGAGAAGCTGCGCAAAGGCGTCTTCATCGAAGGCGGTCGGACGTCCCCCGCCGAGGTGCACGTCGGCACCACCGTCAGAGGCGCGAAACCGACGACGTTACTGACGATCACGATTCACGAAGGGCGCAATCGCCAGATTCGCAAAATGTGCAGCGCGGTCGGCTTGCCGGTCCGCGAGCTGCGCCGCATTCGCATGGGACCAATCGGGCTCGGGCGCCTCAAGCCGGGCCAGTGGCGGGATCTCTCGCCAGCCGAAGTCAAACAGCTGAAGTCGCAGCGCTGACGCGCGGTCGCGCAATGGTCATGCGCTGATGCGGATTGGCTCCGCGGTGGCCGCCGCCGCCTCCGCGAGCACATCGTTGAGTGCGCTGATGTCGATCGGCTTGGCGATATACGCGTTCATCCCGGCGTTCAGGCAACGCTCGCGATCTCCGTTCAGTGAATGCGCGGTCATGGCCACGATGTATTGACGGCGCTGGCCGCCGCGCTCGGCGCGGCGAATCTCGGCGACGGCTTCGAGGCCGTTCAGGACCGGCATCTGCACGTCCATCAGCACTACGTCGAAGGTGTCGCGCTGCCACACATCGACAGCTTGCCGGCCGTTGACGACCGTCACGACGTGATGGCCGCCCTTCTCGAGCAGCCGCACGGCCAGCAACTGGTTGACGGCATTGTCTTCAGCGAGTAGCACCCGCAGCGGCCGCACCCCCGACAGGCGCTGCGGCTTCGCGACGACCGGCGCCGCGGTGACCGCCCTGCCGAGCCTGGCCGTGAAATGGAACGTGCTGCCGTGCCCGGGTTCGCTCTCGACCCAGATGGTCCCGCCCATCAACTCCACGACGTGCTGGCAGATCGCCAGACCCAGGCCGCTGCCACCGTAGCGACGGGTCGTCGACCCATCGGCCTGCGTGAACTTGTCGAAGATCAGCGCTTGCTTGTCCGCGGCGATGCCGATACCGGTGTCCGCGATCGACACCTGCAGCGTGACATCGGGATCGTCGGCCGGGCCGCACGTGACGCGGACCAGCACGCTGCCATGGTCGGTAAACTTCAACGCGTTGCCAATCAGATTGACGACCACCTGCCGCAGGCGGACCGGATCGCCAACCACGAGCGGCAGGGACGGGATCTCTGCGGCCAGCGTCACGCCTTTTTCCTGCGCGCGCCACTGCATCGATTGCACGACCTCGTCCAGCAGTTTCGCCGCGTCGAACGGGATGCGCTCGAGCTCCAGCTTGCCTGCTTCGATTTTCGACAGATCGAGGATGTCGTTGATCAGCGTCAACAGCGCGTTGCCCGACGACTCGACCATCTGCAGATACGTGCGTTGTTCCTCCGGCGAGTCGGTGTCCAGAGCCAGCGCCGTCATGCCGATGATCCCGTTCATCGGCGTGCGAATCTCGTGACTCATGTTGGCGAGAAACTCGCTCTTCGCGCGGCTGGCGGCTTCCGCCGCGTCGCGGGCGGCTTCGAGCTCGACCTCCTGCTGTTT
>DASPNQ010000191.1:0-15671 GCA_035626435.1 Vicinamibacterales bacterium
ATTGCCGCTGATGACGTTGTTCGCGATGCTGGAGTGATCGGTGCGAACCAGCACGCCGGTGCCATTCGGCTTCGCGGCGCCCGAACGGTGCAGGCCGATGTAATTCCCGGTGACGATGTTGCCGGCTGGCGAGGTGTCGGCTTGCATCAGGAAAATGCCGGCGTTCGTAAACCTGGTGATCATGAAGCCCTGAATCGTCACGAGCGCAACGTCCGGGGCCGTCTCAAACCCGTTGGCGATCGCGTTCTGTCCGTCGAGTTCGATCACCGGCGTGCCGTCATACCCCTGCTGGCTGGCCGCGTCGATCACGACCGGTCCGGTGATGATCGGCAGCGGCGAGGTCAGGTTGATGACCGCCGGTGTTGTCGGTAAAACGCCTGGAATCGCAAACGTTATGGTCTGCGAACCGGGCTGGTTGTTGGCATTGGTGATCGCCGCTCGCAGCGAACCGGCGCCGCTGTCATTGGTGTTCGTGACCGTCGTCGAGGGCGGCGCCGCCATCGACAGGCACGCCGAGAACTCGGACGTGTTGCCGCTACCGTCCGTCGCTGTCGCCGTCAGCAGTTCGTTCATGGAGACCAGCTCGTCGAGCGTGATCGAACCGCCCGGCTGCACGATCATGCCGGTGCCGACCAGCCGCGCGCCTTCGCCGTGGGTGCCGTCGCAGAAAGCATTTGCAAAGACCTGCACGGTATAGGTGCCGACGGCGAAGCTGCTGATGTCGACGTTGACCACCGTCGTATTGCCGCTGTTGTCGGCGCTCGTCAATACCGGGAAGTTCTGCAGCATGTTCTCGCCGCTGTCGCCGTCGCCGTTGTCGTTCGGCTCGATCGCGTTGTTGCCGCGCAGGTCGATGCCCATGCCGTTGTTCGAGTGGATCCGGTTGCTGAGGATCGCGTTGCGAACGCTGCCCGCGTTCAGGCCGACGCCGACCTGGACGTTGAACGCGATCAGGTTGCCTTCGTTCGGATTGGTCCCGCCCACGACGTTGTCGTGCGAGCCAGAGATCCAGACGCCGGCCGCCGTGTTGGGCCGGCTGGTGACGCCGTCGGCGGCCACGCCGATGTAGTTGCCGCGAATCGCGGTGTTCGACACGCCGGCGTTGTAAAGACCGATGCCGTTGAAGTTGTTGCCGGCGATGACGTTGCGGTCGCCAGGCGTCGATCCGCCGATGGTGGTGCCGTTCACCGTGGTCCCGGCGCTCGCCGACACCATGATGCCGACGGCATTGCCGTGAGTGGTGACGCCGTCGGGCAGAACGCCGATGTAGTTGCCCCGGATCGACGTGTTGTTGGCAGCGCCGCCAGGACTGGTCGTGACCGAAATCGCGCCAAAGTCATTGCCCGTAATCACGTTGCGATCCGCAGCGTTATTGCCGCCGATGATCGTGCCCGACGCATCGTTGATGTGGATGCCCCAGCCGCGGTTGCCAAGTCCGGTCACACCCGCGGGCGTGGTGCCGACGTAGTTGCCGCGAATGACGTTGTTGGCCGCTAGAGCCGAAAACACCTCGATGCCACCCGGCGTGTTGCCCCCCGCCGCGCCGTTACCGGCGATCACGTTCTGAAGGATCTGGTTGGCGGCGGTGTAGATCCGAACCGCCTGCGACGCGCCGTTCAAACGCGCCGCCATGTTGGCGGTCAGGCCGACGATGTTGTTCTGGACAATCGACGAACCGCCGTCGCTGATCACGGCGGACCCGTTGATGTGGCGGTGCAGGCCGATCGCCGGATTCGCGCCGTGGTTGGCAGCGACGACATTGCCATCGGCCGCCGAACTTCCGCCGATGGTGATGCCCGCCGACGCGGCGTAGATACCGCCCGAGTTGTTGACGAGCAGCTGCGTGCCGGCGCTGTTGACGCCGATGTAATTGCCGCGGGCGACCGATCCGGCGGCCTCGCTGATGCGCGTGTTGTAGGCCGGCGCGGAGGAGTGATTGACGAAGTCGTTCGAGAACCGGATGCCGACCCCGCCGTTGCCCGCGATCACATTGCGCGCCGCCGCAGAGCCCGAGCCAATCGTCGCCGGCACGGTCACAAACACGCCGTCACCGGAATTGGCGATCGCGCTGAGCCCATTGACCGAGACGCCGATCGCGTTGCCCTCGACGATCGTCCCAGCGGCGCTACTGAAGATCGCGCCGTTGCTGGCGACCGAGTTGTCAAACTCGGCGCCGATTGAGATGCCGTTGCCGCTGTTGCCGGCAATTAAATTGCACGAACCGGTGCACGCGCCGCTCGGCGTGGTGCCGGCCGCGCCGCCGACGCGGCTGTTGGCGCCAACCACGCGAACGCCGCCCATGCCGTTGCCCAGCGGCGCCGAACCCGCGGCGTTGGTGCCGATGAAGTTGCCTTCGACGATCAGGCCGCTTGGGCGCGCCAGCACGGTGCTGTCGACGCGCGCGACGTACGTCGCGATACCCTCGCGGGTGTTCGCGGAGATCACGTTGCGGTCGGCCGCGCCCGGGCCGCCGATCTTCACGTCCGGCACGCCGAGGACGATGCCGCCCATGTTGCCCAGGCCATTGCCGCCGCTGGCGTCGACGCCGATGTGGTTGCCTCGCACAGTGCCGCGGGCGCCGCTTGAAATCACGGCGTTGGTGCTGCTCTCCCACGCGACGTTGAACGAGATGCCGTACTCACGATTGCCGGAGATGACGTTGCGCCCGCCGATGGTGCCGTCACCGATCTGTGCATCCTCCGCTGATACCTGGACACCCGTCGAGTTCGGGATCGACTGCGCACCTGTCGGATCCGTGCCGATGAAATTGCCCAGCACCTTGGCGTTCGTGCCCTTCGAGTACACCTGGCCGGCGTTGGCCGGCGGCGGCATCCCCGGGAAGCCGTTCGCGAACGCCGAGCCGATCGTGATGCCATGGGCGTTGTTGCCGGCGATGACGTTGCCCGCGCCGGGGACGTTGCCGCCGACCGTCGCGTTGGGCGCGTTGATGTGCACGCCGTTGCCGTTCGGGCGTGGCGTCACACCATCCGGACCGACGCCGATGTAATTACCCTGCACCAGCAAATTGTTGCCGGTTGACACCACCGTGATGTTGGACCCGGTCCCGAAGGTCGCCGCGGTTGCCGTGATGCCGCTGTCGATCGTGCCGGCAATGACATTGCGCTCGCCCGCAGTGACGCCGCCAATGCGCACGTTCGGCGCGGTCACCGCGATGCCGATGAACTGACTCAACGCGCTTGTGCCGGCCGCGTTCATGCCGATGTAGTTGCCGATCACGATGGCGTTGGCGCCGGTCGTCGCGGCGGTGGCCGCACCGGGGTAGAGCGCGGCGCCAATACTGATGCCGGCCTGCGAATTGCCGGCAATGATGTTCCGCTGCGCGACGGCCGTCCCGCCGACGCGGACGTTCGACGCGGTGATACGCAGGCCGTCGTTGAAATTAGCCACGCCCGCCGTCCCCGTGGCGTTCGTGCCGATGGAGTTGCCCTCCACGACGGTGCCCTCGGCCGTGCTGGTGACGATGGGCGTCGTCGCCGTATCGAAGGCGGTGCCGACATGCACGCCGATGGTGAAGTTGCCCGACACGACGTTGCCGGTCACGTTCGAGTTCGCCCCGGTCACGAACACGCCGTTGTTGCGGTTGCCAAGCGCCGCGGTCCCGTTCGCGGTCACGCCAATGTAGTTGCCGGCGACGGTCAAATTCGCCGGTGTCGTCAGTACGACTGGTGGATTCGCGCCGTTCTGCGTCTGCCCGAACGTGTTGATGCCGTGGCCGTTGTTACCCGAGATGACGTTTCGCGATGCGGCGCTCGTGCCGCCAATCGTGACGTTCGGCACGGTCACGAGCACGCCTTCACCGCGTAGCGGTGACAACTGGCCGTTCGGCATCGCGCCGTTGCCGGTCGCGTTGGTGCCGATCAGGTTGTTGACGATCACAGTGCCGGCCCCGTTGCTGCCTGACGAGCCGCGTTCGACGCGCACGCCGGTGGCCAGGTTGCCGCTAATCAGATTGCGGCCCGCAGGGCCCTCGGTGCCGATGAAGTTGTTGGGCGACCGGCTGGCGACGCCGACGCCGCTCGGCGATGTGCTTGGCGCGACCGGCGCCGCGCCGTTCGGGACCGCCGTCGTGCCGCCAGCGTTGGTACCGATGAAGTTGCCTTCGATGCGGTTGTTGCCCGCGATCTCCATCGCGATGCCGGCGCTGCTGAAACCGCCGATCGCCAGACCGCGAATCGTGGAATTGCCGCCTTGCAGCAACAACCCCGTCGCGTTGCTGCCAGCCGACGATCCGTTCAGCTCGATCTTGATGACCGCGTTCGTGCCGACCGTGTCGGTATTCGTCGACGAGCCCGGCTGGGTATAGCCGTCAATCGTGGTCGGCTGCGTGAGTGCCGGCAGCGGTGTCGTCGGCGCGATGGTATGCGGGCCGGCGCCGGGGATATTGAAGCGGATCACCGTATTCGGCTCGACGTTGGCAATGCCGATCGCGTTACGCAACGACCCCGCGCCGCTGTCGTTGGTGTTCGTGACGACGACGTCGTTGGGCTGCGCGACCGAGATCGTCACCGTCGCGATGTTGCTGGCGCCGACAGCAGTCACGGCGTGATAGGTAAACGAATCGGTGCCCGCGAAGTTGTCGTTCGGCACGTAGACGAAGGAACCGTCGGGTTGCGCGGTCAGCTGGCCGTTCGTGGTCGTCGAATCGATCACCATCGTGGTCAGCGTCGAGCCGGTCGCGTCGTTGGCCAGCGGACCCGGCGCCGGAACGGAGAGCGCTTGGTTGACGGCGGCCGAATACGCGTCCGCGAACGAGACGAGCGTCGGGTTCGACGGAGCGACGTTAATCGTCACCACGCCCTGCGCGGTGCCGGTCGGCGCCTGAATCGTGTAGGTGAAGCTGTCGATGCCGGCGAAGCCAAAGGCCGGCCGGTAGGTGAGGCTGTAATCGGCGTTCAACGTCACGGTGCCGTTCGCGGCGCTGGAATGGCCGGTCACGCTGACGTCGGTGCCCAGCTGCCCCAGAATGTCGGTGACCACCATCGCGCCCGATTCATCCATCGAGTCGCCGCCGGAGGTATAGATGCGGCTCTCGATCTCATCCACCACCAGGAAGTACGCAACCAGCGGCATCCGCACGCTCGACGCGGCGCTCATCGTTGCGGTGGTGTAATTGATGGCCGTCAGCGTCTTGGCGTCGATGCTGCTGACATAGAGTCGCTTGGCCGTCAGGTTGAGCGCCTGCGCACTGGGGCCGAACCCGACGTTGATGGTCGACGCGACGGCAAACGAGCCCGCGTCGAACATCGTCACCGTGCCATTCGCGTAATCGCTGACGAATACGCGATCCAGCGCTTCGTCGATCTGGATGTAGCTTGCCGTATGCCGGTTGCTGTGTTTGCCGGCGACGATGTTGTGCTGTACCTGCAGCGTCGCGCCGTCAAGTACCACGATGCGGTTGGTCGCGCCGTTGTCGAAGCCGACGAGGATCTGGTTTCGCGTCGCGTTGACGCGAATGATGTTGGCTCGTCCCCATGACTGTCCCGCGGCAGCCTGGTGATCGAACAGCGGCGTACCCGCCCGGCCGTCCAGCGGCGTCAGCGTGTTGGTGAGCGGATTGTAGACGGCGAGTGACGACGGCGAGCCTCCGCTGACGAGCGCGTAGACGCGGCCGTCGCTTGGGTTCGGGACCACGAAGCGGTTGAAGCCGATGAACGCGTTGGGATTGTTGAGCGGGAAGCCGGCGGCGTCGGTTGTAAATGTCGCGTCGACGCCGGGTGCATCGAGATTGGTGGCGTCGAACACCCGCAGGCCGCCATGCGCCGTATCGCCCGGCATGCTGGCGACATAGAGTTTCTGCGCCACCTGATTGAAGCCGATGCCAAACGGCTGCGGCAGGGTGCTCAGGTACTTGATGGCAGTGTCGGTTGCGCCGTCGACAACGATCACGGTGCCCGGAGCGCTCGAGGTGCCGCTCTGGTTCGCCTGGTTTGCGAAGAAGTACCGGTTGGTCGAGTTCTGACGCACCGAGAAATTGACGCGGCCGCCATTCGTGGCAAGGGCAACTTCGCCCATCAATCCGGAGCCGGAGACGATGCCGATTCCCGTATTGGTGGCGGTGCCGCCGATGTAGGCCTTGTTCGTCACCGGATTGACGATCGGTCCGCCGGCCTCGATGAACACGGGGATGGTTACCGGTTGCTCCACGCCGGTCAGGTCGATCTTGACGACCGACGTCAGGGTCGTCGACACGAACGCGACGTGGCGCACCGGATCGATCGCCACATCGGCCGCGGCGGCCCGTAGCGGCACCGTGCCCAGCAGCGCATGCGTCGCGACGTCGATGATGTCGGCTCGGAAATCGAACGCGCCGGTCGTGATCACGCGACCGAGCTGCTGATCGATCGCGATGTCGGCATTGTTGGCGTCGGCGCCCACCGGGATCACCGCCAGCACGCTGTTGCGCGACGGGCTGCCCTTCTTGCCGTCGATGACGACGACCGCGTTGCCAAGGCGCATGAATACTTTGCCCGATCCCTCGTGCACGGCCAATCGCTCGTCGGCGTTACTGAAGCGATTCGGCAGCTGGGTCTGGATCGTCGCCACGGCCAGCGTCGCGCCATCGATGGCGTTCAACACGAATTGATTGGGCTGACCGCCGACCGTCGCGTTGCTCTGCGCGAAGATCTGATTGCTGGATTCGTTGACCGCCACAGCGCCGGCGAAGAAGGTGTTCGGCACGCGTGTTGGCAGCGGCGGCGCAGTCGCGCCGTCGACGACGTAGACGCCACCGGTGTTGGCGCTGCCCAGGTTCGCGCCGATGCCCAGGTAGATTTTCTGCGTGCGGGTGTTGACCGCCACCGAGTTGCCACGCAGACCCGCGGGCATCGCCACCGTGGAGAGCACCGTGTGGAACGTCTCGTTCGCAGGGTTGATGTCGATCACGCTGAACCACAAGCGCGATGTCGGCGACTGCGTTTGTTCGCCGTGCAGCACGTACAGCCTGCCGCGAACGGTGTCCATGCCGAACGTGAACACGCCGTCGGGGAGCGCCGGCATCGGCAGGTATTGATGGAAGGTCGGGCTGTCCGGCCGCGCGTCGAGCGCCGAGAGCGCCGCCGTGGGGGTCCCCGACCGCTGGTAATTGATCCCGGTGCGCGGGTTGGCTTGCTGATAGGCGACACCGGCGCCGATCGGCGGCAGGCCGAGACGACCGACGAGAGCGTTGGTCGCCGGATCGACAATGCCGCGCTGGGTGTAAAGGTAACCGGTTGACGGCTGATAGGTGATGTCGCCGGGACCACCGCCGGAATGCGACGCCATACCGGCGGGATGGAACGAGATGATCTTGGTCGAACCGAACGCCGTGCTGTCGTTGGCCAGCACGTTGACGGTGACCGGCGTCAACTCCGCGGTCGCAGCGCCGTCGGGCACCGCCTGCGGCGGGGGGAACTGCACGATCGCCGGCGGCTCGACGACGCCCTCGATGACGTCCTCGGTGTTGACGCCCTGCTGCTGCACGACCGGCGTGACGTCTTCGTTCGGAACGAACTGCGACGAGATGCGCACCGGGCTGCCGTCGTCGTTCAACACCGGCGTCCCGTCGGGGTTTCTCACGATCACCACGTTGTCGGGCGTCGGATCGAACACGCGCAGCGTGATGCGCGCGGATTCGCCCGGGGCGAGGTAGATGGTGGCGTTGGTCGCGGCGGAATCGTTCGGGTTACTGAGCCCGCCGGTGTTCGTGTAGACCAGTTGCGGATCGGGCACGTTCGCGACCAGAACGTTGCGCGTTTCGGTTTTGAGTTCGCAGTTCTTGACGACCGGCGTCTTGTAGGTGCGATACAGGATCAGCTGCGTCTTGATCGTCGGATCGAACGTCTGCTGGGCGAAGAACAGGTTGACGTTGTAGGTCGCCGTGGTGTTTCCGGTATTCGTCATCGTCCAGGTGACGTCGGTCATCAACGACGTGTTGTCGATGTCTGGATTGTCGATGTCCGGATTGTCGATGTCCGGATTGTCGATGTCGGGGTTGTCGATGTCGGGATTGTCGATGTCCGGGTTGTCGATATCCGGGTTGGCGACTTCGACGTTGTCGATGTCGGGATTGTCGATGTCGGGGTTGTCGATGTCCGGATTGTCAATGTCCGGATTGTCGATGTCCGGGTTGTCGATGTCCGGATTCATCACTTCCGCATTGTCGATATCCGGATTGTCGATGTCTGGATTGTCGATATCGGGATTGTCGATGTCCGGGTTGTCGATATCCGGATTGAGGATGACGGCGCTCGCGAGTCCGGCGGGTTTGACGGCCCACGAGCCGTTGACGAGCTCGAGCTCCTGGACGTTGACCGTGATCATCGCGTGCGGATCGGTCGACTTCGCGTACACAGTTCGAGATGCCGTTGAGCGGTAGGGGATGTCCGCTTCGACGGCGGTCAGCGGCGCGCTCGAAAACTGATCGAACGAGGCGGAGCCGCCGATCGGCTGGTTGACGATGGTGAAACGGAAACGGCGGAGTTGATCGGTCGTGTTCTGCGCGAACACGACGAAGCTGCGCTGCAGCAACTCGCCGAGCGTGTTGCCGTTCTCGTCGCGGCGCTCGCCGAGGCGCTTGGTATTGCCGGGGGAGCCCGCCAGCAGGCCGCCGGTAATGCGCGAGGTGTAGACGTTCTGGTTCCTCGACCCCGCGTTGCCTGGAATGCACTGCGGCACTTTCATCGAGGGATCGAAGAGGCTATCGCTGCCCCCGAGGGTCCCCGGCGGCGCGTAGTTGTCCCAGGGATTGCCATTCTGATCGGGATCCTCGAGCGGCACGCGAACATCGCGGTTGTCGGTCCACACCGCATGAAAGATCGGCGGCGTGGCGCCGGCGGTGGTGTTGTAGGTCCATTTGCCGCTCTGATCGACGATGAAGTTGGGTGCCGCAGTGATGTCGATGTAGTCGCCAATGAAGGGTGCGGTGCCCTTCTGGAACATCGGCAGGTTCGGCGGGTTCACCTGCAGCGGCACGTTCGGGCCTTTCGGAACGCGCGGGCCCTCGATGTACTCGGACACTTTCACGGACGCGCCGAACGCGGGGGTTGCGCCCGGCGAGGCCATCGACGCGCGCAAGTCGATGGTGTGGCGGAGGCCGGTGCTTTCGTCGCCGGGTTTCGTGAACGCCGTGCGGTCGTCGATCCACTGCGTGAAGGCCTTCGATCGTGTCTCGCGAACGTCGTAGTAGACCAGCATCAGCTTGCCGCCCGCGTAGGTCAGCGCCGGCATCAGCTGGTGGCCTTTTTGTGGCTGCTTCGTGACCGGATCGATTTCGCCGGACGCCACCGGCACCGGCGCAGTCCACGTTTGACCGGTCGTGCTCGTGGCGACCAGCACGCGCGCGGCGCCCAGCACGGGATCGGGGCTGAGCGGGTCGTAGCCGCGCTCCGACCACGCCATGTAAACGCGCCCGGTTTCGTCAACGACCAGCGACGGGTAGGCGTTGGTGCGGAAGCGAATCAACGCGGCTGACGTCGACTGATCCAACGGCGAAAGCTCCGCAGCTTCCAACGCCTTGGCGACGCCACCTTTCTTGTAGAAGTGCTCGAGATTGAGGCCTTTGCCCTTGCCCTTCTTGGCCTTCGCGAACTTGCGCGCGAATCCGGGCGACGTGACGCGGTTGCCCGACGGGATGTAGCTCACCGCCATCAGGGCGTCGGTGCCGCTATCGTTGTCGGAGACATCGAACTGGCGCCACGCAATGTGAACGGTGCCGTTGCGCGGATCGATCGCCATCGTGGCGCCCTGATTGCCGCGTTCGCTGGTACTGTTGAGGCGCACCGGCGTCGCCCACGTCGCGGCGCAGTCCGTCGAGCGCGTGAAGTAGACGTCGTAACGCGGACCCTTGCTGTCCGTCGTTCGAATCGTGTAGGCGACATAGACGGGTCCGGCCGGGATGTTTTGGGTGATCGGGCCCTTTTCCCCGGCGGTGACGATCGTGCAGCGCGCGCCGTCGCGCGGCACGTCGACGACCATCCACGGCTTGTCGAGGAAGCTGCCGCCGGGGCCGCCCGGACTGGTGGCGAGCGCGCGCGTGCCGAGGTATTCGAAGGTGTCGCCCGTTTCCTTGTTGTTGTTGTCGATGTAGCGCGCCACGAAAATCGCGCTCTTACCGGGAATGTCCGGCGTCAGCTTGTCCGCTCGATCGAATGCCAGCCCGGCGTAGTAGATCAGACCATTGGTGCCGGCGCGGACCACGGCATCGGCGCCGGCGCCGTAGCCGTAGATCGGCGATGATTTGCCGACCGGGGTCGTGTCTTGCGGATAACCCGGCAGCAGCGTAGTGGTCCAGCGCTGGCCGCCATCGTAGGACTTGAAGACGCCGAGCCATGCGTCACCGGTCTCATCGGGATGGTCGAATGGAATGTCGACCGTGCGATAGTCGTTGGCGCCGGCAAACAGGTGCAGCGGATTGCGCGTCGATGCGGCGATCGACGGCTCGTTCTGACGCTGGAGGTAGGGATCGCCGTCGGGGAACGTCGTGCCCGCAACCATGTTGACGTTGCGGCCGGGGATCTGCGCGCTGATCGTGGTGATTGCCAAACCGATGGCGACCATGCTCGCGGTCAGTAAACGGACGTACGACCACGAACGACGCGGAACGGGGGGGACGAACCGGCGCATGCACCGCCTCCAAATTGACACTGTCAGTACGTACGACTACTCAGGAGTTCCAGGCGGACCTTACAAGAACAACCGGACTTTCAAGGATGCCCAAGTCTAGGTCAGCCCGACGCTTTTCACAACAAGTACGCTTGTTAAATCGGCGCGTTGATAGCCCCAAACGGGTAGGGCTGTTATGAGGTGGCGCTGCCATCGAACCCCCTTCGTCGCGGGTATCGTCGGTCGCTTGCTTCAGGCCGGCGGGTGCTGCTTGCGGAAGTAGACGGATGATTCGAAATGAAAGTTTCGGTTAATCAAAAAATCTTTTTTGGGCTGGTTTTGCTTGCTGGTGTGGCGGCGTGCAGCACCCGGCGACCGTACAGCCCGCCGGAAGGCGCGGTTCCGCTACTGACGTGGCTCGGTGAATGGACGCGGCCGTACGGGACGAAATTCCCGCAGCTCGACGGATCTTTGCGGTTTGGCGGCATTTCGGGTCTCGCCCACGACAACTCCACCGGCCGATGGATCGGCGTCGTCGACGATCGCGATCGCTCTCGCGTCGTCTGGCTCGACGTCGTATTTCGGGACAAGGGGCTCGAAATCACTCCGCTGCGGATGCAGGAATTGCGGGCCGCGCCTGATGTCGCCGAGGCCACCGTGACGCGATCCGATCTCGAGGCCATCGTCTCCCTGCCGGACGGCACGTTCGTGCTCACGGAAGAAGGTCATCGAATCGCCGAACCGCCTGGGGAATGGCCGCCGGCGTTGCTGCACATGAATCGCGAGGGGGTGATAACCAGCGTGACCGGTTTCCCCAAGGAGTTTCAGCTGTCTGCCGATGGCGTCACGGGGCTGCGCGACAACCAGGGTTTCGAATCACTCGCGGTCACGCCTCGGCAACACTTGATCGCGGGGCTCGAGCAGCCGCTGCTGCAGGACGGCAACGTTACCTTCGATCGCGGCGCGGCGGGACGGCTCGTCGAGTTCGAACCAGCGCGCCCCGGCTATCGCTATGCGAGGCAGTGGCGCTACATGATCTCGCCAACCCCCCGCATCGAGGGGTTCGACGACATCTGCAACGACGGCGAGAACGGGCTCGTGGAGCTGCTCGCGCTGAGCGATACACACCTGATTGCGATGGAGCGCGCCTGCCTGATCACTCGCGACAAGCAGTTCATCGCCAACGCCATCCAGTTATTTTCGGTGGAGCTGGTCGCCGGCGATGCGCGCAAGCGGCTGCTGCTCGACTTCAATCAGGTGCAGCCGCGTCTGTCGCCGGCGTTGTCGCGCCTGGAAAATTTCGAGGGGATGACGTTCGGCCCGCTCGTCGACGGGAGACGGACGCTGCTCGTGGTATCCGACGACAACTTCAGAGAGACGCAGAAGACCTCGTTCCTGCTGTTTGGTATGCGGTAGACGGCCACCTTCAGAGCGCGGGCCGTCGATCGCCGCGCCGCTACACGACAAACTTGTAGCCGACCCCACGCACCGTCAACAAGTGTTTGGGCTTGGTGGGGTCGGCCTCGATGTAACGGCGCAGCCTGACGATGAAGTTGTCGATCGCGCGCGTGTCGGTGTCTTCGTGCAGGTCCCACACTTCCTCGAGGATCGCCTTGCGCGACACGGCCCTGCCGCCGTTCTTGACGAGGTACTGCAGCAGGTCGGATTCCATCTGCGTCAATTGATATTTCTTGTCGCCGACTTGCAGCTCGAGCGCCTCGAGGTCCAACGTCTTGCCCGCGAATGTCAGCTGCTCGTGATCGTGCGGCGGCTGCAACATCCATTCACGCCGGCGGAGCAGTCCGCGCAGCCGCGCCAGAAGGATCTGCAGCTCGAACGGTTTGGGCAGGTAGTCGTCGGCGCCCGCTTCGAAGCCGTGGAGCACGTCCTCGGGACGACCGCGCGCGGTCAGCATCAGCACCGGGACGTAATGGCCGGCAGTTCGCAATCGTTTCACGACCTCGAACCCGTCCATGCCCGGCAGCATCACATCGAGAATGACGGCGTCGTACTTCGGTCGATCGGCCAGCAGTCGATCGAGCGCCTGCTGGCCGTCACCATCGATGTCGACCTGGTGGCCTTCCGCTTCCAGGTTGAAGCGAATGCCGTCCGCCAGATGCGATTCGTCTTCGACGATCAGAATTCGGCTCATTTGAGTCGCGGTAATTCGAGCGTGAATGTCGCGCCCTTGTTCTCGCCGGCGCTTTCCGCGAACACGCGGCCGCCGTGGCGCTTGGCGATCGATCGAACGATGTAGAGGCCGAGACCGGTGCCTTTGACCGTCGAGCCGAGCGGTTGGAAGCGATAAAAGCGGTTGAAAATGCGTCCGAGCTGCGCCTTGGGAATACCGACGCCCTGATCCTTGACGCGCACCCAGGCGGTGTCCGGCGTGGCGGCGGCGATTTGCACGGTGATTTGTGGCGGCCCGCCCGAATATTTCACGGCATTGTCGAGCAGGTTGGCGATTGCGGTGCGCAGGTCGTCGACGTTGCCGTTGACCACCAGCGGCGCCCGCAGGTCGTTTCCGGAAATCGTCATCGCCTCATCAGGAAGGTGATGGCGCGCCCGGGCGGTGTCCACGCACTCTTGGACCAGCCAGCCCAGATCGACCGGGCCGCGATGTTCGAGCTTGCGCTTTTGCCGGGCGACCCCGGCGCGCAACACCTGTTCGACGGTGTGCTGCAGGCGGTCGGTGTCCTGCAGCATGTTCTTGTAGAACTCTTTGCGTTGGGCGTCGCCAACTTCGCGCGACTGCAGCGTTTCCAGGTACAGACGAATCGACGCGATAGGCGTTTTCAGCTCGTGCGTGACCGAGTTGAGAAAGCTATCCTGCTGTTCGGTAATGCCCATTTCGCGCACCAGGAACACCGTGTAGACGATGAGGCCCGCGATAATCAGGGAGAAGGTGCCGACGCCGAGCACGAGCGGCGCGACGCGCCGCCCGTTGACCATGATCCAACCGATGTTGAGCGTGACCGCAGCCGCGACGAGAACGATACAGAGGAGGACGAAGACGATCGAGGCGGTCTGTCTTCTGGTCATGACGGGAGCCGCGAGCCGGGAGCGGGGAGCCGGAAAAGCTTCCGGTCCCGGTTCCCAGTTCCCGGTCCCCGGATTTTACGCCGCTTCTTCCGACGGCAGCGGCTGGCGAATCTTCGCGACCTTGATGTCCCAGGCGAGACCGAGCGCCTTCAACACGCTGATGCCGATCCAGTTCATGTCGAACTCGTACCAGGCCAGACCATGACGCGCCGACACCGGGTGGGCGTGATGGTTGTTGTGCCAGCCTTCGCCGAACGTCATCATCGCCACCCAGAAGCTGTTGCGTGAATCGTCGCGCGTCTGGAAGCGGCGCGAGCCCCAGAGGTGCGTCGCCGAGTTCACCAGCCAGGTGCAGTGCAGGCCGTAGGTGGTGCGGAAGAACGTCCCCCAGAGAACGTAGGTCCATCCGCCGAACGCGAGCAGGGCGAGGCCGACGACGACCTGCGGCACCCAGTGCCACGTCGTCAGCGCGACGTGGAAGCGGTCCTTGCTCAGATCGGGCGTGTAGCGCGCCAGCACCTCGGTGTCGTGGTGCATCGCCTTACCGGTCATGATCCACCCCATGTGCGCCCAGTAGGTGCCTTCGCGCGGCGTGTGGGGATCCCCCTCGTGATCGGAATGCTGATGATGGATGCGGTGTGTCGCGACCCAGAAAATCGGTCCGCCTTCGAGGGCGAGCGTGCCGCAGAGGGTCAGGAAGTACTCCATCCACTTCGGGGTCTTGTAGCCGCGATGGGTCAGCAGGCGGTGGTAGCCCATGCCGATGCCGAGGGAGCCGGCGACCCACCAGAGGACGACCGCGGTGGCGATGGCCCCCCAGTCGATGAAGAACAGCGCGGCGACGGCGCCGATGTGGAAAATTGTCATCGCAACGGCGGTGACCGTGTTGGTCTCGCCGTTTGATGCCTTTCGGCCATAGATTTCGGTAACTGGAATCATCTCGCTATGAACAGTATCAAGTCCCCGCGAAGGGCTCTGTAATACTTCTGTCGCTCTGGATGAGCACAGTTTTGTAACAATTTGTGTTTTTGATATTGTGCTACGCCATATATGGCGCCGACTAACCTTGACCGTGAGCTCAAGCGTGGAAGTGCCGAGCTTTTGATCTTGGCCTTGCTCGAAGATCGCGATCGCCATGGCTACGACATCGGCAAGCAGATCGATGAGCGGTCGCGCGGGACGATTACTTTCCACGTCACGTCGCTCTATCCGACGCTCTACCGTCTTGAAGCGAAGGGGCTGATTGAGGGGCGTTGGGTCGAGAAAGCGGGCCAGCGGCGCCGCCGCTATTACCGTTTGACACCCGGCGGCCGCGGCACGCTAGTGCGTCAGCGGACGACGTGGGAAAACTTCTCGAGAGCGGTCAATCGCATTGCCGGGATCAAGAGCCATGCATGAACCGGTGCACAGCAGCCGCGAATGGATTGATCGCATTACCCACGCGTTCGCCCGCCGCGGAGCCACGATCGATCCTGACGTCGTCGAGGAGCTCGCGCAGCACGCGGAGGCGGCGTGTGACGCCCTTCGCGCGGATGGCATTCGCGAAGTCGACGCGATCGCGAAGATCGATCAACTGATCGAAGGGTGGGTACGCGATCCGGCAGCGCTGCAGCGCGCCGTCAAGCGATCGGTAGCGGCCAACCCGCCGGCGATGACGCGGTCTCTCGTGTCAGCGGTTACGGCGGACGTGTCGTATGCGTTGCGGCTGCTTCGTAAGAGTCCCGCCTACGCCGCCGTCACCATCGTCACGATCGCGCTCGGCGTCGGTGCAGTGACGACATTGTTCAGCGTCGCGTACGGGGTGTTGATGCGCCCGCTGCCGTGGGGTGATACCGATCGCATCGTCCGATTGGTTGAATCGCGCGGGGGTCGCGAAGGCCGTGTACCCGGCACGATGATGAACGGCAGTTATCTCGCCTGGGCTGACGCGCCACAGACGCTGGAGGCGATCGGGTATTACAGCGGCGAGGCGCCGGCGACGCTGACCGGCGCCGGCGATGCGACCCGCGTACAGATGTCGCGTGTTACCA
>DASPNQ010000192.1:0-19550 GCA_035626435.1 Vicinamibacterales bacterium
GACCGCGATCGAGAGCGGCGTCCCGCCGTCGGCTTTCTGCAGTTGCGCGAGGCGCAACGCCGCCGACAAGCCGGCGGGCCCGGCGCCAACGATCAGGACATCAACTTCGAGAGTTTCTCGATCCATACAGCTGATCCCCGATCTGATCTGTGGCGCCGTGTGCTCTACTTCTGCAGCTCTGCGATGATCGCCGGCGCCAGCTCGAACAAATCACCCTGGATGCCGTAGTCCGCGACTTCGAAGATCGGCGCCTCCGCATCCTTGTTGATCGCGACGATGGTGCGCGCGCCCTTCATGCCGACCAGATGTTGAATGGCGCCGGAGATGCCGAGCGCCACATACAGCTTCGGCGCAACCGTCTGGCCCGAGCTGCCGATCTGGCGCTCCATCGGCAGCCAGCCGTTGTCGCAGATCGGCCGCGACGCCGCGAGCTCGGCGCCAAAGGCCTTGGCCAACTGCTCGGCGACGGCGATGTTCTCCTGCGACTTGATGCCGCGGCCAACCGAGACGATCCGCTCCGCCTGCGACAGATCGACGGCTTGCTTGGCTTCCTGGAACGGCGCTTCGGGCTTCTGCCGCAGCGCGGATTCATCGATGGTGACGCTGGCGTTGGCAATCGGTGCGGCTGCGGCCCCCTTGGCCGCGGCGTCGGCGCGAAAAGCACCAATCTGCACGGTGATGAAGTGCGGGGCCGGTCCTTGAGGCTGCACATCAGCGGTGAGCTTCCCCTGGAACATCGGCCGTGCGTAGCTGGCGGTCGTGGCCTCGCCGTTGACGCCGATCACGTCGGTAATCAAAGCGCGATCCATGCGCGTCGCCAACGTCGGCGAAAAGTCACGCGTCTGATAGGTGTGCGGCAGCATGACTACGGCCGGCGCGACCTGCGTGATCACCTGCTGCAGCGCCTGCACGAACGCATCGGGGGTGTACTGCGCCAGCGCAGCGTGTTCGACGGCGATCACTTCCGCGACGGCGCCCTCGGCCAGTTCCGCGGCTACCGCGGCGACACTCTGACCGACCACCGCCACCTTGATCGGCAGCGAACCCGCCAGCTGCTGGGCGGCGGCGATCGTTTCCCAGCTCGCGCGATTGAGCTTGCCGTCCTTCTGTTCGGCAATGACCAGGATCATAAGACTCGTGCCTCTTCGCGCAAGCGCTTGACCAGTTCCTTGGCCGCGTCGGCCGGCGAACCGGTGATCATCACGGTTTGCTTCGCCTTCTGCGGCGCATACAGGGCGATGATCTTCTGGCGGCTGCCGCCGGCGCTCGACCCGGCAACCTTGGTGATCTCTTTCTTCTTCGCCGCCATGATGCCTTTCAGCGTGGCGTAGCGCAGCGTGTTGATGCCGCTTTGAATCGTCAGCAACGCCGGCAGGGGCATGGTCACGTACTGGAACCAACCGCCTTCGAGCTCGCGCTTCACGCGCAACGCTCCGCCGCTCTGGCCGGCGTTCGGGTCGATGTTGACCTCCATGATGATCGTCGAGTGCGGAATCCCGAGCTTCTCGGCGAGCACCGGGCCGAATTGCGCGTGGCCCTGGTCGTCGCTCTGCAACCCGGTCAGGATCAGGTCGAACTTCTGTTCCGCCATCGCCGGCGCCAGCGCCGATGCGGCGGTAAATGCATCCGCCGCCGCCAGCCCATCGTCTTCCACCTGCAAGGCGCGATCGGCGCCGCGCGCCAGCGCCTCGCGGATCACCTGCTGGACGCGGGCGGGCCCGGCCGAGCAGACGACGACCTCGCCGCCGTGCTTCTCGCGGAGTCGCAACGCCTCCTCGAGCGCGTAGGCGTCCGGCTCGTTCATTTCGTAGCTGACGTCCTGATCGCGCACCCACGTCTTGTCGTCGTTCAGACGTGGCTGCCATTCACGCGTCGGCACTTGCTTGATGCACACAGCGATCTTCATAGGGTTCGTGGCCGGTTCGGCGTCACTCGGCGTAGCGCTTGAACAGCAGCGCGCCGTTGGTGCCGCCGAAGCCGAACGAGTTCGACAGCGCGTAGTCGATCGTCATGGCGCGCGCGGTGTGCGGCACGTAATCGAGGTCGCAGCCCTCGTCCGGGTTGTCGAGATTGATGGTCGGCGGCGCGGTTTGATGGCGCACGGCCAGCGCGGTGATGCCGGCCTCGAGACCGCCGGCCGCGCCGAGCAGGTGGCCGGTCATCGACTTCGTCGACGACACCGCGAGCCGGCGCGCGTGGTCGCCGAACGTGCGCTTGATCGCGGTG
Organism: Vicinamibacterales bacterium; assembly: GCA_035626435.1. Classification (GTDB taxonomy): domain Bacteria; phylum Acidobacteriota; class Vicinamibacteria; order Vicinamibacterales; family UBA2999; genus 12-FULL-67-14b. The sequence goes on from DASPNQ010000192.1 coordinate 2,227, forward strand.
GTCTCGATGCGATCGTTGTGCGGCGTCGATGTACCGTGCGCGTTGATGTAATTGACGACATCGGCGCTGACGCCGGCGCGGTCGAGCGCCGCCTGCATCACGCGCACCGCCCCGTCGCCATCTTCGACCGGCGCGGTCATGTGGTAGGCGTCGCCGGACATGCCATAGCCGACAATCTCGGCGTAAATCGTCGCGCCGCGGCGCCGCGCCATCTCGAGCTCTTCGAGAATCAGGATGCCGGCGCCTTCGCCGAGGACGAAGCCATCGCGGTCCTTGTCGAACGGCCGGCTGGCGCGCGCCGGGTCGTCGTTGCGCGTCGACAGCGCCCGCAGCGCGGCAAACCCGCCGACGCCCATGTGGCAGACGGCGGCTTCCGCGCCGCCGGTAATCATCGCGTCCGCGGCGCCGCGCTTGATGATTTCAAAGGAGTCGCCGATCGCATGGGCCGAGGCCGTACACGCCGTGCAGGTCGCGAGGTTCGGGCCTTTGGCGCCGAAACGGATCGAGACCTGGCCGGCCGCCAGGTTGATGATCGCCGACGGAATGAAGAACGGCGAGATCTTGCGGGGGCCGCCGTCGAGGTAGGCGCTGTGCTGCTCCTCGATCGTCGTGAAGCCGCCGATCCCGGAACCGATGAAGACGCCGACCCGAGGCGCAATCGTCTCGTCGATCGTCAGCTTGGCGTCGTCCATCGCATACTGCGCGGCCGCGACGGCGAACTGAATGAAGATGTCCATCTTCTTCAGTTCCTTCTTTTCGATGAACTGCAGCGGGTCGAAGTTCTTCACCTCGCCCGCAAACCGCGTCGAAAAGGCCGCCGCATCGAAACGCGTGATCGGGCCGATGCCGCTGGTGCCCGCGCACAGGGCCTCCCAGTTGGCCTGGGTGCCCATGCCGACCGGCGAGACCAAACCCACGCCGGTCACGACAACTCGCCTGTTCAAGTACTCACTCCTGTGAGGTCCCCGGGACCTGTGAGGATCCGCCGTCAGGCGGACCGGCCGGTCACTTTTTCTTCGCGTGGGACTCGATGTAGTCGACCGCTTCCTTGACCCGGGTGATCTTCTCGGCTTCCTCGTCAGGAATCTCGATGCCGAACTCTTCTTCGAACGCCATCACGAGTTCGACGGTGTCGAGCGAGTCCGCGCCCAGGTCGTCGACGAACGACGCATCCGGAGTCACTTCCTCCTCGTCGACGCCCAACTGCTCCACGATAATGCTCTTCACCTTGTCGGCAACGGCCACTGTGTCCTCCTGCTTGAACGCGCGCTACATGTACATCCCGCCGTTGACGGCGAGAACCTGACCAGTAATATACGACGCCTCATCTGAGGCCAGAAAGCAAACTGCGGCGGCAATGTCGGCGGGCGTGCCCATGCGGCCCAGCGGAATCTGCGCCGACCAGTCCGTCTTCGCGTCGTCGCTGATCGCCCGGGTCATGTCGGTCTCGATCAGACCCGGCGCCACCACGTTGACGGTCACGTTTCGCGACGCCACTTCGCGCGCCAGCGACTTGCAGAAACCAATCAGGCCGGCTTTCGACGCGGCATAGTTCGCCTGACCGGCGTTGCCCATTTGTCCGACCACCGAGCTGATCGCCACGATTCGGCCGGCGCGCTGCCGAATCATCGGCTTCAAGGCCGCCTGCGCGAGCGTAAAGGATGCCGTCAGGTTCGTCGCGAGCACATCGTCCCAGTCGGCGCGCTTCATCCGCAGCATCAACTGGTCGCGCGTGATCCCGGCGTTGCTGATCAGGATATCGAGCTTGCCGTGCTTCTCGATCACCGACTTGATCAGAGCGTCGACCGCCGCCGCATCCGTGACGTCGACCCCTTGCGCCTCGGCGACGCCGCCGCGCTCGGCGATCGCCGCAGCCGTCGCCTCGGCATTGGCGCCGCGCGCGACGCACACCACGGTCGCACCTCCGGCGGCCAGCCGCTCCGCAATGGCGCGGCCGATACCTCGTGACGCGCCGGTCACGACTGCGATTTTTCCGCTGAAGGAGTTCAGGACACGCCCTCGAGCGCCGCCAGGTCCTCCGGACCCTCGACGTTGTGGATGGTGGCGCCGGTGACGATTCGCTTGATCATGCCGCTCAATGCTTTTCCCGGGCCTACTTCAACATAGCGGGTGACGCCCTCTGACGCAAGGCGCCGCACGACATCTTCCCAGCGCACCGGCGATGCGACCTGCTGAATCAGCGCCTCGATCGAGGCAGCTGCCGTCGTCTTCGGTTGCGCGTCGACGTTGGCCACGACCGGTATGCGCGGATCGCGCGACGGCACGGCCCGCAGTTCCGGCGTCAGCCGCAACTCGGCCGGCTTCATCAGCGCGCAGTGAAACGGGGCGCTGACCGGCAAGGGTATGGCCCGCTTGGCGCCGAGCGCTTTGGCGCGCTCGCTGGCGCGCGCGACCGCGGCCGCGGAGCCCGCGATGACGACCTGCCCCGCGCCATTCAGATTCGCGGGACTTACGACGTCGCCTTGCGCCGCTTCCCGGCACGCCGCCTGGACGGCGGCTTCGTCGAGGCCGATGATCGCCGCCATCGCGCCGCTGCCGACGGGGGTGGCCTCCTGCATGTAGCGGCCCCGATTGCGCACCAGCCGCACCGCGTCGGCAAACTGCAACGTACCGGCGGCGACGTGTGCCGAATATTCGCCGAGGCTGTGGCCCGCGACAAACGCAGGCGTGATGCCGCGCTGCTCGAGCAATCGATACACCGCGACGCTCATCGTCAGGATCGCCGGCTGCGTGATTTCGGTGAGGGTCAGGCGGTCTGCGGGACCGTTGAAAATCAGATCGCTCAGCGGCTCGCCGAGCGCCGCGTCGGCCTCCGCGAACGTCTGTCTGCACACGTCGAATTGATCGGCGAGCGCCCTGCCCATGCCGACCGCTTGCGAACCTTGTCCGGGGAAGACACACGCAATCACAGCGAATTCATCTCCGCGCCCAGCCGCTCCATGATCCCATTGCCGGCCATCCGCGACGCCATCACCACCGCGTTGCGCACCGCCTTCGGCGAGGAACGGCCGTGGCCCACGATACAGAGACCGGCTACGCCCAACAGCGGCGCACCGCCGAACTCCGAGTAATCGACTCGCTTCCGGAATCGCCGGAACGCGCGCCGCGACAGCAGATAACCGACCTGGCTCGAAAACGTGCTCTGCAGCTCTTCGCCAAGCAGGTCCTCGACCATTTCGACGAGGCCCTCGCTCAATTTCAGGGCGACGTTGCCGGTGAAGCCGTCGCAGACAATGACGTCGGCGTCGCCGGAAAAAATCGCCCGGGCTTCGACATTCCCGATGAACGTCAGCGCCGAGGCTTTCAACAGCTGGTGCGCGTCACGCGTCAGTTCGTTGCCCTTCGAGGCTTCCTCGCCGATCGACAACAGTCCGATCCGCGGCCTGTCGATGCCGAGTCCGACCCGCGCATACATCGCGCCCATGTGCGCAAAGTGCAACAGGTGCACCGGCCGGCACTCGATCGTCGCCCCTGCGTCGAGAAGCACCGCCGCCCCGGACCGCGTCGGCACCGTGGGTGCCAGCGCCGGCCGATCCACCCCGGCCAGCATGCCGAACACGCTATGCGCAGCGACGACCGCCGCGCCGGTATGCCCGGCACTGAACAGCGCGACCGCGTCGCCGGCAGCAACGCGCTCCGCAGCGACGCGGATCGATGCGCCGGGCTTGCGTCGCAGTGCCTTCGCCGGCGCCTCGGACATCTCGATCACGTCGGGCGCATCAATCACGCGCACGTCGAGATCGCCGATGTCGGGATGGCGCTCCAGCTCCGCGCCAATCACCGCGGCGCGCCCGACCAGGTCGATCCCGATCCCGTGAATGCGGGCGGCGGCAACGGCGCCATCAACCGGATGGGCCGGCGCATGATCGCCACCCATCGCATCAACAGCTATACGCATGTCGCTGCGCCGAATCTGTGTTTAATCTGTGTTTAATCTGTGGCTATTCTTCGTCGACCGGCCGGACCTGACGCGCGCGGTAATAACCGCAGTACGCGCAGACGCGATGGGCGGCTTTCGGCTCACCGCACTGCGGACAGGCGCCCGGAGTGGTCGATTTCAGCGCGTCGTGCGTGCGGCGCTTGCGGCCGCGGGTCTTGGAATGTCTGCGTTTTGGATTAGGCATCGTCTTTTCGCTTTAGTAACGTCTTCAAACCAGCCAGCCGGGGATCTTCCCACTGCGGGCTGCAGGTGCAGGGGTTGATGTTCCGGTTGGTTCCGCACTGCGGGCAAATCCCTTTGCAGTCCTCGGCGTGCAGCGGCTTCATCGGCAGCGCCAGGTAGAACTGTTCCCGCAGCAGCTCATTCAGGTCGATCGCCTCGTCGCGGTAAAACGTCACCGCGACGACATCGTCTTCGACCTCCGTCTCCTCGTCGTCATCCGCCTCGGCCTCCGCCGCGCCGTGCGGCAGGAAGCGCAAGTCGAATTCGCGATCGACGGGCAACGCAAACGGCTCGAGACAGCGGCTGCACTGCAGTTCGAGCGCGGTCTTGACGGTCCCGACCAGCCGGTAACGATCGTGATCCTTGTGGATCGTCATCCGCAGGTCCACCGGGGCCGTAACGCGATAGTCCTCGCCCTCCGCTGTAACTTCGGCCGGTTGCAAGACCTTGTGGTACTCAGTCTCCGGCTGCCGGAAATGGGATAACTCGAGGCGCATCACTACTTACGGCGCATTTCGCCGTATGACCAGACTTTTCAGTATACCACGCAGCCCTTCTCCGTATAATCGCCGCCAGTCGTGGAGGCGCGCATGCAACGTCGTGTTCAGGCCGGTTTTCTCGTAGTCACCCTGGTTGCGCTGGCGGATGCCGGGCGACCCTCGCTGGCAGCCGGAACGGCCTGCGCCAACCTCGCATCCCTTACGATTCCCGATGTCACAGTGAATGCCTCGGCACTCGTCGCCGCCGGCTCGTTCACGCCCCCAAACAGCACCAGCGCGTTACAGGTCCCCGCATTTTGCCGGGTCGAGGCGACGGCGCGGCCGACCAGCGATTCCGAAATCAGATTCGAAGTGTGGATTCCACCAGCCGAAGCCTGGAACGGCAAATTTCAGGGCGTCGGCAACGGTGGCTATCAGGGATCGATCTCGTATGCCGCGATGGCCAACGCGCTGCGACGAGGCTATGCGACGGCAAGCACGGATACGGGACACACCGGAGACGATGTGCGTTTCGGGCAGGGCCATCCCGAGAAGGTGATCGATTACGGGTGGCGCGCGATTCACATCATGACCGACACCGCGAAGCTCATCGTCCGCAACGCCCAGGGACGATTCGCGGACAAGTCGTACTTCGTGGGCTGCTCGGCCGGCGGCCATCAAGCCATGTCGGAAGCGCAGCGCTTCCCTGACGATTACGACGGCATCATTGCCGGAGCGCCGGCCAACAACCGAATCCGGCAGACGTTCGGGTTCATGTGGTCATGGACCGCGACCCACAACGAAGACGGCTCGCCCCTCCTGACGCCGGCAAAGCTCGCTCTGGTGACCAGGGCGGCGGTGGCCGCGTGTGATTCGACTGATGGACTGAAGGACGGGCTCATCGAGGATCCGCGCAAGTGTGCATTCGATCCGCAGACGCTGGTCTGCAAGGCCGGCGCGGACGAATCGACCTGCCTGACGCCACAGCAAGCCGAGTCCGTGAAGAAAGTCTATGACGGCCCGAAGAACCCACGAACCGGGGAGCAAATCTTCACCGGATGGCCGCGCGGCAGCGAAGCATTCGGCGAGTCCGCGATTCAAAGCTGGCGTCAGTACATCACCGATGCCAAGGAGCCGTCTCGCGTCGGCGTCTTTAAATACTGGCTCTTCCACGATCCGAATTGGGATGTCCGGTCCTTGGATTACGACCGCGACTTTGCGTTCATGAACGAGCGGCTGCCGCACATGCACGCCATCGAGCGTGACCTGACGCCATTCAAGAAAGCCGGCGGCAAGCTGATCATGTACACCGGCTGGCTCGACCCGGTGGTCCCGCCGCAGGATACTGCCGCCTATTACGAAGGCGTCGCGAAAGTGATGGGCGGCTACGACAAGACCCGCGACTTCTTCCGGTTGTTCACCGCGCCGGGAATGGGTCACTGTTCCGGCGGCCCGGGACCAAATTCGTTCGACATGCTGACGGCCCTCGAGAGCTGGGTCGAGAAAGGCGTGGCCCCAGACAAAATCATCGCCACCCACAGCACGGCCGGCAAGATCGATCGGTCGCGGCCGTTATGTCCCTACCCCAGCGTCGCGCGATATACGGGAAAAGGCAGCATCGACGACGCGGCGAATTTCACGTGTCAGTCGCCTGATGCGTTGACGACGCGGCGGACGTCGCAGCGGTAGAACGCTTCGACATTCGTCGCTACAACAGATCCAGAATCTGTTGCGCCTGGGCGATTTCGTCGTCGCTGACGACATGGCCCATGCCCGGATAAATCTTCGTCGTCACGCGCGCACCCATCCGTTCGACGACGGCCGCGCTCTCGCGCACGCGCGCTTCGGGCACGTGCGCATCCGTGTCGCTGCACCCGAAAAACATCGGTGTCCCGTCGAAGGATCCCGTGAAGTCCCAGCGCGTCCCCGGCGGGCCGATCGCCCCTCCGCTGAACGCGATCAATCCGCCGAATCGTGACGCGTTCCTGATCAGGAATTCGGTGGCGAGACACGCACCCTGCGAGAAGCCAAGGATAGCGATGCGGCCCTTCGGGACGCCCGTGGCTTCGACTTCGGCGACGATCGCGCGGACCTGCGCCAGCGCGTTCGACAAGTGCGGCTCGTTGCTTTCGATCGGCGCCATGAAGCTATAGGGATACCAGGAGCGATTGGGCGCCGCGGGCGCGAGATACCGGCAGTGCGGACGATTCAGTCTCGGCACGAGCTCGAGAATGTTCTCAGGTGCGGCGTTCCGGCCGTGCAACAGGATGACGGCCGGCTGCATCAGTAGCTCACGGTCGCGAGATTCTTCTCAATCGATGCGCGGTGCGGCTCTTCCCATGCGGGCAGCTTCAGGTCACGCCCAAGCGATTCCACCGGCTCGTCGACGGCAAACCCGGGCTTCATCGTCGCGACTTCGTAAAGTACGCCGCCGGGCTCGCGAAAATAGATGGACGTGAAGTAGCAGCGATCGCGTACGTCGGTTACCGCGACGCGGAGGCGCATCAGCTCGTCCCGCAGCGCCAGTTGCTCCTCCGCCGTGCCGATCGCCATCGCCACATGGTGTACGGTGCCGAGGCCGTTGACCGCCGTTTTCGCCCCGGGATCCTCGATGATGTCGATAATACGCCCGGGTATGTCGCCGTTGACGGCAAGGCGCGTGCGGTTGTCGGTTTTTTGCACGACCCGGTATCCCAGCACGCTCGTCGCGAACTCGACGGACGGTTCCGCGCTTCGGACCAGCATCTGCACGCTGTGAATGCCGCGAATCGCGGCATCGTCGGCCACCTCACGCGCCCATGGCTGCCGTGAATCCCGGTTGGTCGCAATCAACTCGAACCGCAACCCGCTTGGATCGTTGAACGCGATCGCCGGCTCACCGAAAAATGCCTCGACGTCGTTGAACGCTACTCCGGCGTGCTGCAGTCGGTTGCGCCAGAACTCCAGCGAGCCGACCGGAACCGAGAACGCGGTGGTGACCACCTGGCCGGCACCCTTGGCGCCGACGCGCACGCCGTAACCCTTGTACGGAAACGTCGTCCAGATCGTGCCGGGCTCGCCGCGCTCGTTGCCGTAATAGAAGTGATAGACGTTGCGGTTGTCGAAGTTGACGGTCTTCTTCACCAGCCGCATGCCCAGCAGCTCGATGCAGAAATCCAAATCGGCCTGCGCATCGTCGACGGTGGCGGTGACGTGATGCAGGCCGAGGATGCGGGGTGTCATGCGTTAAATTTCAACCCAAGGCTTCGGGATAAACAACTCCTCAAAAAGCCGGACCGCATAGCGATCGGTCATGCCGGCGACAAAGTCCTGAGCCGCGACGTCGATGCCCTCCTGCTCGACGGTCCGCAGATCGAGGAACTGTTCGGGCCGCTGCCGGACCTTTTCCCATAGTCCGCCAAGAATGCCCGCAGCCTTGCCGAACTCCGCCGTGGCGGTCTGGTTCTCGTACACCGCATCGAACAGGTAGCTGCGCAATGCAATCAGCGCGGTCAGCACCTCGTCGCTCATGCGAATTTCGGTTAACCCGCCCGCGAGCGATTGATGGACAACGTCCGTCACCAGCTTGCCGATGCGTTCGGAGGACGAATGCCCGAGCAAACGCACGGCATCCCTCGGCAGGCCAGCCTCGCTGATGATGCCCGCCCTCACGGCGTCATCGATGTCGTGATTGACGTAGGCAACGATGTCCGCGACGCGAGCCACCTGGCCTTCGATGGTGCTGGCTCGATGCTCGGGCGGCGCGCCGACCGGCATGCCATGCTTGCCTTTGGAGTGGCGCGCGATCCCGTCGCGGACTTCCCAGGTCAGGTTCAGGCCCTGGCGGTCGTTTTCAAGCACGTCGACGATGCGCAGGCTCTGCTCGTAGTGATTGAAGCCGCCGGGGACCAGGCTGCTGAGCACGCGTTCGCCGGCGTGACCAAACGGCGTGTGTCCGAGGTCGTGGCCGAGCGCGATCGCCTCGGTCAGCTCTTCGTGCAGGTGCAGCACCTTGGCGATGGTCCGCGCGATCTGCGCGACTTCGAGGGTGTGCGTCAGCCGCGTACGGTAGTGATCGCCGGTCGGTGAAAAGAAAACCTGTGTCTTGTGCTTCAGCCGCCTGAACGACTTGGTGTGAATGATGCGATCGCGATCGCGCTGAAAGGCGGGCCGAATCGCGTCTTCCGACTCGGTGCGCAGCCGGCCCTTGCTGTCGGCGCTTTTGGATGCCTGCGGCGCCAGAATCTCGCGCTCGCGCTGTTCGAGCTGTTCCCGGATCGACACGCTCATGCGTGCTTCATTATGTCTCGCAGGAAGCTCGTGCCGTTGTGCAAAGCGCCGACGCCGAAATTTTCAGCGAGCGTTTGCCCGAGATCGGCAAACGTCGAGCGCGTCCCGATGTCGGCGCCGGCCTGGACCCTCGCACCGGTCAACAGGATTGGGACGTGCTCGCGGGAATGGTCCGTGCTTGGCGTCGTTGGATCGTTGCCGTGATCGGCAGTTATGACCAACAGATCGCGTTCTCTGAGCTTCGGGAGCAAACCAGCCAGGCGCGCGTCGAATCGTTCGAGGTTGGCGGCGTACCCCGCCACGTCGTTGCGATGGCCGTACTGCGTATCGAAGTCGACCAGGTTCGCGAAGATCAGGCCGGCGTCCTGGGTGGCCATAGCCGCTTCCACCTTGTCGACGCCCTCGCTGTCGCTGGTCGTCGGATTCGACGTCGAGATGCCCTTTCCTGCGAAGAGATCGAATACTTTGCCAACCGAGGTCACCTGGTGGCCGTTGGCGGTCAGGCGATCGAGCAGTGTTTCCGCGACCGGCGGCATCGCGTAGTCGTGGCGGTTCGAGGTCCGGGTAAACGCTCCGGGCGTGCCGATAAAGGGACGGGCGATGACGCGTCCGAGGCCGAGGCCCCTGACGGCGATGTCGTAGGCAATCTCGCACCACTCGTAGAGCTGCGCAACCGGCACAACCCCCTCGTGCGCGGCGATCTGAAATACGGAATCCGCCGACGTGTAAACGATTGGAAAACCGGTCGCGACGTGCTCGGCGCCCATCTCGTCGATGACGGCCGTACCAGACGCAACCACGTTGCCGATCGATTTGCGGCCGATCCGTTGCTCGAATTCCGCGATCACCTCCGGCGGAAATCCGGCCGGGAATGTCGGGAACGCACGATCCATTACGATCCCCATCAATTCCCAGTGGCCGGTCACCGAGTCCTTCCCCTTGGAGCGCTCAGCCATCCGTCCGTACGCTGCGGTCGGCGCGGCCGCTGGAGGAATTCCCTTCAATTCCAACAGACGCGATAGGCCCAGCGCGGCGAGGCTCGGTATGTTCAGGGGGACGGCCGCGGCGATGTTGCCCAGCGTGTTGCTGCCACGATCGCCGTATTGATCGGCATCGGGCAATTCGCCGATGCCGACGCTGTCGAGGACGATGACGATGACTCGCGTGAACACCGCGTGCTCGCGATTCTGGCCGTCAGGCTGTGGCCGTCATTCCCCGACGTCGCCCGGCATGACCCGAGCCTGTCGAAGACGCGGCGGGTTCACGGATGATGCGATGAAAAATAGTTTGGGACGCTGCGCGGCGTGCGAATCGTCGCGATGGCGTGCTTGAAGATCAGATGATCCATGCCGCCGTGTTCGACGATCAGCGCGAAGCGATCGAAGTTCTTGATGCGCGCCTCGAACTCACGGCCATCCAGCAGGTGCACGGTGACGGGCAGCTTCTCGCGTCGCGCGTAGTTCAGGAATACGTCCTGGATGTTCGGCGCGCCGGTCTTCGCTTCGGGCATCGGCGACATGTGCCATCCTTACAACAGGTCCCGCGCGGTCAGCTCTCGAATCACGCTGTCCTGCACTTCGGCGTTAGTGCCGGGACCGTCAAACCACACAAGGTTAGGCTCTTTTCGGAACCAGATCAACTGGCGGCGGGCGTATTTCCGATTCTCTTGCGCAATAAGTTTGCGCGTGGCCGCCTCGTCCCGCACTCCATTGAGGTAGTCCATCGCCTGGCGATACACCAGGCCGCCGAACGGGCGCGCGTCGGCGGGCACGCCCGCGGCCAGCAATCCGCGAATTTCGTCGATCAACCCGGCGTCGAATTGCGCATCGACGCGCGCGGCGAGCCGATCCGCCAGCCAGGACGCGGGCATGCGGAGCGCGATTGCGCCAATCTGCACATCTGGCGGCAGCGGCGACACGGTGTCGCTGAAATGCGCGGTCAGCGGCTTGCCGGTTTCGAAGTAGACCTCAAGGGCGCGGATCAGCCGTTTGCGGTCGCGCGACTGTATTCGGGTGGCGGATTCAGGATCGACATGCCACAGCATGCGATGCAGCTTCTCGACGCCTTTGCGTGCGGCGACCCGTTCGAGCCGCGCGCGCAGCTCGGCGTTCTTGCCCGGTCCAGGAAACAGACCGCGCGTCAGCGCCCGGTAATAGAAACCGGTGCCACCGACGAGAATCGGCAGCTTCCCACGCCCGTGGATGTCGGCGATCACCGCCGCCGCATCACGGCCAAACTGTGCGGCCGTGTATTCGTCAGTCGGGTCGACGATGTCGATCAGATGATGGGGAATACCGCGACGCTCCGCCATCGGCACCTTGTCGGTCCCGATATCGAATCCGCGATACACGGCCGTCGAGTCGCAATTGATGATCTCGCCATTGAAGCGTTCGGCGATGGCAATGCCCAGCGCACTCTTGCCCGTCGCCGTCGGCCCGAGAATCGCAATCAATGGACGCAAGCGTTCCTTGGTGCTTGGCACCCTGGCACCTTGGCACCCCTTTGGCACCTAGTTAGCGAGCTGGCGGCGATTCGTTGTAGTAGAACGTCACCGTGAAAAACGCCTTGTCGTCCGGATACTCCGGCGGCAACGGCGTCGTCGGATTCGAAGCGAGCAGCGCATTCACCGCGGCGGTGTTGAATGAATCGATGTCGGACGGCTTGATCACGGTGACATCGGTCAGCGCGCCGGTCTTGTGCACGTAAAACGTGATCACCACATGGCCGCGCATCGTCATCGCTGCCATCGGCACGAACCAGTTGCGGCGAACCTGCGAGATGAACCGGCGAATCCACGGCCCGAACTCGACGCCCTTGGTGTCGAATTGCAGTGGCCCGAAGTCCTGCGTTTGTCCCTTCTGGTTGCTGAAGGATTCCTTCTGCACGTACTTCTGCAGGTTACGCAGCGCGTCACCCAACGCCCCGCCGGGCGGCGGCGCCACCTGCGGTTTCTGCATGAGCGAAGCGTCGGCTGCGCGTTGCTCGATGACGGATGGCGTTTGTACTTGCGGCGGCGCTGGCGGGGCTGGTTGTTCCGCAGGGCCTTCGCCCTTCATGCGCTCGTCGGGCTGTGACTCGGTGCGTTCGCTTGAATTGCCACGCGCCATCGGCAGCGGATTGTCCAGCCCTGGCACGTTCAACGGCGAACGCGCGCTGCGGTCGAGATCCGACATCTCGACGCGATCGGGCTGTCGCAATGGCGGCAGTTCCGTGCGCGGCTGCACGAAAACGAACGTCGGCCGCTCTTGGGGCTGCGTTCGCTGCTCGGGCGGTGGCTGCTGCGCTTCGGGCGGAAGGATCTGACTGATGTACTGCGGCGCGAGTACCAAGATCGCCAGAATGGCGGCATGGACGACGATCGACACGGCCACGCCATCGCGACGGTTGATCGCCCGTCCTACCGGTTCGATATCGCGGTAGCGATCGTCGAAGTCGAAGTACATCAGGGACTTACGGAATTATACCGGTGCTTGGGGGTCGCGCCCCCAACTCTCAGTACTTTTTGCCGGTATAGAGATAGACGGCGCCGAACATAAATGGCCGGGCCTGCAGGTCGGAAAACCCGGCGGCACGCAGCATCGCCAGGAATTCAGAGCCGTAGGCAAAGGTCCCGATGGATTGAGGCAGGTAGGTGTAGGCGGCGTCATGCCGGGACACCGCGCGCCCGATACGCGGCAGGATGTTGTGGGAATACCAGTGATAGACGGGGCCGAACAGTTTCGATTCCGGTGTTCCGAATTCGAGGATCGCGAGACGGCCGCCGGAGGCGAGGACGCGAAACAGTTCACGGCACGCCGCGTCGGGCTGCATGACGTTACGAATGCCGAACGCGATGGTCGCCGCTTGCACCGAACCGCTCGCGACCGGCAAATTCATCGCATCGCCGCGAACCAGCCGGATGCGCGCGGCATGTGCAGAAGCCCGGACCTTGTCGAGGCCGTGAACCAGCATCGAGCCGGAAAAATCGATGCCGACGACCTGGGCGGCGCCCTGCCCGGCCGCGCCCAGCGCGACGTCCGCGGTGCCGGTGCAGACATCGAGCAGCCGCTCTTCCCCGGTCAGCCGCAGCGAGGCGATCGCGCACCGGCGCCAATAGCGATCGAGGCCACCCGACAGCACCATGTTGAGCATGTCGTAACGGCCTGCGATGGCGTCGAACATCCCGGCGATTTTCGCCGGCGACTTGTCGACGCCGCGGTTCGCGATCGCCGACTCGACTGCGTGGCCCCCGGCTCCCCGCTCCCCGCTCCCGGCTCCCGGCTCCCCGCTCCCGGTTCTCGGCTCCCCGCTCCCGGCTCCCGGCTCCCCGCTCCCGGCACTACCTGACATACAGCGCGATTCCGGTAGCCATGAAATACAGGATGCCGACCCAGCCGTTGAGGTCAAAGGCTTTCTTGACCTGCGACAAATCGTGCTCCGAAACCAGCGACTGCTCGTAGATCAGCAACACGGCAACCAACGCGACACCGGCAAGGTAGATCGGACCGAGCGGCGCGAGCCACGCCAGCGCGGCCATACAGATCACCGTACCGACGTGCATCGCTCTGGAGATGAGCAGCGATCGCGGCACGCCAAATCGAACGGGAATCGAATTGAGGCCGTGCGCGCGATCGAACTCGAGATCCTGACAGGCATAGAGAATGTCGAAACCGCCGACCCATAACCCGATCGCGAGCCCGAGCAGCCAGGGCTGCGGCGCGCCCGGCGCTCCGCCCGCGGCGAGCCAGCCGCCGACCGGTGCGACCGCCATCGCGAGTCCGAGGAAGGCTTGCGTGTATGACGTGTAGCGTTTGGCGAGCGAATACCAGAACACAATCGCGAGCGCCACCGGCGACAGCCAGCCGCAGATCGCATTCAGCTGAAACGACGCGAACACGAACAGCACCGACATCACGACGACGAAGACGGTCGCGGCTCGTCGAGTCAGGACTCCTCGCGGAATCTCGCGCATCGCGGTACGCGGATTCAGGGCGTCAATTCGCGCATCGACCAGGCGGTTGAAGCCCATCGCGGCACTGCGCGCCGTCACCATCGCGACGATGACCCAGGCGATTTGCCGCCATGCGAACGGATGCTCCTGCCACGCGAGCAACGCGCCGGTCAGCGCAAACGGCAGCGCGAACACCGAATGGCTGAAGCGGATGAACGAGAGATATATCGCGAGCGTGGACATCGATCGGTTGTCAGCCTTCAGCTTTCAGCGTTCAACTTCAACCTTCAGCCTTCGGCTTTCAGCTCTCAGCTCTCAGCTTTCAGCTTTCAGCTTTCAGCCAAGATATCTGTGACGGGTTAATTCCGCTCACCAAGTATTCTTCAATATCGGCCACGCGGCCAGTCAGCGCCACGGCAATGACGCTGGCGCGCTTGCCCGTGGTCAACGATCCGAGCTCCGCTGCCAGGCCCAGCGCGCGGGCGCCGGACAACGTCGCGCTTTCCAGGAGGGTCGCGGCAGCCACACCGGGCGCCAGCCACCGCATCGCCTTCAATTCCGCGAACACATTCAAATCGTCGACGCTCGCCAGGCTGTCGGTGCCCACAGCGACCTGCACGCCCGAGCGATAGAACCGCTCGACCGGCGGATAGCCCACGCCCACCCACGCGTTGCTGCGCGGGCATGCCACCACCGTCGCGCCAATCGATGCGAGCCTCGCCAGCGCCGCATCGGTCAGCTGCACACCGTGGACGATCAGCGTGCGCGCATCGATGACGCCGGCCCGCTCGAGATAGGTCACCGGGTCGCAGTGCGGCACCGTCCAGTCGTCGCGCCAGGCGCCAATCAACTCGAGCATGCGGCGCCAGGGGCCGCTGCCCTTCTCGAGAAACTCGACCTCTTCCTGCGACTCGCCAAGGTGCACGCTCATGATCGGACAGGCCTGTTCGTCCACCGCGGCGCGGATCGCACGGAACAATTCAAGCGAGGTCGAATACGGAGCGTGCGGCGCCAGCGATACGCGAGCGCCGCTGGCCAGTGCCGACTCGCGAAGAAAACGCGTGCGCTCGATCAACGAACCGTCGCGTTCCGTAAACCCGAGCAGTTCGTGAAACACCACGCCATCGACGCCGGCCCGGCGCAGGGGCTCCACCGAGGCGAGCGAGTTGCTGATGTCCCCGACGGCGGCCGTGCCGGCCGCGCGCGCTTCGGCGATCGCATCATGGATGGCGGCGATCTGCGACGTCGTCATCGCGCTGTCAGGCCGGCCCCGGATCGCGAACAGCGTCTTCACCCAGTCGGTGAATTTCGAGGCAGGTGGGACACGGCCGCGCAGCCACGACAATTCCAGATGCGTATGAGCGTTGATGAGCCCGGGCAGCAGCGCCACCTCGCCGAGATCCGTGATCCCGCCCGGCTCCCTGGTCCCCGTTCCTGGCTCGCGGCTCCCCGCTCCCGGCTCCCGACTGCCCGCTCCTGGCTCCCGGCTCCCCGCTCCCGGCTCCCGGACCCCGATGATCCGCCCGCCGTCGACGTCGAGAATGCCGTCCTGAATCGGCGCGCGGTCGATGGGGACTACCCATGCCGCGCGATAGCTCGTCATGAAGCGGGAGAAATCGGACGGCTGCGCTGCTTCTTCCCGGCGGCACTTCGCGCCGGATAGTTGATCAGCTCGACGGGCACCGACGTATCACCGGCCGTGCGCGCCGTCGACAGTTCGAGCATGCGCTTGACGTCGTGGCCGCGGAAAAACGGATCGCCGAGGATGTCGTAATGCATGTTGCGCCGCTTGGCGATGAACCCCGCATCCTCGACGTTGCGGACGATCTCGATTTCGTCCATGCAATACGAGGCGCCGGCCGCGCGCACGACGTTCTCTTCGATCATCACGCTGCCCATGTCGTTGGCGCCGAACGCCAGGCTCAACTGGCCGACCTTGCCGCCCTGCGTCACCCACGACGATTGCAGGTTGTCGAAGTTGTCGAGAACCAGACGCGCGATCGCCAGCGTCCGCAGATATTCAATGCCCGAGGCTTCGACCACGTCGTGAGCGGCGCCGAGTTCGGTATGAGCCGGCTGAAAGCTCCAGGTGATGAACGCGGTGAAGCCCCCGGTTTCGTCCTGGAGATCGCGCAGCCGCAGCATGTGTTCGAGGCGCTCTTCATCGGTCTCGACCGTTCCGTACATCATGGTGGCCGTCGTGCGCAGGCCGGCGCGGTGCGCCTGACGCATGACGTCCAGCCATTCGTCGGCAGACGCCTTGTTGTAGCAGTTGAGCAGCTTGCGCACGCGGTCGACGAGAATCTCGGCGCCGCCGCCAGGGATGCTGTCGAGACCGGCGGCCATCAGGCGGCGGATCACGTCCTGCACCGGCAGCTTCGACATCCGCGACAGGTGCAGCACTTCCGGCGGTGACAGCGCGTGCAGCTTGAAGTCCGGGAACTTCTGCTTGACGGCGCGGAACAGATCTTCGTACCACGCAATCGGCAGGTCCGGGTTATGGCCGCCCTGCAACAGCAGCTGCACGCCGCCCAGCTCGCGCGTCTCCTCGATCTTGCGGAAGATCTCTTCGAAGCCGAGCACGTAGCCGTCGCTGTGCCCGACCTCCCGGTAAAACGCGCAGAAGTTGCAGCGCGCGACGCACACGTTCGTGTAATTGACGTTGCGATCGATGATGTAGGTGACGATGTTTTCGGGATGCTTGCGCCGTCGAACGGCGTCGGCCATCCGCCCGAGCCAATACGTCGGCGCATGACGATACAGCGCCAGCGCCTCGTCCCCGCCCAGCCGCTCCCCGGCCAATATCCGCCGCTCTGTCGCGTCTAGTTGCATTTTGCTAGCAGGAGAAAGAAGGCAAGGACTCTGAATAAAACCGTAACGGCTTCAACTGGGGCACGGCCGCGATCTCGGCTGCGAGTTCGTGAAACTTCCGCAAACCTGCCTGCTCAGCGTCGCCCAACCCGTATTTCAGATTATCACGCAGGTAGGTCAACGCTCGCCGCTCGACAGTCGCGTCACCGCCTCCGGCTTCCTTGGCGATGGCGTCGAGATGAGCGACGCCGCGATCGCGCGCCTGTTGCAGCGCGCGGCACTGGTCCGGCGAGGCGGCGCCTGGACGGCCGACCCACATCGCATACACGAACGGCAGCCCGGTCAACGCCTTCCACTCGGCGCCCAGATCGATCTTGGTCACGCCATGCTTGGCGGGATCGATCTCGAACGCCGGATCGCCGATCACCAGAGCGGCATCGGCGCGCGCCAACATCGCCTGCAGGTCCGGCTCCGCCGGCGTGAACTTCGGCGCGATCTGCCAGCGCTTCGCGCAGAGCACACGCGTCAGCGCAACCGAGGTCCGCGAACTGAGATCGACCGCGAGCGTCTTGACCTCGCCGATCGGTGTGCGCGTGAACACCGCCACCGTCGCGACGTCGCCATCAGAGGCGATCGACACGTCGGGGATGAT
>DASPNQ010000193.1:0-4479 GCA_035626435.1 Vicinamibacterales bacterium
TCGCCCTGTCGATCGATTTGGCCTAAGCCTTGAGCCTTGGTCCGAGGAGCCGCCGCCTCGACTCGTTTCGGGGATATCCGTCGCCAGCGCGGAGCCGTAGCGCCTGCCCTTGCAGCATCCGTTGCAATGCCGGCCGCCGTATTGAGAATTGCCGGCGAACCCCGCGCGATTCACCTGTCGTGTGGTCACGAGGCGGCTCGGCCCGCAATTTCCACGGCTCCGATTTTAGTAGCCGCCGGCATCTGTGACGCCGCTAGGACGCAGCTCCGCGGCCGGCGCGATGTAAGTGCTGGCGCGCTACAGCACGCTGCGGAGTGCCGACAAGCGTCGCAATTCTCCGCAGCGGGCGATCCTCGAGCTGCGGAGAAATGCCCCTGACGGCGCGCCACGGCCTCCGGAAGCGTTTGTGTTCGGCGACGAGGTGGGAACGGCGGGTAGCTTCGATCAAAACCGCATGGCGGCTCGCGTGTCGCCGCACACGGCTGGAGGATTTGCACTTCCACGATTTGCGGCGCGAGGCCGGCTCGCGCTGGCTCGAAGGGGGCGTACCGCTCCAGACCGTCAGGGATTGGCTCGGCCATACGAACGTAGCGCAGACGTCGACGTACCTTGCATCGACGCTGCAGGGCCAGCACGACGTGATGGCACGTTTCGAACAGGTCAGAGCGACATTGCAACAATCTGCAACAGTTGCCGTACAAGGCGTCCAGTCCGGTCCGGAGGATGACCCGACCGAGGATTCGATTCCCGGCGATTCCATCAACTGACCGTTGTGTCCCCGGTTCCCCGATGCTTGGGGTGCAGGAGGTCCCGGGTTCGAATCCCGGCATCCCGACCAACCCGCCTCGATCGTTTCTACTTTTTCGTCTTCGTCTTCGTAGCCGCCTTCTTCTTGGCGGCGGCCGGCGGCACGAGCTGGAGCTCCGGCTGCGCGTCCCCGTCGCGCGACAACATCTGCAGGATGGATTCGAGTCCGGCCTTGACGTGCTTCAATCGATCGCGGACAGCATCGCCGACTGCGTCCTCAACCAGATCGCCGGTTGCTTCGTGGCCGCTGCCGCTCTCTTCTTCCAAACGGCGGCGCGCCCCGGACAGCGTCAAGCCTTCCTCGAAAACCAGACGCTTGATTCGCAGCACGAGCTCGACGTCGGCGCGGCGATAGACTCGGGCGCCGCTCGGCGCCGCCTGGCCGATTTGTGGAAACTCGGCTTCCCACGATCGCAAGACATAGGGCTGCAGCTGCGCGACCTCGCAGACATCGGCGGCCTTGAACAGCTCCCGCTTGGATGATGCGCCCATCTTCGCCGTTAGTATAAGCCCACCGATCACGACCGCTTTTTCGAGCGGGCGTGCGTCCGCGCCCGTTCGCGGCGCGTCGGTTTCGAGCCAGGTCCCTTCTTAACCGGCTTGCGGCGCTCGGCGGTGCGCGGTCCCGCCTTCGATGGCCGGGTCGCGCGGTCCTGACGGTCGTCACGCCGCGCGCGCAGTTGGATGCGAATCGGATTGCCGAAGAAATCGTAGGCTTCGCGCAGCCGGTTCTCGAGAAATCGTTCGTACGAAAAATGCAGCTTGGTTTCGGTGTTCGTGAACAGCACGAACGTCGGGGGCGCCACACTGGTCTGTGTCGCGTACTTGACGCGGACGTTGCGCTTGCTCGATGTCACCGGCGGTGACGCCGTCGTCAGTTTCTCGATGAAGCGATTCAACTCCCCGGTCGGCACGCGCGTGCGCGATGCAGTCGCGACCCGATCGACCATCTCGAGCAGCTTCGGCGTGCGCTCGCCGGTCGCCGCCGAGATGTGCAGGATCGGGGCGTAGTCGAGAAACTTCAGCTGGTAGCGCAGCTTCTCGTCGAAAATCTTCGCCGCATCCTCGCCGTGGTCTTTCATCAAATCCCACTTGTTGGCGGCGATGATGATGCCGCGTCCGGCGTCCTTGGCAATGCCGGCGATCGCGCCATCCTGATCGGTTGGACCGACCGTCGCATCCATCACCAGCACCACGACGTCCGCCCGTTCGATCGCCTTGCGCGCCAGCAGCACGCTGACCGATTCGACTTGCGACTTGCCGACCTTGCCGGGCCGCCGCATGCCCGCGGTGTCGACGATGCGAAAGGTGTGCTTGTGCCATTGCAGCAAGGAGTCGACGGAATCGCGCGTCGTGCCCGGCACTTCGCTGACGATCATGCGATCGGCACGCAGCAGCTTGTTGACGAGCGACGACTTGCCGGCGTTCGGCCGTCCGACGATGGCGATCGCGGTTTCAGCGCTCTGCGTCTGCTCGTCCTCATCCGCCGCTGCATCGTCGTCTTCGGCATCACCAGCCGCCGCTGCTCCAGTTGGCTTGCCCGCAACATCGATCCCGAGCTTCTTGACGATTTCTTCCAGCAAGTCGCCGACGCCCTGGCCGTGTTCCGCGCTGATCTCGACAACCGTGTCGAAGCCAAGCCGTGACAGTTCGAGCGCACCCGCCCGGGCACGGCGATCGTCGGTTTTGTTAATCGCCACAATGACCGGGACATCGACGTCGCGCGCGGCTCTGGCGATGTCGAGGTCGCCGGGGATCAAGCCTTCGCGCCCGTCGACGACGAAGACGATGACGTCGGCGGTTTTCAACGCACGCGCGCCGTGTGCCTTGACCAGCTCGTGCAGCGGGTCCTCGCTGGCCCCAAACAATCCGCCGGTATCGGTCAGTTCAAACGTGTGCTCACCCCAGGACGCAGGGTGAGTGATGACGTCACGGGTGGTCCCCGCAATGGACGTGACAATGGAGCGTCGAGTGCCGGTCAAACGGTTGAACAGCGTCGACTTACCGACGTTTGGGCGACCGACCAAGACGACTTGGCGCAGTTTCCGGCGCGTCACAACGTGTCTATCCTACTCGTAGAAAAGGGGTTGCGGGCTAACTTGCGCGCAGAAATGCACGGCGCTGCCGATAACTACATCATTCCAAACAACTTATCCGTTTGACAGCGTAAGTCCCACAGTTTACGATAGTTACAGTCATCAATGATCAAGGTCGACATCGTGAACGAGGTCTCACGGGTGGCTGACGTGACCAAAGTGAAGGCCGAGCTGGCGGTGGATGCGGTGTTCGAGGCGATGCGTCACTCGATGCAGCGCGGCGAACGCATTGAGCTGCGCGGTTTTGGGGTGTTCCAGGTGAAGCCCCGCAAGCGAGGCATCGGCCGCAATCCCCGCACCGGCAAGGAAGTTCGCATTCCACCGGGCCGCACCATCCGCTTCAAGCCGGGCAAGGAACTGCAGAACATCGGGTAAGCTCGAAAGTCAGCTTGCCTCCCGAAGAACCTCCCGATCAATACGACCAGTTAATCCAGAACCCGCTGCCGCCGCCGCATGGCCGGCTCTGGGTGCAACTCGGACTGTTTGGTCTGACGCTCGTCACGACGACGATCGTCGGCGCTCAGAACTTCGCGTTCTTCAGTCTCGGGTTCGGAGCCATCGCCGATCTGGTCAAGCAGGATCCGCGGACCGTCGCGGATGCCGTCTCCCGGCATTTTTCGTATTGGAACGGACTCTGGTACAGCCTGACGATTCTGGGCATTCTCGGTTGCCACGAGATGGGCCATTACGTCGCGTGCCTGCGTTACAACATCACGGCGACGCGTCCGTACTTCCTGCCGCTGCCGCCGGCGGACTTCACGCTGACGGGGACGCTGGGCGCGTTCATTCGCGTCAAGTCGCGCTTTCCGGACAAGCCGGCGCTGTTCGACGTCGGCGTCGCCGGGCCGATCGCCGGATTCGTCGTCGCGGTGCCGGCGCTGTTCATCGGCGTGGCGCTGTCGAAGGTCGAGGTGATTCCGCCGGACATGCCGTTCGGGCTGACCCTCGGCGAACCGTTGCTGTTCCAGCTGGCGCAGTACTTGATTTGGGGATCGATCCCAGACGGCCAATCGCTCAACATGCATCCGATGGCGTTCGGCGCGTGGTTTGGGCTGATCGCCACCGCGTTGAACCTGTTCCCGGTCGCGCAGCTCGATGGCGGCCACATTTCGTACGCGGTGCTGGGACCTCGATCGGTCAAACTGACCTACGCGATGATCCTCGTGGCGATCGCGCTGACGGTGTTCTCTCTCAGTTGGATCGTCTGGACGGTGCTGCTGCTGGTGATGCTCGCGGTCGTCGGTCCGCACCATCCGCCGACGCTCAATGACGAGGTCCCGATCGGCCGGGGCCGCCTGATCATCGCCGGCCTCGCCGTCGTGATTCTGATCGTCTGCTTTACGCCGGCGCCGATCAGCCCGTTCGAGCCGTAGCGCCATCGGACGTCAGAGCATCGATAACGGGTCGACGTCGACGGAGACGCGCCTGGACAACGCCGGCGTCCGCGCCAGCGCGAGTTGCAGCGCTTCGCGCATCACGCGGCGATTGGTGCCCTTCAAGAAAAACTGCGCGCGGTGTTCGCCGCGGAGCTTGGTCAGCGGCGCCGGTGCCGGGCCCAGGATCGCAAAACCCGTGG
>DASPNQ010000194.1:0-11791 GCA_035626435.1 Vicinamibacterales bacterium
GCTCGCGATGAATACCGCAATGCCGTCGTCGAGGTGCGCGGTGTTCAACGCGGCGAACGGATGCGTGTCGATGCTGAACGTCTTCGCCAGATGCGGCTCGAGGCCGTCGGCGCCGTCACGCGCGCCGTCGCGAAGCCCCACAATGCGCACGCCCTTGGGGAGCACGCGCAGGTCGGACAGGTCGGCGGCGAATTGACCGTTGACGATGGCGAGCTGCAACGCACCTGGCAGCGAGACGCCGGCGATCAGCGGCGCGGCATTGGAGAACGTTCCGGCCGCGAGCTGGAACTTGGTATCCGCGATCGGCGACACGTTCGTGAAACGCCACTCTTCAAGTCGCGTATTGGGGAAGCCGGTCTGCGCGAATTGCTTTGCCGCCTGGTCGCGGCGCTCCCTGACCCACGCCGGCGCCTGCGAGTGGCCTTGCCCAACAGAGGCTGCGAGCGCTTCCATCACCGGCGCGCCCCCGCCGCAACCTGTCCTGCGTAGCCCTTCTCCTCGAGCTCGAGGGCCAGCTCGCGGCCGCCCGAGCGCACGATCCGGCCGTCGCTCAACACATGCACGTAATCCGGCACGATGTAGTTGAGCAGCCGCTGGTAATGCGTCACGACGATGAACGACCGCTCGGGGCCGCGCATCGCGTTGACACCCTCCGAAACGACACGCAGCGCGTCGATGTCGAGACCGGAGTCGGTTTCGTCGAGCAGCGCCAGTGCAGGTTCGAGCACCGCCATGTGGAAAATCTCGTTGCGCTTCTTCTCGCCGCCGGAAAAGCCTTCGTTGACCGACCGCTGCAACATCGAGTCGTCGATGTGGAGCACCTTGAGCTTTTCCTTGACGACCTTCATGAAGTCCATCGCGTCGAGCTCGTCGAGCCCCTGCTGCTTGCGCTTGGCGTTCAATGCCGCCTTCAGGAAGTAGGCGTTGTTGACCCCCGGTATTTCAACCGGGTACTGGAACGCCATGAACACGCCTTCGCGGGCCCGCTCGTCGGGATCCATGTCGAGCAGGTCCTGGCCGTTGTAGAGCACCTGGCCCTCGGTCACCTCGTAGCCGGGATGTCCCGACAGGGCGCGCGCGAAGGTGCTCTTGCCGGAGCCGTTCGGCCCCATGATGGCGTGCACTTCGCCTTTCTTGACGGTGAGATTGATCCCCTTGAGAATCTCGCGATCCTCGACGCGAACTTTCAGATTCGTGACTTCGAGCATGTGCTAACCCACTGACCCTTCAAGTGAAATGCCGAGCAGCTTCTGCGCCTCGACGGCGAATTCCATCGGCAACTCGCGGAACACTTCCTTGCAGAAACCGTTGACGATCATGTTGATGGCGTCTTCTTTCGCGATGCCGCGGGACTCGCAGTAGAAAATCTGGTCCTCACCGATCTTCGACGTCGACGCTTCGTGCTCCACCTTCGCGGTAGTGTTCTTGATCTCGAGATAGGGGAACGTATGCGCGCCGCAGCGGTCGCCGATCAGCAGCGAATCGCACTGCGAATAGTTGCGCGCGTTGCTGGCGTTCTTGCCGATGCGCACGGCGCCACGATACGTGTTCTGCCCACGTCCGGCCGAGATGCCCTTCGAGACGATGGTGCTGCGGGTGTTCCTGCCGAGGTGAATCATTTTGGTGCCGGTGTCCGCCTGCTGGAAATTGTTGGTCACCGCCACCGAATAGAACTCGCCGACCGAATCGTTGCCCTGCAGAATGCAGCTGGGATATTTCCACGTCACCGCGGAGCCGGTCTCGACCTGCGTCCAGGTGATCTTCGAGCGATCGCCCTTGCAGATGCCGCGCTTGGTGACGAAATTGAAAATGCCGCCCTTGCCGTTCTTGTCGCCGGGGTACCAGTTCTGCACCGTGGAGTACTTGATGGTGGCGTCCTTGTGGGCGACCAGCTCGACGACCGCGGCGTGCAACTGATGCTCGTCGCGCATCGGCGCCGTGCAGCCCTCGAGATAGCTGACGTAGGCGCCTTCGTCGCAGACGATCAGCGTGCGCTCGAACTGACCGGTCTCCTTGGCGTTGATGCGGAAGTAGGTCGAGAGCTCCATCGGGCAGCGCACGCCCTTCGGCACGTAGACAAAGCTGCCGTCGCTGAACACCGCCGAATTGAGCGCGGCAAAGTAATTGTCGGTATGCGGCACGACCGACCCGATGTACTGCTTGACCAGCTCCGGATGGTTTTTCACCGCCTCGGAGAAGGAGCAGAAGATGATGCCCAGCTCGGCGAGCTTGCTGCGAAACGTGGTCGCGACCGAGACGGAGTCGAACACCGCGTCGACGGCCACGTTCGACAGCAGTTTCTGCTCCTCGATGGGAATGCCGAGCTTGTCGAACGTCGCCCGAATTTCGGGATCGATCTCGTCGAGGCTGTTCAGCTTTTTCTTTTCCTTTGGCGCGGCGTAATAGCTGGTGCCCTGATAGTCGATCGGCTCGTAGGTCACGTTCTGCCAGTGCGGCTCCTGCATCTTCTGCCAGGCGCGAAACGCCTTGAGCCGCCAGTCAAGCAGCCATGCCGGCTCGCCTTTCTTCGACGAGATCAATCGGACGATGTCCTCGTTCAGGCCTTTCGGCGCGATGTCCTGCTCGACGTCGGTGACGAACCCGTACTTGTATTCGGTGTTCGCTAATTCTTTGATTTGCTCGGTTGCTGTGCTCATGATGTCGTGTCTTTCGGCCGTCGCCGCTACGCGGAAAAGCTTTCTCCGCACCCGCAGGTGCTCGTGGCGTGCGGGTTCTTCAATGTGAAACTCGTCGCGAGCAGGTTGTGCTCGTCGAAGTCGAGCACGGTGCCGTCGAGCAGCTTCAGGCTGCGCGGATCGACGAATACCTTCGCGCCGTCGGCGCCTTCGAAGACCTGGTCGTTCTCGCGCGCGTGGTCGTCCCAGGCAAACGTGTAGCTGAAGCCCGAGCAGCCGCCGGCCTTGACCGCAATCCTGAGACCGCCGCCAGGCTTCTGCTGCTTGAGCAGCTGCTTGTTGATGACGCGCGCCGCGCTGTCAGTAATCTCGATCATTTCGCCGACCTCACCGCTGCCAGCCCCGCGTCCACGGCCTGTTTCGCCACGTGTTCACGCTCCGCGGGCAAATCCAAATGCTGCATCACCCGTGCCGCCGTCAGCCGCAGCGCCTCGTCGATCGGTGCGCCTTCGAGCCACTCCGTGACGACGCTGGCGCTGGCAATCGCGCCGCTGCAGCCAAATACCTTGAATCGCGCCGTCGCGATCCGATTGCCGTCGCGCTGCACCTGGATGCGCACCACGGTGCCCTCATCGACGGTGCCGACCTCGCCCGTCCCAACGTGCTCGCCATCGAGCTCGCCGACTCGCCGCAGCTCACGAACACGCCGGAGCACCTCGTCCGAGTACCTCATGGCCGGCCCGGGTGCATCGAGCGCACCTAGTGCACCGGCGAGAGGTGGCGAAGCCGGCTCACCACGTCGTGAACTTTCGCGGCGGCGTAGTCCACATCACCGGCCGTCGTGCCCCGCCCGATGCCAAATCGCAGCGACGCCAACGCGCGGTCCTTGGTACGGCCCAGCGCCATCAACACGTGTGATGGCTCGGCCTGGGTGCACGCGGCGCCGGACGACACCGCGACGTCGTCGAGGCTGACCAGCAACGCTTCACCATCCACGTCATCGAAGCTGACGTTCAAGTTGCCGGGCAGCCGCTCGACCATCGTGCCGTTCACCGTGATGCCCGGGACGGACTCGCGCAGCCGTGTCAGCAGCCGATCGCGAAGATCGCGGATGCGCGCTGACTCACCGGCCATCTCGAGCCGGCAAATCTCGGCCGCGCGTCCGAAGCCGACAATGCCGGGAACATTCAACGTCCCCGACCGCAGGCCGCGTTCGTGGCCACCGCCGTCGAGCTGAGGCGCAAGCGTCACCCGCCGGCGATTCACATAGAGCGCGCCGACGCCTTTGGGCCCGTAGATCTTGTGCGCCGTCATCGACGCGAGATCGACGTCCAGCCCGGCGACATCGAATGGGATCTTGCCCACCGCCTGCACCGCATCGGTGTGAAACCACGCGCCCTTCGCGTGAGCAATGGCGGCAGCTTCTTTGATCGGCTGCAACACGCCGATCTCGTTGTTGGCGGCCATCACGCTGACCACTGCCGTCCGCTCCGTGACCGCCTCGGACAGCGCGACGAGGTCGACGAGGCCGCTCGACGCGACCGGCAGCGCGGTGACCTGCCAGCCATCACGCTCCAGCGACGCCATCGGATCGAGCACCGCCCGGTGCTCGGTAACGACCGTGACCAGGTGATTGCGCTCCCCGCGCCGCGCCGCCGCGGCGCCCTTGATGGCCAGGTTGTTCGCCTCCGTCGCGCCGCTGGTGAACACGATGTCCTTCGTGCCGGCGCCGATCAGCGAAGCCAGCTGCTTGCGCGCGCGGTCGACGGCGTCCTGTGCGTCCCAGCCGTACTGGTGCTGCTTGCTGGCGGCGTTGCCGAATTTCTCGGTGAAGAACGGCAGCATCGCCTCGAGCACACGCGCATCCACCGGTGTCGTCGCATGATGATCCAGGTAGATCATGATGGTGCACCGGCAAGGTTCATCGAATCACCCTCGCCACGATGGTTGATCACGATGGCGGGCGCACCTCGCTCGTGAATACTCCGGCAAACATCGCTTAGCTCTCCCCCACAGGCGGAATGAACACCATCCGCGACACCGTGTGGGCCGGCGCCGGCGGCGCCGGATCCGGCTCGACGGCCATCTCCGCGAGACTAACGGTGGTCAGCGACTCGAGAATCTTGTTTTTGATCTTCCAGAGCGGATCGCGAATGCTGCACTTCGTGAACTGGTCGCAGTTGTGATCGTCCGGCGAGCACGCCGTGACCGTCACCGGGCCGTCGACCGCCTGAATCACATCGGCGACGGAAATCGCGGTCGCGTTCCGGCCGAGCCGGTAGCCGCCGCGCGTGCCCTGCACCGAAACCAGCAGGCGCGCTCGCACCAGGCGCTGCAGGACCTTCGCGAGCAGCTCCAACGGGATGTCGTACGACTCCGAAATCTCTCGCGCGCTGGACGATCCGCCACCGTCGGGCCGGGTCGCCAGGTGCTTCATCGCGATCAGCGCATAGTCAGATTTTTTGGAAAGCCTTAGCATCCGTCCCCTGCCCTGAGCGAATTCCTGCGGAAAACGCCGGAATCGAGTCCAACGGTCGGATGTCCGACCGCCAGAGTCCTATTTTAGGTCCCGCAACCACGACCGGGCAAGTCGGAGTTGATGTTGAGACAAGGTCTCAGAATCTCACGAGATCACCAGATCAGTATTTGGGCTGCGTCGGATCGACCTGATCGATCCAGCCGAGGACCCCGCCCGTGAGGTTCCGCACCCGCGTAAAGCCTTTGGAGCGCAGGAACTCCTGCGCCTTTGCGCTGCGCATGCCCGACTTGCATTGCATGACGATGTTCGCGTTGGGGTCGAGCTCCACGTAGCGCTTCGGGAGTTCGCCAAGCGGAATGAGAACCGATCCGGGCACCCGGTTGATTTGGAATTCCTGAGGCTCGCGGACGTCGACGATCACGATTTCGTCGCCGCGGTCGAGCTCAGCTTTCAACTCACGAGCGGTCAATGCATCCATAGAAGTTGGTGGCGCAGCCGCGGCCGCGACCTGGTGCGGCGCCACGCCGCAGAACTGTTCGTAATCGATCAACTTCGTGACGGTCGGATGCGTACCGCACACCGGGCAGTCCGCATCCTTCCGCAGTTTCAGTTCGCGGAACCGCATCCGCAGCGCGTCGTAGATCAGAAACCGTCCGATCAACGGCTCGCCGGCGCCCAGTATCAGCTTGATCGTTTCGGTGGCCTGGATCACGCCGATGATCCCGGGCAGCACGCCGAACACGCCGCCTTCGGCGCAGCTCGGCACGAGGCCCGGCGGCGGCGGCTCGGGATACAGGCAGCGATAGCAGGGCCCGTCTTTCGCCGCAAACACCGACGCCTGTCCTTCGAACCGGAAAATGCTGCCGTAGGCGTTCGGCTTGCCGGTCAGCACGCACGCATCGTTCACCAGATACCGGGTCGGAAAATTGTCGGTGCCGT
Organism: Vicinamibacterales bacterium; assembly: GCA_035626435.1. Lineage (GTDB taxonomy): Bacteria > Acidobacteriota > Vicinamibacteria > Vicinamibacterales > UBA2999 > 12-FULL-67-14b. The sequence goes on from DASPNQ010000194.1 coordinate 6,055, forward strand.
CGAGAACGACGTCATAACCGGCGAACAGGCGCAGCGCGTTGTCTGAGCTCAACGCCTCTTCGTAGGTTTCGACGTGCACGTTCGGGTTGAGCGCATTCAGTCGGTCTTTCGCCGATGCGAGCTTGGCGCGGCCGACGTCCGGCGTGCCATGAATGATCTGCCGTTGCAGGTTGCTGAAGTCGACGACGTCGTAGTCGACGATGCCGAGGGTGCCGACGCCGGCGGCGGCGAGGTACATCGCCGCCGGCGAACCGAGCCCGCCCGCACCAATGCACAACACCTTTGCGGCCTTGAGCTTGCGCTGCCCGTCGACCCCGACCTCCGGCATGATCAGGTGGCGGCTGTAGCGCTTGATTTCGTCGCCACTGAGCTCCGGTAATGCCTCGGTCACCGCCGGCGCGCCACCCGCCACCGACGGGATGATGCTGACCGTCTCGCCGCCTTTCAACGGCGTCTGCTCCTTCTGCAGATACCTGATGTCATCGTCGTTGACGTAGATGTTCACGAAGCTGCGCAGCTTGCCATCGGCTGCGTAGAGGTGCTGCTTCAAGCCCCCATACTTGGCTGTCAGGTTGTGCAGCAGTTCGCCCACCGTGGCGCCGTCGACTTCGACGGTATCGAGCTTGTCGGTGAACGGCCGGAGCGGTGTCGGGATGAGGATCTTCGTCATGTGGTGATCTCGTGATCGGGTGAGTGGATGATGTCGACAGGCTCCTCGTCAAAAGCGGAGCGATCGGGTTTCAAACGCCACGACGTCAGCATCGCGTCCTGACCGGCCATGACCGAGACGATCACGTACGAGAACGAGGGCCACGCGTGGTCGAGATCGTATTGCGACGGCCTGGCGGGATGATCCGGGTGCGAGTGGTAAAAACCGAGCAGCTCGAAGCCGCCCTGCCGCGCGCGATTCTCGGCAACGCGGTAATCATCGGGCCGGACCAGAAAGCGCCGCCGCGGCCCTTCTTCGGTGGTGTTCGGGAGTTGAAACGCTTCGCGAGCCACGCCGGCGCTGCCGAGCAACGCACCGCAGCACTCATGAGGGAAGGTGGCGCGCCCATGCGCGCGAATGGCCGCGTCGACATCCGCCGTCAACCGAATCGCCATCAGTTGGTTCCCGACACCAGCACGCCCTCGGGAGGATTTTCCCAGAACCGCTCGGAAAGATACCGCTCGCCGCCATCGCAGAACACCACCACCATCACGGCGCCAGGGCGTGCCAGCCTCAGCGCGCCGGCGAGGTTGGCGCCGCTGGAAATCCCGACCAGCAAGCCTTCCTGCTGCGCAAGACGACGGGTCATCTCGTAGGATTCTTCGGTGCCGACGCGCACATCTTCATCGGCAAGCCGCGCATCGTAGATGCCCGGCACGATCGCCGACTCCATGTGTTTGAGACCTTCGAGGCCGTGCAGCGGCGAATCCGGTTGAACGGAGGCAAGGACGATGTCCTTCTTCAACTCGCGCAGCCGGCGTCCGGCACCGACGAAGGTGCCGCTGGTGCCGAGACCGGCGACGAAATGGGTCAGGCGGCCGGCCGTTTGCCGGAAAATTTCCGGGCCGGTGGTGTCGTAGTGCGACCGCCAGTTGAAGTCGTTGTTGTATTGGTCGGCGTAGAAATACCGCGGCGCGTCGGCGGCATGAAGCTGTTGCGCCATGCGAATCGCGCCGTCGGATCCTTCCAGCGGATTCGTGAACACCAAATCCGCGCCGTACGCGCGCAGAATACGCTTGCGTTCGGGCGTGACGTTTTCGGGTACGCACAGCGTGACGCTGTAGTTCATTGCCGCGCCGATCATCGCGTAGGCAATTCCGGTGTTGCCGGAAGTCGCGTCGAGAATCACCTTGCCCGGAACCAGTGCGCCTGACGCGATGCCTTCCTGAATCATGCGCAGCGCCGGCCGGTCTTTCACCGAGCCGCCCGGATTCTTCCACTCCGCTTTCGCATACAGCTCGACGCCTGGAAAATCCTGCTCGATCCGTCGCAGCCGGATCAGCGGCGTGTCGCCGACCAGGTCGACGATCGAGGGGCTGACGCCCGCTGTGATGGTTGGAGTGGTCATGTCCGCTGCAAGAGTCCTACTTTAACCCACGAGGCTGGACGCCTGGGCGGCCGGCACGTCACGCATGGGTTTGATACCGTTACGACATCGTGAAGCGTGATTACCGGCCGGCGTGTCGTCATCTTGCGAAAGCCGATCTCACGCTCGCTGCCGTGATCAAACGCGTCGGCCCCTGCCGTCTGCATGCTGCGGCATCACGCGATCCGTTCGAAACGCTATGCCTGTCGATCGCGTCGCAACAGTTGTCGACCAAAGCCGCCGCCACCATCTTCAGCCGCTTCTGCGATTTGTTTCCGAACCGCAAGCCGACCCCAGAGCGTGTGATGACGATCGGCGACGATCGGATACGGGCGGCCGGCTTCAGCCGGCCGAAGGTGGCGTTTATCAAGGACCTTGCCGCCCATGTCGTCGACGGCCGCCTCGATTTGCAGGCGCTTCGCAAACAGTCCGACGACGACGTGGTGCAGCAGCTGGTCGCGGTCAAGGGCATCGGCCGGTGGACGGCGGAGATCTTTCTGATGTTCAGACTGGGGAGACCTGACGTGCTTCCCGCCGACGACCTGGGACTGATGAACGCGGTGCAGCGCGCCTATCGATTGCGGAGACGGCCCGATGCCAAGCGGCTACGCCAGATGGGCGAGGCGTGGCGGCCGTACCGATCGATCGCCTGCTGGTACCTTTGGCAAAGCCTCGACCTGTAACTACTTCATCGAGAACGTGACGCGCACAGACGCGCGAATCTCGATCTCTCCGGGCGCCACGGGCGTCGGTTGATTGCCTGCCTCCATCATGACGGTGCGTTGCATGACGTCAACGCTCCCGCCGGCGAACTGCTCTTCGATGCGCACGACGCGATCGAGCGCCTGTCCGGACCCGAGCGCCAGCGCCTGCGCCTTGGCCATGCCGTTCTTGACAGCGGCCTGCAACGCGGACTGCTCGAACAGCGCCCGCTCCTTGGTGTCGAAACGAAGCCCGTGCACCGTGGTCGCGCCCGACGCGACAACGGCATCGAGGATGTCTCCGACCCTTGCCAGATCGTCGACGCGCACTTCGACGGTATTACGCGCGACATATCCCCGCGGCGTCTGCTTGCCGTCGCGATAATCGATCTCCAGCTGCAGGTCGACGCCGACGGTGCGAATCGCGTCTTTCGGAATCGAGAAGGACGCGAGCCTCGACTGAATCGCGGCCATCACCTCCGCGTTCCGCTGCTGCGCCTCTTTGGAACCCTTCGAGCGGCTTTCGGCGCCGACGCGGATCCACGCGCGATCGGGCGTGACCTTGACCACGCCCTCGCCCAACACCACGATCACGCGCGACGTGTCGTCCTGCCGCTCCTGCGCAACGCTCATCGCCGGTAACAGCAGCAGGATCAGCCCGACAGTAGCGGCGCGGCACTGGTTCATGACTTGGGTTCTATCACACTCGCATCGGCTGCGGCGGCGACCCGTCATCCGAATAGACAACGCGAAAACCGATGCTGTAGGCATAGGTATCAGGAGGGACCTTGTGGCGGTGCGCGCAGCGCAGCTGATCGACATCGTGAGTAACCCACGAACCGCCGCGCACGATGCGCAGGGTGCCGGTGCCCGGCCCGCGCGGGTTGCGTGCCTCGCCGGTGCGATAGGCATCGGGGCGATACCAGTCGGCGACCCATTGCCAGACGTTGCCGGCCATGTCGTACAGGTTTAGGTCGTTGGGGGGATAGCACCCTACCGGCCGCGTGCCGCGGTGACGCTTCAGCGCCGGGTCGGGAAGAAAATTCGCGCGTGACGCGTCGACGTCGTCGCCCCATGGATATCGGGCGCCTTCGCGGTCGCCCCGGGCGGCGCGTTCCCACTCCGCTTCGGTCGGCAGTCGAACCAGCCGGCCGATGCGGCCGCTCAGCCACCGGCAGTAGGCGGTGGCATCGGCATGGGTGATCATCGTGACCGGGTGCCGCGAGCGATCGCGCGGCGGATCGCCGCCGCGCCAGACGTACGGTGCCGCCAGCTCGCGGAACGACGATTCATGCGCCGGCGTGACGAGCAGCGGCAATTCGCGAATGCCGGGTGCCCCGTGGCCGGTCTCCCGCGTGAATTCGGCGTACTGTTCGACGGTGATCGGATGCGCGGACGCGTAGAACGTATCCACCTGCACGCGGTGAATCGGCCGCTCGTCGTCCGCGCCGTCGTCCGCGCCCATCGCAAACTCGCGGCCGGGAACGCGAACGAAGCGCGGAATCAGGTCCTCGCGCATGCGTGTTGCCTAGGGCTAAAAGTATACTGCCCGGCATGAAGCTCGAACAGTTCGCGATGGAGCGAATGCAGTCGACGTACGAGAATCTCGTGCAGTTCAACCTGTCTGAGAGCGGCGTGCGCCCGTTGACGCCCCGTCAACTGATCGACGACGCGGCGGAGCTCGAAGCATTGCTCGACCAGCCGCTGGTCTATTCGCAATCGAACGGCACCATCGAGCTGCGCACGCTGATATCGGCACTCTACCCTGGAGCCGGGGTCGATCACATCGAGGTGACCAACGGTGGCTCGGAGGCAAACTTCATCACGGTCTTCAACCTGATCGAGCCGGGCGACGACGTTGTAATGCTCGTACCGAACTACATGCAGACCTGGGGCCTGTCACGCGCCTTCGGCGGCACCATTCGCGAGTGGCGCCTGATTGAAGACCGTGCGGCGGGGCGGTGGCGCGTCGACATCGGAGAGCTCGAGCGGCTAGTCACGGCGCGCACCAAGATGATCGTGATCTGCAACCCGAACAACCCGACCGGCGCGCGGCTGACGGCGTCGGATCTCGACGCCATCGCGCGGATTGCGGATCGCCATGGCGCATGGATCCTGTCCGACGAGGTCTATCGCGGCGCCGAAATCGACGGCATGGAAACGGCGTCGATGTGGGGACGGTCCGAGAGGGCGATCATCACCAGCGGGCTGTCAAAGGCCTACGGCTTGCCAGGACTGCGCATCGGCTGGATCGTGGCGGCGCCGTCGTTAATCGCGTCGCTGTGGTCGTATCACGATTACGTCACGATCGCGCCCGGCGCGCTGAGCGATCGGCTGGCGCGGGTCGCCCTGCAACCGACGCGGCGGCAGCAGCTGTGCGAGCGGACCCGCGGCATTCTGCGACGCAACTTGCCACTGATCGAAGAGTGGCTCGCCAACGCCGGCGGCTTCCGATGGATCAAGCCCGAAGCCGGCGCGATCGTCTACGTGCGCTACGACCATCCGATTAATTCGACGGAGCTGGTCAATCGTCTTCGTGAAGAAAAGAGCGTGCTGATCGTGCCGGGCGATCATTTCGGCATGGACGGCTACCTCCGCCTCGGATTCGGCGAGCCGCCCGAGTACAACCGCGCCGGCCTCGACCGGCTGAAGGATCTGTTGTCGACGATCGCACCCGCTGCGTCCGCCGAAGCAGCGTTCAGCCGCGACGGTGGTCCCGTTCGCGGATGAACCGGCCGGATCTCGCGCTCGTCCTGATCGGATTCGGGCACGTCGCGCAGCGATTTGTCGGCCTGCTCGGGGAGACCGCCGATCGTCTTGATTTCACCTGCCGGATCGTCGGAATCTCCACGCGCCATCACGGCAGCGTCGTGGACGCGGACGGCCTCGATGTGCGGCGGGCCATGTCCACTGTCGAAGGGCGGCAGTCGCTCGATCGCCTCGACAAAGCACCGCGCGAAC
>DASPNQ010000195.1:0-14471 GCA_035626435.1 Vicinamibacterales bacterium
CGGCAAGTCGATGGGCGGCCGCATCGCGACGCACCTGGGGGCCAGCCTCGAGAGCTGGCCGGAATCCGCCGCCAAGCCGGCAGGCATCATTTCCTTCGGCTATCCGCTGGCGCCGCCGCGAGGCAAGCGCACGGGCGATCGGGTCACGCACCTGAAGACCTTGAAAGTGCCGACGTTGATCGTGCAGGGCACGCGCGATCCGTTTGGCGGACCCGATGAAATCACCGAAGCGATCGCTGACGCGTCGCCGGCCCCGCCGATCGAAATCGTGAGCGTCGAAGGCGGCGATCATTCATTCGCCGTATTGAAATCGAGCGGCCGCGATCAGCACGCGGTGCATGCGGAAATTCTCGACAAAGTCGCCGACTGGGTGGCCACGAGAGCCTGATTACCGAGGCTGCAGGCGCGCCCTCCGCGCGGGCGTCCGCCGAGTTAGTCCTCGACAGGCTTATAGGCGTCGTGCAGCTTGACCGCCTTGCCCTTCCTCGCCACCCGCAGGTTGATCACTTCGACGAACACCGAGAAGCCCATCGCAAAGTAGACGTACCCCTTCGGCACGTGAGTGCCCATCCCGTCGGCGACCAGCGTGACGCCGATCAGCAACAGGAAGCTGAGCGCGAGCACCTTGACGCTGGGATGCGCTTCCACGAAGCTGCTGACAGGTCCGGCAGAGAACATCATGATCGCCACGGCAAGCACCACCGCGGTAATCATGATCGACAGGTCGTCGGCCATGCCGACGGCGGTGATCACCGAATCCAGAGAGAAGACGATATCGAGCAGCATGATCTGCCCGATCACCGCGGCGACCGACGGCGCGACTTTCGCCGTCATGTGCCCGTCTTCGCCTTCCAGCTTGTCGTGAATCTCGCGCGTCGCCTTGAAGATCAGGAACAACCCGCCCGCCAGCAGGATCAGGTCGCGGCCCGACACCGCGTGACCGAAAACGCTGAACAGCGGCGCCGTCAACTGCACGATCCACGCAATCGATGCGAGCAGCGCGATGCGCATCGCCATGGCCGCGATCAAGCCGATGCGGCGGGCGCGCGGCTGATCTTTCGGGGGCAATTTGCCGGCAAGGATCGAGATGAAAATGACGTTGTCGATGCCGAGGACGACCTCGAGCACGGTCAGGGTGACGAGGGCGATCAGCCCGTCTGCGGTCAGGAATGCGTCCATCATCTGGCTACTCTTTCATCAGCAAGCGGGTCACCGGCCGGCCGCCGATGATGTGCTCGTCCACGATCTCGTTCACGTCGGCTTCGGTCACGCCGCCATACCAGACGGTGTCGGGATAGACGACGACGCTCGGGCCTTTCTCGCACTGATCGAGACAGCCCGACTTATTGGCGCGCACGCGCTTGACGCCGCGCTCGGCGAGCGCTTTCTTGAACGCCTTCTGCAGCATTTCGGTCCCGTGCGGATCGCAGGACCCGCGCCGGTGGCCAGGCTCGCGCCTGTTGCAGCAGATGAAGAGGTGCTTATCGAACGGCGGCATCAATCGAGCGCGAGCTCCGGCCGCCCCTTCAAGCCGCCCCAGGTCTCGGGGTCCTGCCATAACAGCGCCCAGAAATAACGGGCGACGTCCGTCTTCGGAAATTTCGCCGACAGTTCCTGAACAGCCTTGTCGAGCGTCTCCGGATCCGGCGCCTTCGGCGTCTCGTCCTTGATCAAGCCATCGTCATGCGCAATACCAAGGAGATCGAGGAACGCTCCCATCATCGGCCGCTGATGAGCGAGGTGGTAGGCGATCACGAGACGCGCAGCCAGCAGGTCCGATACCTGAGCCAGCCCGGCCAGGTGTTTCGCTTTCTTGTCTGTGGACAGCGTCAGGACGCTCTTCGGGCGGAATTTGATCTGCCGCGCGATCAAGGCCACCGCCTCGGCTTGCTCGAGGGCCGCTTGATCATCGGCCCAGAACGCCTTGGCGGCCGAGGTGCGCAGCTCGGTCGGCATCTGGCGCCACATCCGCGCCGGCCGAATCTCTTCAGGAGACGACATATCGATCAAGTATACGGTGCGGACCGCCTTCCGGCGGCGCGAGTCCGGGCCATACAATGCACGCATGAGCGAACAGGCGAGCTTCTTCGATCAGGTCACCCAGTACTTCAACGAGGCGGCGCGCTTCACCAAGTATCCAAAGGGCCTGCTCGAACAAATCCGCGCCTGCAACAGCGTGTACCGGTTCGACTTCCCGCTGCGCCGCGCCGACGGCGCCATTGAAGTAATCCACGCATGGCGGGTGGAGCACAGCCATCACAAGCTGCCCGTCAAAGGCGGCATTCGCTACAGCCCCGGCGTTCATGAAGAAGAGGTGATGGCGCTGGCCGCGCTGATGACCTACAAGTGCGCCATCGTCGACGTGCCGTTCGGCGGCGCCAAAGGCGGCATCAAGATCGAGCCGAAGGACTACTCGCCCGAGGAAGTCGAGCGGATCACCCGCCGATACGCGCACGAACTGACGAAGAAGGCGTTCCTGGGCCCGGGCATCGATGTGCCCGCCCCCGATTACGGTACCGGCGAACGGGAGATGGCGTGGATCGCCGATACCTACGCGGCGCTCAACCCCGGGCAGCTCGATGCGCTGGCCTGCGTGACCGGCAAACCGGTGACGCAAGGAGGCGTGCGCGGCCGCAAGGAAGCCACCGGCCGCGGCCTGTACTTCGCGCTGCGCGAAGCCTGCAACGAGCCGGAGGAAATGAAGCGGCTCGGCCTGCCGCGCGGCCTCGACGGCAAGCGCATCGTCGTGCAGGGCCTCGGCAATGTCGGCTACCACGCGGCGAAATTCTGCCGCGAAGGCGGCGCGGTGCTGATCGCGATCGCCGAACGCGAAGGCGCGATCGTGAACCCCAAGGGACTCAACGAAGACGAGGTGTTCAATCACCGGAAAGCGACGGGGTCGATCCTGAACTTTCCCGGGGCGACCAATCTCGATAACACCAGCGCGGCACTCGAGCTCGAATGCGATGTGCTGCTACCGGCAGCGCTCGAAAGCGTCCTGACCGCGGCGAACGCGCCGCGCATCAAGGCGAAGATCATCCTGGAGGGCGCCAACGGCCCAACCACGCCTGAGGCCGACCCGATCTTCAGACAGAAAGGCATCCTCGTCATTCCGGACATCTACTGCAATGCCGGCGGCGTGACGGCGTCGTACTTCGAGTGGCTGAAGAACCTGTCGCACGTGCGGTTCGGCCGCATGCAGAAGCGCCACGAGCAGGCCAATGAGCTGGCGATGTTGAAGGCGATCGAATCAGCGACGGGGCGCAGGTTCAGCGACGCCGAGCGCGACCTGATTGCCAAGGGACCGGATGAACAGGACCTCGTGAACTCGGGCCTGGAAGAAACGATGATTGCGGCGTTTCACGATCTGCTGAACACGCAACGCACGACCGAAGGTATTCCCGACCTGCGCATCGCGGCCTTCCTCAACGCCATCCACAAGGTCGCACGAAGCTATACCGAGTTGGGCATCTTTCCGTAACCGGACAGCGTCGGTGTCGCGGGGGCCACGCCCGCGACGCTGCCGACGATGGCGGTCAGCTCCCCGGGATCGACCGGTTTGGGGACGTGCATGTTGAAGCCGCACGCCAGCGCGCGCACGCGATCCTGAGGCCTGCCGTAGGCGCTGAGGGCGACCGCCGCTACCAGACCGCCCGCATCAGGGGCGCGGCTACGGACGCGCGCAATCAGCGAATAGCCGTCCTCGCCAGGCATCTCCAGGTCGGAAATAATCACTCGCGGCTGGAACTCTGCGAGCGTTTCGAGCGCAGCACTCACGGATCCACAGGTGCGGACATCCGCGCCCGCCATTCTCAGAACCGTTTCCACCAGCACCCTCGCATCGTGCTCGTCGTCGACCACGAGAACGCGCAAGCCATCGAGACGCACGATGTTGCGGAGCTCGACGTCAGTAAAACCCTCCACTCGCGTTGCCGGCACGGAAACAGCGCTGTCTGCGGCGCACGGCAGCTTGACGACGAACGTGGAGCCGAGCCCGGGACCGCGGCTGTCCGCCGTCACCGTTCCGCCGTGCAGCGCAACGAGGTCTTTCACCAGGGCAAGGCCGAGACCAAGGCCGCGATGCGAGCGCGTGCTCGAACTGTCGCCTTGACGAAAGCGATCGAAGACGTGCGGCAGCATCTCTTTGGGAATGCCCTGGCCGGTATCGCTGACCGCAATCTCGACGAATCCATCGACGCGTTGCTGGCGAATCAGAATCTCGCCGCCGCTTCCGGTGAACTTGACGGCATTGGCCAGGAGGTTCCAGATGATCTGCTGCAGCCGCGCCGCATCTCCGGTGATATTGTGGCCCTCGTCATCGCCACCGGCGTCGACGATACGAATGCCTTTGTCGTCGGCCGACGGCCGGATGGCGTCAATCGCATTTTGCCTCACTTCCGCCAGCCGCACCTGGCCCAGCGACAATTGCATTTTGCCGCTCGCGACGCGCGATAGATCGAGCAGATCATCGATCAACCGGACCTGCGCATCTGCGTTGCGGACGATGGCGTCGTGGGCGTGCGCCACCTGCGCAGCGTCCTGCAGCTGACTGCTTTGCAACAGCCGCGCCCAGCCGAACACGGCATTGAGCGGCGTTCTGAGCTCGTGCGAGAGCACGGCCATGAACTCGTCCTTGCTTCGATCGGCACGCTCGGCCGCCTCTCGGGCGCGACGCTCGTTCTGCAGCAATTGCTCGCGCTCGATTTCATAACGCTGGATTTCTCCGGCCGCTTTCGACATCGCGTCGGCGACGTCCTGCAGCTCGTTGAGCCCCGCAGCCGGCAGGTGTGGCGATTCGCGGCGGCCGAGGGCGTGGGCGGCATCGCGCAGCTGGCCGATCGGGCCGGTGATGCCGCGTGCCACCCAGCCGGCGCCGAACGTTCCCAGCAGGATGGACAGCAGGACGCCCCCGCCGAACACCAGCATCGAGCGCTTGGCGGCGGCGCGTGCTGACGCGGTGGGCAAGCCGAGGACCGCTTGCCAGCCGAACGGTTCGATGCGGCTGTACGTCGTGTAAATCTCATCACCTTCCAGCGACGTCGATACGCCGGCTCCCTCGGCGCCACCGGCCGCCACGATCTTCTGACCACTCTCCGAAAGGCGGCCGCCGATGGTCTGCTCGTGGCCCTTGGACCGGGCGATGCGCAGTCCGTGTTGATCGATGATGGAAATGACGAAATCGTCGGGCACGCGCTGACGTCTGATCACGTTGTGAATGGCGTCCGGCCGCACCAGCGCGGATACCACTCCTAACAACACCCCGTCACGGAGCACGGGCGCGCGTACCGCGAAGAACCAGTTGTTCTGATGCTCGACGAGTTTTCCGACCGCCGGCTCGCGCGTCGCGATCACCTGCTGCAAGCTGTCAGGGTCCAGCACCGGGTGCGGCGTCGCGCCTTCCCGGACACGGGTGTCCATGATGACCTTGCCCGAGGGATCGATGATAGTGATCGCCGCTACCGGAGGCAGGATGTTCGCGACACGCGTCGCGCGTTCCCGGAATCCCGCGACGTCGTTCCGATCCAAGGACACCGACGTCGCCAGCGTCTGCAAAACCAGAATGGTGCCGCGCACCTCGGTGTCGACGGCGTTCGCGACCGATCGAGCCAGCTCAACCCCAGTATCCAGCGCCTGTTGCTCGTGATACTCGGCGAGGAAGTACAAACCGGCGCCCGCCAACAGCGCGAGCGGCAGAATGGCGGCGGCGGCGAGCAGACTCAGCCTGCGGCGAACCGTGGTGCGCGACCTGAGCGTCAAACCCAACGAGTTTTGACCGCACGCCCGCCCTAGTCAAACGAAATCATCAGCCGGGCTGGCGTATGCTTCTCGAAACTATCCTGCGGCGGCCGGGAGCCGGGACCATTGGGGGACGACATGTGCGATCAAGACCATTACGATGACGATCTCAAAGCGTACAAGGACCGGAGCGCGTTGAGCCGGCGGGAATTTGGCGCGCTCTCGCTCGGCGCGGGCATGGCGATGGTGCTGCCGAGAGACGCCAACGCGCAGACCGTCACCGAATCCGATGTGAAAATCGCGACCCCTGATGGCACGTGTGACGCCTACTGGGTGCATCCGGCGAAGCCGACCGCGGCCGTACTCGTCTGGCCCGACATCGTCGGCCTGCGTCCGGCGTTCCGGCAGATGGGTAAGCGTCTCGCCGAATCCGGTTATGCCGTGCTCACCGTCAATCCGTTTTACCGTCAGAAGCCGGCACCGGTGGTCCCGGACGGCGCGAAGTTCTCGGATCCCGACACGCGCAAAGTGCTGATCGGGTTTGCCGGCGGCTTGAACGCAACCACGCACAATACCGACGCGAAGGCCTTCATCGCATGGCTCGATGCGCAGCCGCAGGTCGACAAGCGCCGGAAGATCGGCACGACCGGATACTGCATGGGCGGACCGATCGTCATGCGGACCGCCGCGGCCGTACCTGACCGCGTCGGCGCCGGCTGCTCGTTTCACGGTGGGGGGCTGACGACCAAGAACCCCGACAGCCCTCACCTCCTGATCCCGCAGATGAACGCGGCCTTCCTGATCGCCGTTGCCGAGAACGACGACAAGCGCGATCCGGAATCGAAACACATTCTGCGGCAGGCTTTCGATGCTGCGAAGAAGCAGGCGGAGATCGAAGTGTATCCAGCCGCGCATGGCTGGTGTCCGCCCGACGCCGAGGTCTACGACCGCGAACAGGCCGAGAAGGCCTGGAGCCGCATGCTCGCGCTGTTCAAGACCGCGTTGGCCTGATTACCCGGCGCCCTTCTTCGGCCGCATGTTGCTGGCCAGGATGCGCTTGCGCAGGCGAATGCTCTTCGGCGTCACTTCGACGAGCTCGTCATCGTTGATGAACTCGATCGCCTGCTCCAGTCCCATGATGATCGGCGGCACGAGGCGAATCGCCTCGTCCGCCGACGATGCGCGCATGTTGGTCTGCTTTTTTTCCTTGGTCACGTTGACGTCGAGGTCGTTGTCGCGCGAATTCTCGCCGATCAGCATCCCCTCGTAAACCTGCGTGCCCGGCTCGATGTGGATGACGCCGCGCTCCTGCAGGTTGGCCAGCGCGTAGGCGGTGGCGACGCCGGCGCGGTCGGAGACGAGCGCGCCGGTTTCGCGCGACGGAATCGGGCCATGCCACGGTTCCCACCCGGCAAACAGGTGGTTCATGATGCCGGTGCCCTTGGTTTCGGTGAGGAACTGCGACCGGAAGCCGATCAACCCGCGGGCCGGAATGCGGAACTCCATGCGGACGCGGCCGCTGCCGTGGTTCACGAGGTTGGTCATGGTGCCGCGCCGGGTGCCGCAGCCGGCGATGACGACGCCCTGAAAATCTTCGGCGACGTCGATCACCAGGTCCTCGACCGGCTCCATGCGCACGCCGTTGATGTCCTTGACGACAATCTCGGGACGCGACACCTGCAGCTCGAAACCCTCGCGCCGCATCATTTCGATCAGGATCGCGAGCTGCAGTTCGCCGCGGCCCAACACCTTGAATTGCTCCGGCGTATCGGTGGGCTCGACGCGCAGCGACACGTTCCCGAGCAGCTCCTTGTCGAGCCGCTCCTTCAAGTGGCGGGACGTCACATACTGCCCGTCCTTGCCGGCGAGCGGCGACGTGTTGATGCCGAACACCATCGACACCGTCGGCTCGTCGATCGCAATCGGGGGGATGGCGGTCGGACGTTCGGCGTCGGCGATGGTCTCGCCGATCGTGATGTCTTCGATCCCGGCCAGGCAGATGATGTCCCCCGCCTCGGCCAGCGGGGTCTCGACGCGCTTCAGGCCCTCGAAGGTGAACATCTTGGTGACCCGGGTCTGTTCGATCCGGCCATCGAGTTTGCACACCGCAATCGGATCGTTCAGGCGGACGCGGCCGTTGAAAATACGGCCGATCGCGATGCGTCCCAGATAATCGCTGGCGTCCAGGTTCGCAACCAGCATCTGCAGCGGCGCATCGACATCACCACGCGGCGGCGGCACGTGCTGGATGATCGCGTCGAACAACGGCCGCAAGTCTTCGCCCGGCACGGCCAGATCGGTGCTGGCGGTGCCGGCGCGACCACTGGTGTACAGCACCGGGAATTCGATCTGCTCTTCCGTCGCGTCGAGATCGATGAACAGGTCGTAGACCTCGTTCAACACTTCCTGCGAGCGTGCGTCGGCGCGGTCGATCTTGTTGATCACGACGATCGGCGGCAGCTTCCGCTCGAACGCTTTGCGCAACACGAACCGCGTCTGCGGCAGCGGACCTTCCGCGGCGTCGACCAGCAACACCACGCCGTCGGCCATCGACAGGACGCGCTCGACCTCGCCGCCGAAGTCGGCGTGGCCCGGCGTGTCCATGATGTTGATCAACGTCTCGCCGTAATGCACGGCGGTGTTTTTCGCCAGGATGGTAATGCCGCGCTCGCGCTCGAGCTCGTTGCTGTCCATCGCACGGTCGGCAACGCGCTCATTCGCGCGTAACACGCCGCCCTGCCGGAACATCGCGTCGACCAGCGTCGTCTTGCCATGGTCGACGTGGGCGATGATGGCGACGTTGCGGCGGAGCGGGTTGGCAATAGGCGCGGATTTTCCCAACGGAGACATCTTCCCAGTATAGCCGCCTTCCTCCTCGGCACCTGCCCTGCTGGCGGCCCTCAGCCTTCAGCCTTCGGCCTTCAGCCGTTAGAATAGACGCCATGCCATTGTTCGAATACGCCTGCCGCGAATGCGACCACCGCTTCGAGCTGCTGGTCCGGCAGTCGACGAAACTCGAGTGCCCCAAGTGTGCCAGCACGGAGTTGGACAAGCAGCTGTCGGTGTTTGCCGTCAGCGCGCCCGCGAGCGCATCGTCGATGTCCGCGGGACCGGCGCCATGCGGCGCATGCGGCGATCCGCGGGGCGCCGGCAGCTGCAGGAACTAGCCGCGACGCGAGTGGGAGTGATGCCATGAGAAGAATCGCCGTCGTATTGGTGGTGATCGTTACGAGCCTTTCGGGCGTGGCCTCGACGCAAACGGCCTGGCTGGCGCCGCAACCGATCGCCAGTCCGGCCGCACCGAATTCCGGACAGCCGCAATTGTCAGTCTCGAACAAGGGCGTGCTTCTGAGCTGGATTGAGCGCACCGGCGACCTCGCGACCTTGAAATTCGCCGAGCGCACCACGACCGGCTGGACACCCGTGCGCACGATCGCCTCCGGCCGCAATTGGTTCGTCAACTGGGCGGACGTACCGTCCGCCGTTCGCCTGCCCTCCGGCGCGATCGTCGCGCACTGGCTGCAGAAGAGCGCCGAGTCGACTTACGCCTACGACGTTCGCCTTTCCTACTCGACTGACGATGGCAGGACGTGGTCGCCGTCGTTCACGCCGCACCACGACGGCACGCCGACCGAACATGGCTTTGCCTCGATCTTCCCCATCGGCGACGGCTTTGGTCTGGTGTGGCTGGATGGGCGGCACATGAAGGCGGGCGGCCACGGCGAGCACGGCGGCGGCGCGATGACGGTGCGCTACGCGCGATTCGACAGGAACTTCAAGCAAGTCGAAGAAACCGAAGTCGACGCGAAGGTGTGCGAGTGCTGCCCGACGGCCGCCGCGACGACGTCCGAAGGCATCATCGCCGCCTACCGCAATCGCAGCGACGAGGAGATTCGCGACAACTACGTGACGCGTCTCGTCAACGGCAAGTGGTCGGCGCCGCAACCGGTGTTCGCCGACAACTGGAAGATTGCGGCATGTCCTGTGAACGGGCCGGCGCTCAGCGCACGCGGCGGGACCGTTGCAATGTCCTGGTTTACCGTCAAGAACGAACAGGGCCAGGCCTATCTTGCCTTTTCGCAGGACGCCGGCAAGACCTTCGCCGCGCCGATTCGCCTCGATGACGGCGGCACGCTCGGGCGTGTCGATCTGGAGTTGCTGCCCGACAACAGCGCGCTCGCCACCTGGATTGAATTTGCGGATCAACGCGCTCAGTTCCGCGCGCGACGGATCGATCAGACCGGCACGCGATCAGCGCCGGTCACCATCGCGGGCATTGCCGGCAGCCGCTCGAGCGGCTATCCGCGGGTGGCCGTCGCAAACGGCGAGGTCGTGTTTGCGTGGGTTGAATCCGGCGAGGCCGGCGCGCTCCACGTGAGAACGGCCGCCGCACCGGTCCCGGACGCGTCTCGACGCACGTCGGCGCGATAACGCGCGACCCGGATGCGACCTTTCCTGCGCGTTGTCGCGTTCCTGGCGTTCCTCGCCGCGATCGCGGCCGCGGCCATGCTGCTGTTCCTGCAGGGGCGAGGCATCAGCGCCCGAGCGCAACCATCGGCGCTCGAGCAATCCGCCGCGCTGTTCATGCGCGGCTGGATGACACCCCCGATCTACAAAGGCCTGCACAACCCGGTCGCCAACAGCGAAGAGAATTTCGTCGCCGCGCGTGAACACTTCGCGGACCACTGCGCGAGCTGCCACGCCAACGACGGCAGCGGCAACACCGAGATGGGCCGCAACCTCTATCCGAAAGCGCCCGACATGCGCCTGCCGCGGACCCAGAACCTCAGCGACGGCGAGCTGTTTTACATCATCGAAAACGGCGTGATGCTCACGGGCATGCCTGGCTGGAGCACCGGTACGCCGGAAGGCGAGAAAGGCAGCTGGCAGCTCGTCCACTTCATTCGACGCCTGCCGAAGCTGACGCCCGAGGATCTCGCAGCGATGGAACAATTCAATCCGATCTCGCGGCGGCAACTCGAGGAAGAGAAGGCGATCGAGGAGTTCCTCAATGGTGCCGAGCCACCGGCCGTCGATCCGCACGCGGGCCACGGAAAGCAATAAGAAGCGATTCCCAGGGCCACAGAAGGCACAGAAGCAAATCCCAGGGCCACAGAAGGCACAGAACAAATCAGATTTTGCCTGGCCTCATCACGGTTGGCAGCGCAATAGTTGCGACCGCTGAAACGGCGGTCCGCTGAAACGGGCGGATTCCCTTGCGATCGCCGGCGGCATTCGGATTGCTCTTGGTCGGCCCATGCATTCGGACAATTCGCTTCAAGACCCACGCACGTACGCCATCATCGGCGCGGCGTATGAAGTGCATCGCGTGCTCGGCGTCGGCTTTCTCGAGATCTTCTACAAGGACGCGCTCCAGATCGAATTTACCCAGCGGCATATCCCATTCACGCGTGAGCCGTGCTGTTGCGTTGAGTACAAGGGACAGCAGCTGCGGGAGGACTACAAGATCGACTTCATCTGTTTCGGGGAGGTCTTGATCGAGGTAAAGGCGCGTTCGGTCACCGGGCCCGCCGACCACGCACAGGTGCTCAGCTACCTGGCCTCAACCAAACTGCGCTGCGGCTTGCTGATCAACTTTGGCACCGCGAGGCTCGAACACCGTCGATTTATCTGGGAACCCAAAACCCCGTGATGCGAGGCTGATTAGTCTGTGCCTTCTGCGGCCCTGGATATCTGTGCCTTCTGTGGCCGTGGCCTGTCTGTGCCTTCTGCGGCCCTGGGATATCTGCGTCATGGTGCGCAGCTCACGCCGGCGGGCGCGCCCGTCGGCGCGCCCATGATCTCGGCCTCGGACGAGAGCCTGCGAAATTCCAGATGTTGCATCATCGGCGGCTGCGTCGGCGCGAGCGTGAAGAACGCGCCGACAACGCCATTGGCGCAGGCCAGGTTGAATTGGCCGCGCAGCCAGTTTTCCGGCCGCATCGGGCCGGCAGCCGTGCACTCGCCCACCTGCGACTTCAGCGCGGCGATTTCCGCCTGGCGCTGCGCCGCCGGCTTGTCGAGGAAGAAATTGACGGCGGCGATCTTCGTCGCCTCGGCGTCGTCCCACTGCTTCCACAGGTTGACGATCCGCTCGCGCAGTTCGGTCTGGCGCGGTGTCGGCGGCAGCTCGCGTTTGCGGAGGCCCCCGCTCTTCAGCATCGCGTCCCAACTCGCGCTGATTGGCGCCGACGGCCCCGAATACGTCAGCGTCGCCATCGCGAACATCCCGACGCCGTATTCAGGCAGCCACTGCATGTACGATCCGAAGCCGGGCAAGCCGCCGCCGTGCGAGACGATGTGACTGAATCGGCAGTCCGCGGAGACGCGCAATCCGTAACCATAGCCGCTGTGCGAGGCCTGGATTGATCCGGCGTCCGTCATCCGCGCCGTCAGATTCGCCGGCGTCCATAACTGCGCCATCTCGCGCACCGACGCGCGGCTGACTGGACCGGAGTCGGGATCGTCGCGGGCCGGCCAGGCCGAGACGTGAAATCCGACATAACGTCCGAGATCGCTCGCCGTCGTCAACAAACCGCCCATCGCGCCGAATACGCCATGCGGGAGCGGCGGTTCCTCCGCGTATGTGCCATCCGGCTTTAGGCGATAACCAATTGCGCGATTCGCCGCTGGAATCTCTGAAAACTCGAACGTCGTGGAAGGCATGCCGAGGGGCTTCAGAATCTGATCGCGCATGTAGCGCTCGTACGACGTGCCTGACGCCTTTGCGACGATGCGGCCGAGCAGGCCGAAGGCGTAGTTCGAGTACTCGTATCGGGTGCCGGGTGGCGTCGAGAACGGGATGCCGGCGCGCAGCCACGCGTCCAGCGTGGCGTCGGTCTCCCCCAATTGCTGATCACCCCACGGATTGTCCTCGGGAAAACCCGCGCTATGGCTCATGAGTTGACGAACGGTCAGCGGCGCAGTGTCGCGGGTCGGCAGCTCCATGCGCGCAAATTCCGGGATCCACTTCGACACCGGATCGTCGAGCGATAGCTTTCGATTGTCACGGAGTTTCAGAATGGCGAGTGCCGTGAAGCTCTTCGTCATCGACGCAATGCGAAACGCGGTGCCGGCCGTGATCCGATCGTTCGAGGATCGATCGCGCACGCCGGTCGTGGCGACATGTGCCAGTCGTCCGTCGATCACCACGCCCCAAGCCAGTCCCGGAATTTTCTGGGCGGTTGCATAAGCGGCGAAGATGCGATCGATTTCCGGGAACGTCGACTCCAGCTTTTGCAGCCGCGCAGGATCCGCAAATCGCGCTACTGGATACTTTTCGCTGGCCACGAGGGCCGCCGACATCACCATCGACGCAACAACAACCAGCCGCATGCCGCCTCCCTGAGAAGCTGCGATTATACGGCGCGTCCGCCGGTGGCCGGCGGTCTGTCGAACGGCGTTACGCGCTTCCAGTTTGTATCTGCGGTGCAGCGTTGAAATCAGTCTAGAATCCGAAGCACGGTCGCAGGAGGGATAGATGCACGGTTACCGCCGCCTTTCCATCGTCTTTAGCGTTAGCTGCCTGATCGGTGGGTTGGCAAGTAGCCTGGCTCCCGTCGACGCGCAAGTCGCAAAGGGCAAATCAGGGGTGGTCCCACGCACGGCCGACGGCAAGCCCGACCTCCAGGGCAACTGGACCAATGAAACGCAGACGCCGCTCGAGCGCATGACCGGCGGCGGCGCGACGCTGACTGAGGAGCAGGCGAAAGCGATCGAAGACCGCGCGCAGTTTGTCGAGGAGCATCGCGACAAGGCGAGCGATCCGAATCGCGCGGCGCCAAAGCCCGGGGGACAGCCGGGAGGATTTTCGGTCCCCGGCGATCCGTCGTTCATCGAACGCATCTCGGAAGCGGCCGGCGGAGCGGTGGGCGGCTACAACGGCTTCTGGCTCGATCCCGGCCTGAAGGTGATCCGCATCGACGGCGTGCCGCGAAGCTCGATCATCGTCGATCCGCCGAACGGCCGGATGCCGCCGCTGACCGACGCCGGCAAGAAGCGGCTGGCAGAGATCGCCGCCAAACAACGCAGGTTCGGCGAGTTCGATCACCCGGAAATGCGTCCGCTCGCGGATCGATGCCTGTTGTCGTTTGGATCGAATGCCGGTCCGCCGATGCTGCCGAATTATTTCTACAACAACAACTACACGATCGTGCAGTCGAAGGACCACGTGATGATCCTGAGCGAGATGGTCAACGACGTGCGCGTCATTCGCCTGAACGACACCGTTCACCCGCCGCCGCATATCAAGAAATGGTTTGGCGATTCGATCGGCCGGTGGGAGGGCGACACACTGGTTGTCGAAACGACGAACATTCACCCGCTGCAGCTCGAACAGACGAGCATCCTGTGGGCCTACCGCGGCGCCTCCGACAATCTCAAGGTGACGGAACGCTTCACGCGGACCGGTCCAGACACCATCCTGTATCGCTTCACGATGGAGGATCCGGTGTCCTACACTGCGCCGGTCACCGGCGAGCTGCCGTTCAACCGTATCGACGAGATGATCTACGAATACGCGTGTCACGAGGGCAACTACGCAATGTCGAACATCCTCTCGGGAGCCCGCGCCGCCGAGCGCGAGGCGGCGCGGAAGAAGCCGCAATAAGCCGGTTTGCGGCGCTGCGACGCATGATAGCCATATACTGGAACGTGGCGATGAAGCGCGTCGTCCTGTTGCTGTCTATCCTCGTTTTTGCCGCGGCCTCGCCGGCGCGCGTCTGGTGCGAAGCTGC
>DASPNQ010000196.1:0-37434 GCA_035626435.1 Vicinamibacterales bacterium
TTGCGCGTCTCAAGGAGCGTCTCATCGCGCTGCCTGGCGTGACGAACGTCGGGTCGACGTCATGCGCGCCAGTCAGCGGCTGCCATTGGGGCGTGTTTTACACGGTCGAGGGCGCGCCGCCCCGCGCTGCCGACGAGCCACGCCCGGTCGTTCTCAACGTCGTCGCGTCCCATGATTACTTCGCGGCCATCGGCATGCGGTTGAAAGAAGGGCACTTCTTCGACGAGCGCGACGGCACCGAAGAACGGACCGCCGAGGGGACAATCATCGTCAATGAAACGTTCGCAAAGAACTTCTGGCCGAACGGCGAAAGCCCGCTCGGCAAACGCGTCCGGCCCGGCTCGCGTTTTCCATGGCAACGCATCGTCGGCGTGGTCCACGACGTCAAGCACTATGGACTCGAGCGGGACATGCGGCCCAATGCGTTCGTGCCGAATCCCCGCATGCAACGGTCGTCGCTGACGTTCGTGGTTCGCGCGTCCAGTGACCCCGCAGCACTCGGGCCGGAGGTGCGACAGATCCTCAGGGAGCTCGATCCTGAAGTGCCGGCCTACGACCTGCGCTCGATGGAAGAACGGTTGCAGCGGTCGAACGCGCTCCGCGCCGCGTACTCGTGGATGCTGGCGGTGTTCGCGGGGATGGCATTGCTGCTCGCGCTCGGCGGCAGCTATGGCGTGACATCGTACCTGGTCTCGCAGCGCAGCCGCGAGCTGGGCATCCGGGTCGCGCTTGGCGCGCGCAGCGGCGATATTGCCACTGCCGTCATGAAAGGCAGCCTCGCCGTGGTGCTGGCCGGGGTCGTGATTGGCGTGGGCGGAGCACTGGGCGCGGGCCGGCTGCTCTCCTCCCTGCTGTTTGGCGTGCCGCCCTATGACGCGGTGATTCTGATCACGGCCGCCGTGGCGCTGTTCGGCACCGCGTGTCTGGCGAATTGGCTGCCGGCGCGGCGGGCTGCGCGGATCGATCCGATGGTGTCACTGCGTTCCGAGTAACGCT
Source organism: Vicinamibacterales bacterium (assembly GCA_035626435.1). Classification (GTDB taxonomy): domain Bacteria; phylum Acidobacteriota; class Vicinamibacteria; order Vicinamibacterales; family UBA2999; genus 12-FULL-67-14b. The sequence goes on from DASPNQ010000196.1 coordinate 997, forward strand.
CCGCCACGACCGCTGATCATTGTCCTGACGCGACCGGCACGGGAATCTCTATTTCGAATGGTTCGCCGCGAAGCGAATAGGTCAACGTCACGGTCTCGCCGCCTGCCAACGGCTTGCCGTTGGCGATCCAGCTCTCGCCGTTCTCGTCGATTTGCAGCGGCACGGTTTCCGCCGGACCGCCGGGGCGCGCAATCACCATCACCACCGCGGAGGCGATCGACGCCGGGAGATCCTCGCGCACCGCATTCGTGAACCAGACACGATGCGCACCGCCCTTGTCGAACACCACCTCATAATGCGTTTCACCGTTCATCATGACCAGGCCGCCGTGATGTGGCGAGTGATCGCCGTGCGGCGTTGTGATACCGGCGTGTTGGGGGTCCTTCGGCGTGTCTGCGACAACGGCGGGCTGCGATGGCGGCTGCGCGGAGCAGGCACCGCATGCCGCTATGACGACCGATAGAACCATCACCCGCATCCTTGGCTCCTGATCGCCGATCGGCATCGCGGTCAGTCGTAGCGCAGCGCGTCGATCGGATCGAGGCGCGACGCGCGCCGCGCCGGATAGTAGCCAAACACGATGCCGACCGCCGCGGCGATGCCAAAGGCGGTCGCCAGCGTGATGACCGAGATCTCGGTAGGCCAGTCGAGCACCGCCGTCAGGGTGCGGGCGCTGATCGACCCCACCGCCACGCCAACGATTCCGCCAATCAGGCTCATCACCATCGCTTCGACGAGAAACTGCACCAGCACGTCACGGCGGCGCGCGCCGACCGCGAGTCGCAGTCCGATCTCTTTCGTTCGCTCGGTCACCGACACCAGCATGATGTTCATGATGCCGATGCCGCCGACCATCAGCGAGATCGCGGCAATGCTGCCGAGCAGCGCCGTCATGGTCGAGCCCGCGCGGCTCAGCGTGCCAGACATCTCCTGCAGGGTGACCTCGTCCAGCTTCGGCATGTTCGCCAACGCGAATGCCGCGACCGATGTGTAGAGGCCCTTCGTGACGTTGGCGGCGGCCTGCGTCTTGACGGTGAAATCGTCTGCGGCGGACAGACCGGCCGTGGGCAACTGATTTCCGCCGAGTCCCGTCGTGCTCGCCTGATGCCGGCCGCGGCCGTGACGCTCGCGCAACAACACGGTGATCGCCTCGGCGATGCGGCTGGCGTCGCCGGCCTGTTCGATCGACGCCGTGATGGTGTGAAGATGCCGGATCCCCTGGAGGAGCTGTCCCGCCGCAGTCGGGACGAAGACGCCCTCGTCCATCTCGGCATCGGCGGTGCGAAAGTAACCGCTGACCGTGAACTGACGGCTGCCGATGGTAATGCGTTCACCGACGGGATCGAAACCCTCCCCGAACAGCTCGCGTGCAGCGGCTCGTCCCATCACGGCGGCGTCGGCGGCGTCGGAGAACGATCCCCCCAGCCACTCCCATCCGTGAATCTCGGCGAGGGCGATGTCGACACCACGCACCTGTGTGAAGAACTGGCGGTGCGCGGATTTTACGAACGCGCGGGTCCGCACGCCGGCAGCGACGTGCTGCACACCCTCGATGGCGCGGATCGCTTCGGCGTCCTCGCGCGTCAGCGTGGTCGCGGCCCCGAGTCCGCTGGCGATGTTCATGCTCTCGCCGCCGCGCGTATAGTTGCCGGCCGACACCTGGATGATGTTGGTGCCCGCGGACTTCAACGATGTCTGCACCGAGCCACGCGCGCCGGCACCAAGCGCCACCATCGCAATCACCGCCGCCACGCCGATCACGACCCCGAGCATCGTTAACGCCGTGCGCAGGCGATTCCGGTCGAGCGCGCGCAGTGCGATCTGCGCGCTGACCAGGAGCAATTGCAGCATCAGCGGACCCGTCCCCGGCAGGGCTGTCGTAGAAAGCTCATTCTCTTCTGAGGGCGACGATCGGATCGAGCTGGGACGCCCGTCGCGCCGGATACCAGCCGAAGAACACGCCAACAGCCGTGGCGACACCGAACGCCAGCATCACCGAGCCCGGCGATACGACCGTCGACCATTGCAGGGACCGTGCAATCGTGAACGACGCGATGACGCCGACAACGACACCGAGCAATCCGCCGGCGGCGCTGATCACCACCGCCTCGAACAGGAATTGGCGCATCACGTCCTTGCCGCGCGCGCCGACGGCCAGGCGCAGGCCGATCTCGCGTGTCCGTTCGGTAACCGACAGCAGCGTGATGTTCATGATGCCGATGCCACCAACGATCAACGAGACCGCCGCGACCGCCGCCAGCAGCCACGTCATCGTCCGGCTGGCGCGCTCCAAGGTGAGCGCTAATTGCTCGAGCGTCACCCGCTCGAGCTCGGCCACGTTGCCGGCGACGGCGCGCGCGACGCTGGGCGGCAATCCTCCGGTCGTCAGCGCCTTCGTGGCCTGCGTGATGATGGTGAAGTCGTCCGGATCGTTGTCGCCGATGCCATGCCGCCGGCGCAGCAGGTTGGTGATCTCTCGCGACAACCGCGACACGTCTCCTGACGACGCCGCGGTGACGGTAATGTCGTTCAGCTTGGACAGGTTCAATAACCGCTGCGTGGTCGTGTACGGCATGTAGACGGCGTCGAATTGATCGTCGCCGGGCGCCGGTTGCACGACCCAGGTTGCGCTGGTGACAACGCCGACCACGTCGAACGGCTGATTCCAGAGCGTCACCGTTTGTCCCACCGCGTTGGCGGCGGTGCCAAACAGCCGCTCGGCGACCACCTGCCCGAGCACGAGGACTTGCGCAGCGCGGGATTGCTCGCGTTCGGTGAAGAACCGGCCGCCGACGAACGTCCACGCGCGCTTGATTGCCGGCATCATGACGTCGGTGCCGTGCATGCGCGTGAACCACCGCTTCTGTCCGAAATGGACGCGGGCATTTTCGTGGATGCCGCCCGCCACGTACTGGACGCCCGGCAGCTCGCGAATCGCGTCCGCGTCGGCGAATGTCATCGTCGCGGCCGAGCCGAGGCCTGCCTCGAGATCACCCAGCCGCTGCCGAGCGGTCGGGTGATCGTGTTTCTCCATCGGATCATCTTCCGGATGAAACGCAATTTTGATCGCATCGTGCTCGATCGGTATGCGATCGAGCGGATGCTTCAGCGTTTCACGCGCATCGCCCTGATGCGCCACGGCCTCGTCGCTGTCGGTGATCTTCGGGCGCCAGTTGCCGGCGCGGATGGTGATCTGGTTGAGGCCGGCCGCACGGACCTGCTGCTCGATCGAGCGTTGGGCGCCGGCCCCAACGGCCATCATCGCCAGTACGGTCGCGACGCCAACAGTGATGCCAAGCATCGTCAAACCGGTCTGCAGTTTGTTGCGCCCCAGCGCCTTGACGGCAACATCCACCATCGGGTGGCGCATGAAGGTCTTCACATCGTCACCCCGCCCCGAACCAACGGCTGAGCCGTATCGCGGACCGCGTCCACGCCGCGAGCTTCGTTCTTGCGATCGGACACAATCAGGCCGTCCCTGAAGTCGACGGTGCGTGTGCCGTATGCAGCGATGTCTCGTTCATGGGTGATGACGACGATCGTGATGCCGCGGTGTTCTCGCAGGTTCGCGAAGATCTCCATTACTTCATGGCTGGTGTTCGTATCGAGGTTGCCGGTGGGCTCGTCGGCCAGCAACAGCGATGGCTGGGTGACCAGGGCACGGGCGATCGCGACGCGCTGCTGCTGGCCTCCCGACAGCTGGTTCGGATGGTGCTCGGCACGGTCGGTCAGGCCCACCGCTTCGAGTGCGGCCATCGCGCGCTGGCGCCGTTCACTGGCCCTGACGACGCCCTTGCGCGTGTACAGCAACGGCAACTCGACGTTTTCAACCGCCGACGTGCGGGCGAGCAGGTTGAAGCCTTGAAACACGAATCCAATCGTTTCGTTTCTGACGCGGGCGAGCTCGTCAGCCGGCAGCGTCGACACGTCGCGCCCATTCAGCAGGTACGTCCCGGCGGACGGCCGATCCAGGCAGCCGATGATGTGCATGAACGTCGACTTGCCCGACCCCGACGGGCCCACCACCGTGACGAACTCGGCGTCGGCGACCTGCATGGTGATGCCGCGCAACGCGTGCACCACGTGATCGCCGACGTGATACTGCTTGGTTAGTTCTCGAACCTCGAACATTAGTTGGTCTTGGCCGCCGCCGGCTGTGCCGGTGCCGGTGGAACCTTGCCGGCCCAGGCGTAGACGAGCGTGGCGACCGCTTTTTCGGCGCCGGCCATGCCGTAGACCTTCCCGGCGCCTTCGATCACATAGTACTCATTGGCCGCATGCGCCCGGCCGCCATGACCGGCGCCGCCGCCGACAATCGGTACGCCCTTGAAATTCGAGATGCGCTCGCCGACTTCGCCGTTGCCGAACATATAGGCCGGCCAGTACCCGCCGGCGCCCGCGCCGCCACCGCCGATCGACCATTCCTTGCGCGGCTCGCCGTGCGGAATGTTCATGATTTCGTAGGTGCGTTTCATCGCGCGGCCAAGGTCCGAGTCGGCGCTCATCTTCGCCCAGGGCACATCGCCGATCATCTTCACTTCGACGTCCTTGTAGCCATTCTTGTCGAGCTGCGCACGCAGTTTCTTGACGAGGCCGGGGCCGGTCATGTTGGGAACGTAGCGGAAGTTGTGTTTGGACGTCACCTTGTTCGGCAGAATGGCGCCGGCGCCGCCGGCGTACATGTTGCCGCCCCAGATGCCATCGAGGTTGAACGACGTGCCGTAGCGCTGCATCTTGAGCATCGTGAACGGATCGTCTGAAATGAAGCGGCCCACGCCGACGTTCTCCGCAGCGACCTTGAGGTCGGTGCGTTCGGCGGCGGTGCGCAGCTCTTCCTCGTGGAACTTCTCGATCGGCAGCATCCCCTCGTAAAAGCCTTCGATCAACGGTGTGTTGCCATCGTCGGATACCAGTGACGCCAGCATCTTGATATGCCGCCACGCGGGACTATCGACACTGCGCTTGTTCGAGCCGTGAATATCGGATTGGATCGGGCCGCGTCCCCAGGACTTGCCGCTGGTCGTGAGCTCGACGTAGACGCAGCCTTCAGACCCCGCGCCGTAACTGCCGCCGCCACTCGGCGACTGGCTGCCGAACAGCAGCATCGCGTCGGCACCGGCAAGCAGATCCGCGTGATCCTTGACGAACTTCCGCAGGCCGATGTCCATGCGCTCTTCGTCACCTTCGGCAACGAAGATCAAATTGACCGGCAGCTTGCCGTGAACGGCCTTGATCGAGCGAAAGGCGTTCAACTGCGACATCTGCGGTCCCTTCGAATTGGTGGCGCCGCGCCCGATCAGCACCTTCTTATAGGGCGCTTGTTCGACGAGACGGCCCTCGAATGGCGGCGACGACCACGCGTCGGGCTGAGTCACGGGCATCGTGTCGTACATCCAGTAGACGAGCAGCGTCTTCTCGGCGCCTTCGTCGCACTTTGCGTAGACGACGGGATTGCCGGGCGAGCCGTATTCGGTCACGCCGACATCGAAGATGCGCGTCTGCTGGCACCCGAGCTCGTCGAAAAATCCCTTCACCATTTCAGCGGACTCCGGGATGCCCTCTCCGGAATTCGAAATGCTCGGCTGACGAATCCACTTCTGCAGGTGCTCGACGTGCTCGTCGATGTTCTCGTCGATATGCGAGTAGACCTTCTGCAGATCGGGAGGCACCTGGGACATGTCGGGCTGAATCTCGGTGTCGCCGGCCGGGCGCACACCGAGTTTCTTGGCGGCCGGCGCCGGCGGGGCTGCCGGAGGGGCGGCCTGGTTGCAGGCGACGGCGGTGATGAGCGCGCAAAAGGTGAAGACAGCCCGACGCATAGGTCCTCCTGTGATGGAATGAAGATTCAGCCTTACCCCTCGACGGATGTCAATTCGTTTTGTTGCGAGCATAGTAATTAGCCTGGCGGCGTTTGCGTGCGGCAGCCGGCCCGCGGGACTGGACGCGCTAGCCGAGCGCTACGTGCGCGCCGCGCTGCAGCTGGCGCAACACGACCCCGCGCTGGTCGAAGACTGGCGAGGGCCGGCGGAGTGGCGTCCCGGCCCGCGTGTGCCGGTCGCCCAGCTGGCTGAAGAGATCAGCTCGCTGCATCGCCAACTCGAACAGGCGGTCGCCGCGGCCGCGCCGCGACGCGAACACGCCAGGGTCCGCTACCTGCTCGGCCAGGTGCGCGGGCTGCGGTTTGCGGTCGAACGGCAACTTGGCCGCTCGACGTCGATCGACGATCAATTCCGCGAGGAATTCGGATTCGATATCCCCGCGCTCAATCAGGGTGCCGTCGACACCGCGCATCGCGAACTGGCAACGCTGCTGCCCGGTGGCGCACCGTTAGAGCAACGCGTCGACGCCTTGCGTCGATCGACGGTGATCCCCAACGCGCGTCGCCTCCAGGTGATGCAGCGGGCGCTGGCGGCATGCCGGCAAGCCAGCGTCGAAGTGGTCACGCTGCCCGCCGACGAACGGGTCACCATCGAATTTCGCGGCGGCATCGGCTGGGACGCATTTGCCCGTTACGACGGCAATCACCACACCGTTGTCACGATCAACGACGACGACCCGCTGACGGTGGGGCGTGCGTTTAGGCTGGCGTGTCACGAGGCCTACCCTGGCCATCACGTTCAGTCGCTGTTGATGGACAGCGCTTTCGGCGAACGTGAGCGCCCCGAACTACTGCTCTCGCCGGGGTTCGGGCCACATCTGTTGCTCACCGAGGGCGCCGCCGAAGCGGGCGCGGACGTTGCGCTCTCGCGCGAACGCCGCGTGGCGTTGTATCGCGACACGTTGTTTCCGGCGGCGGGTCTCACGCGCCTCGAGGATGCGGCAACGCTCATCGACGTCGAAGACCGGCTAACCGCGCTGTTGCCGGTTGTCACCGACGTCGCACGACGATACCTGGCCGGGGGGTTGTCGCAGGAAGACGCGATCGAGCGGCTCAGGACAGTCGCGCTGCTCCCGAATGCGCCGGCGACGCTGGCATTCATCGAACAACGCCGCGCGCGCGCGATCGTTTATGGAGAGGGCCGCCGGATTGTCTTCGAGCAGGCAGCGGCGCCGACACTGAGCGCGCTGTATCAGGCGTTTCGTCACGCCTCTGGGCTACAGTGATGTGTCAATGATGAAGTCTCCTCTGCTGCCTGTGCTGATTGCCGCGGCCGTCACCGTGTTGATCGGCATCGGCGTTCGCATGGAACCGTACTTCGCGGGGGATGTCGCGGCCGCGAGGGCGATTCAGTCGGCCAGCCAGGCTCCCGAATGGTGGGCGCGACCAATCAGCAATCTCGCCCCTGCGCCGGGCAAATACTACGTCGTGGCCATCGTGTTGACAGCGGCGTTATTTGTCGCAGGGTGGCGTGGTGTTGCACTGTTGACCGCGTTCCTGCTCGTCGAGCAGTACGGCGCTGAATACACGAAGGCGATCTTTCAGCGGCCCCGGCCGTCACGCGATCTGATCGCGGTAATCGGCACGCCGTCCGGATTGTCGTTTCCCTCGACGACGATGACGTTCCTGTCGGTCACGATCGGCGGCCTCGGCGTGCTGGCGGCAATGTTGAAAAAGGCGCCCTATCGCGTCCCGATCATGGCGGCGACGTTCAGCGTGCTGGCGCTTGGCGGCCTGGCGCGCGTCGCGCTCGGCGCACACTGGCCAAGCGACGTCGTGCTCACCGTCGCGGTATGCCTGACTTGGATCTGGGCCACCGCACGCGTCGTCCTGAAGAACGCGTGACCGGTTCTCCACGTAGCTCTCGGGATGTGGCAGGCCGCAATCGCCATCGTCCGAGCGCCGGCGGTGCATGGCGACGGTGGCTGGGTGTCGTGGCCGCAGCGTACCTGCTGTCGATCGCATCGCTTACCGCCCACCCGGCGCCGTTCAGTTATCTGGATCTGAATCTCGACGACGGCGGCATGAAAGGCACGCTGGTCGTTCACGACCTGGACGCCGCGCATGATCTTGGCGTCGCCAATGCCGACACGCTGCTCGATCCCAAGGTCGCGCAACGCTATCGCGACGCGCTGGTGGCGCTGCTAACGCCGCGCATTGCGCTCACCGTGGACGGTTCACCCGCGACGATCACGTGGGGCGGTATTGACGTTGTCCCGGATCGTCAAAGCCTGCGCCTGGACTTCGTCGTCACACCGCTGCGGCCGGGACATATCGCGATTCGCGCTCATGTGTTTCCGTACGATCCGGTTCATCAGACCTTCATCAACGTCTATGAAGACGCGGCGTTGCGTCAGCAGATGATCCTCGACGCCGCGAAACAGCGCGCCGATTACTACTCCGGCACGACGCAGGGACGGTGGTCGGTGGTGAAGACGTTCGTGCGCTCCGGCATCGAGCACATTCTGATTGGTCCGGACCACATCCTCTTCCTGATCGGTTTGCTGCTGTTAGGCGGCACGTTCGCCCGGCTGGCGTTGATCGTGACGGCGTTTACGATCGGCCACAGCATCACGCTGTCGCTCGCCGCGCTCGACGTCCTGGCGCCGTCTGCGCGATTCATCGAGCCGCTGATCGCGCTGACGATCATCGTGGTCGGCGTGGACAACTTGCTGGTGCTGCGTTCGCGCCCTGCCGGCGCCCGTTCAGCGACTGCGGTGGCCGTCCCGGAAACGGATCTACGACCGTGGTTATCGGTGGGGTTCGGCCTGATTCACGGTTTCGGGTTTGCCTACGTCCTGAAAGAATTTGGATTACCGGCGGCGGCGCTCGGATGGTCGCTGTTCGCGTTCAACATCGGGGTCGAAGCCGGACAACTGCTGATCGTGGCCGTCGTGGCGTCGGCGCTGTTGATCGTGCATCGCCAGAGCGCGACCGCCGCCAGGTTCGCGGCGTTCTGGGGGTCGATCGCGGTCACCGTGGCGGGCGCGTATTGGTTTATCGAGCGCGTGTTCTACACGCAGCGAGGCTAGGCGCCAGCAGCGCGCCGATCGCGCCGCACATCACCACCGCGGCCAAATGCGTCGACAAGACGTGGCCCGGTTCGCTGACGCTGCAGAACAAACGCCACCCGCCGTCTGCAATCAGGCCCGCGCCGAGCCCAATCATCGCGCCGGCCAGCGCCGGCCGCGTCGGGAAGGCTCGAACCGCCAACACGCTTGCGAGCGCGACGATCGGCAGCGCGGTAGACGCCGACCCGCTGAAGCACACAGCCGCGAACTGCCACCAGTTGCCGCGCAGTTGCGCCGGGCTGACCTGCCAGCTGACCGCCGTCACGGCGAGAACGACCGCAACCGGCATCGTCAACCACAGCGCGACTGCCGCTCGACTCCACGAGCGGCCCGGCACCGACTCGCGCAAAGCGGCGGCGATCACGAGCACGCCGATCACCGCCTGGAGCACCGAGGCGCCCCATAGTGCCAGCCAGCCAAGGCGCTGGGCGTCGGCTCGCACGTGAAACGCAACGGGCGCGGCAAGCAGTGCGATTATGGCGAGCGGCGTCACGAACGCCGCACGCAGCCACGGCGATCGCAATGGCGCGACCGGGCGGTAGTCCGCAGCCATGACGGCGCGAAGCTCCGACGGCGTCACTTGCCGCCGCCTTTCAACAGCGCGCGCAGTTGCGCCATGCCGCGGCTCGAGCGAAGCTTCGCGGCGGTTTCCGCGATGCCAGCACGCGCGGCAATCTCCTTGAAGCTGAATCCGAGCAGATGGTGCTGGATCACCGCATCACGCCGGGCCGGGGCGACCTGGCCGAGCGCGCGCCGCACCTCGATCCGCTCCGCCAGCGCCGCCGCCTCGCCGCGAACAGGCAGTTCCATCTCGGTGACATCCTCCGGCGCCCACGGCCGGCGCGAAACGCTGCGCCGATCCATCAGCCACACGTGACGTGCGATCGCCATCGTCCACGGGGTCAATGGCAGGCGCGGATCGTACGTGTGCCTGGCGCGATGCATCTGCAGAAACGTTTCCTGGACCAGGTCGTCGGCCTTGTTCGCGTCACGCACCTGCGAGCGCAGGTATCGTCGCAGCGTGGGCGCGAGCGCGGCATAGATCTCGTCGAAGGCCTCGAAGCGGCCGTGCTGATACTCGCGCATCAGCTCCCGAAGCCTGGTGTCCTCTGCCACTGTTGTGCCGGCGATGGACGATGGTATCCGCTATCGCGATCCGGCGAGCGCGTCGGCCGGGGATGGGGCGCCGTTTACGAACGGCGTCAACACTGTCGTGATGAATTGGTGAATTGGCGTCGGCACGCCGGCTTCGCGCCCAAGCCGCACCACAGCGCCACTGAGCCACGGCAATTCGAGACGCCGGCCGCGTTCGATGTCTTCGAGCATCGATGATTTCGACGACGCCGGGAAATTCTTGATCAACGCGATCGTGCCATCCAGCAAATCGGCGGGAAACGCGATCCCGCGGGCCCTGCCAACCGCGATCACCTCGTCGATCGCCGCCATCATCATGTCGTACGTCGCCGGGGTGTCGCGAACCACTCCCATCGGCGACCGCGTCACCGTCGTCATGCCGCTCCACGTGGCGAGCCGGACGAATTTCACCCACAGGTCGGTTTCGATGGCGTCGCTCACGCGCGCCTGGAACCCGGCGCGCAGGCCGGCCTGTTCGAACGCGACGAGGCGATCGGAACGGCGGCCGTCGCGCTCGCCGAACACCAGTTGCTGCGCCGTGGTGTGGCGCACGTGGCCAGGCGCATCGATCACCGCAACGATGTAGGCAACGCCGCCCGCGACGTGATGATCGCCGACATGCTTCGACACCATGTCGACGGCGTCGACGCCGTTCTGGAGGGTGATGACCACGGTATCCGGACCCAGCAGCGGCGCCAGCGACGCAGCGGCGGTGTCGACGTCATACAGCTTCACGGTCAGGAGCACGACGTCGACGGGCCCGACGGCCTGGGGACGATCGGTGGCCTGCACTTTGCGAACGCGCACGTCACCGAGCGGGCTGGTAATGTGCAAGCCGTCGCGCTGGAGCGCGTTCAGGTGCGCGCCGCGCGCGAGAAACGTGACGTCTTCACCGGCGGCCGCGAGCTTGCCGCCGAAGTAGCCGCCCACCCCGCCCGATCCGAAGATCGCGATCTTCACAGCTTCACCGCGTCGAGACTGACCACCGGTTCGTCGCCCAGAACGGTGGCGTTATGCACCGTGCCGCGCGGGATCTCGATCCATTCACCCGGACCCAGCACCTTCATGTGGCCACGCACGACCAACCGGAACCGGCCCGAGAGAACGGCGTCGATCTTGTCGACGTCATGCGCGTGGTCGGGGAACACGGTGCCCGGCTCGTAGACGTACTTGGCAACGCGGTAGCCGCGCGATTCGAATTTGGCGCGAAGGGCCGCTTCAGTCAGCGGACCTTCGGCCGGGTTCCATCGGTAGGGAGTCAACCCGCTAGTTGGCGTTGGTCGGCGACGGCGGCATGCCGGGGACGGAGCCACCGGCCAGCTCCTGATCGATCATCAACAATCCGACGCCGGTATTGCCGGCGAGCCGGATGCGGCCGAGCACCGCGCGCGCCGCGGCCTCTTCCTCCATCTGCTCGGTGACGAACCATTGCAGCATCACCACGCCGGGGCGATCCTTGGCCTGCTCCGCCATCGCGTAGAGCTCGTTGATCGACGCCGTCACTTGCTGCTCGTTCTTGAGGACGTGCGCGCACAACTCTTCGGCCGAGGCCCACGATACGGGCGGAGCCGCCACGGCCGGCAGCACCACCTTCTGATCGCGTTCGACCAGATGATCGATGATGCGCTGGGCGTGCAACAGCTCGTCGCTCGACTGCTTGCGCATCCACGTCGCAAAGCCGGGCAGGTCATGCTCCGCGAGCCAGATCGACATCGCCAGGTACTCGTGCGACGCGCGGAACTCGAGCTCGAGGTGCTCGTTGAGGCCTTTCAGCAGGTCTTTGGTCATCGGTGTCTATTTTCCGTGGTTAACGGCGGTTGATCGCTTCGGCCTAGGGCGTGATCGTGAACTTGTAAGTCGGCGACGTCACCAGGGTCTGGCCGCCCTTTCGTGCGGCGACGCTCCAGGTGTGCACTTCCGGCTCGAGCGCGACCGTCGCGGGTAATTTCGTTTCGGTGACCGTCAGCGGCTGACTCTCCCACACGACGCGATCGCCGGTCACCGCCTTGATGGTGATGACGTAGCCGTCAGCGCCGTCGACGGGCTGCCAGCGGAACAAGTCGATATGACCGGACATGGCGCCGTCGGCCGGCTCGACGAGCGTCACCGTTGTCGCAGGGGTTGGCGGTGCCGGTGCTGATGGCGGCGCCGGCGCCGCAGGTGGCGGGCCGCTATCACGGTTATTGGCAGCATTGTCGCCGCAGGCGGCCATCACCGCGCAGACCGACAGGACAAACACACGAAACAGCGGACGCATCATGATCGACGACGCGCGAGCTCAAAGCCCACGCCTCCCAGAATGACGAACAGGACGACGCTGGTCATGGCCAGCGGCAACTGTCCGTGCCCTCCAAAGTACACGCCGGCCGCCATCGATAAAGCAGCCAGCGACAACACCGCGGCCACAGCTGACGCGGGTGGCTTGGTGGTAGCCATCTTGTGATTTTAGTCCAAGCGATCCGAAAGCAGGCCCACCGCCAGCGCGTAAGCATGGGCGCAGTTGTAGCCGAGGAGGGTGTCGTAGTTCGGGTAGACGAGATAGGCCTTCGAGCCGGTCCGCAGCAAGGACGCCTGGCGGTCGACTTTCGGCAACGCCCCGCCCGTCGCGGTGCGAACGCCAAGCGCCTGCCATTTCGCCAGCGGCAGCGGCACGGTCAGCTCGCGCGAGGCGCGGCAGCCGCTCTGGCGGAACCCGACCTTCGCGGCCAGCCTGGTGGAACCGCCCGGTGGGACTTTGACCTCGCGGCCCCACGTCTGTCCTTCCTTCCATCCGTAGGCGACCATGTAATTCGCGATCGACGCGAACACATCCGGCAGCGTTCCCCAGATATCGCGGCGTCCGTCGCCGTCGTAATCCTGCGCGTGCGCGAGGTAGCTCGACGGCATGAACTGCGTCTGGCCCATCGCTCCCGCCCACGAGCCTTTCATACGCTCCGGCTCGATGTACCCCTTTTCGAGAATCTGCAACGCGTTGATCAGCTCGGCGCTGAAGAATGCGCGGCGCCGGCCTTCCCATGCCAGCGTCGCCAGCGCCTGGATGATCGGCCGCGTCCCGGTGAAGCGGCCAAAATTCGATTCCATACCCCAGACGGCGATGATGATGCTCGCCGGCACCCCGTACTTTTTGCTGATCTCCGCGGTTTGCGCGCGATGTTCGCGCGCCTTCTCGGCGGCGGTTCGCAGGAAGCCTCTCGTCAGGCGCCGCTGCACGTATTGATCGATCGTCAGCACGACTTCCGCCTGGCTGCGATCGCGCTCGATCACCACTTCCAGCGGTTCGAGATGGTCCAGCGCGGCGGCGGCCGTCGCCTCGCTGACGCCCGCGGCGATCGCTTGTGCTTTGAGGTTCGCAACGAAGGCGGTGAAGTCCGGCCGTCCCTCTTCGACAACCGGCGAGGGCGCCGGAATCGCGACTTGCGCGACCAGCGAAGCGGCCGACACGAGCAACGCGGCCAGCAGGCCGCAGACGACGCCCCCGGCAGATTGCCGCTTACAACGCGGTGCCGGCGGCGCCGTCAACGGTGATCGCCTGTCCCGTAATGTAACTGCCCGCTTCGGACGCAAGAAATACGACAAGGTTCGCCAACTCCTCGGGTCTGCCGAGCCGGCCGAGGGGGATGCTGGCCACCGACGCCTTGCGTACATCATCCACCGACTTGCCGGACTTTTGCGCGTTGGCCTGATCCAGCTCGGCGATGCGTTCGGTATCGATGCGACCCGGTGCGATCACATTGACGAGAATGCCGTGCGGCGCCAACTCGCGCGACAACGTTTTCGCGATGCCCCACACGCCGGCCCGCAGCGCGTTCGACAACGCGAGGTTTGGAATCGGCTGCTTGATCGACGACGACGCAATCGTCAGGATGCGGCCGTAGCCGCTCTTCTTCATTTCAGGCGCAGCCGCGCCGACGATGCGTGTAAAGCTGAGGAGGTTTTGCTCGAACGCTTTCTGCCATTGCTCCTCGGTCATCTGCAGGGTCTCCCCCGCCGGTGGGCCGCCGGCGTTGTGGACGACGATCTCGAGGCCGCCGTACGCGGACACGGCGGCGTCGACGAGGCGCCGCGCTTCGCTGGCGCTGCTGACGTCGGCTACCAGCGCCGTGACGTCGGCCCGCGTTTGCCGGCGAATCGTGTCCGCCGCGGCTTCGATGCGCTGCTGATCGCGGCTGCAGATCACCAGCCGGCAGCCTTCACGTGCCAAGCCGATCGCCGACGCCAGCCCCAACCCGCGGCTGGCTGCCATGACGATCGCGCGTTTGCCGTTCAATCCGAGTTCCATGAGCCGGTGTCCTCGCTGCTGCTGGTTAGACTTTGGCCGGAATCAACGACAACCGCATCACGATGTCGTCGAGATCCGCAAGCGTGTCGGCGTCAACCGGCGTAAACGGCGAACGCACCCGCGGCGACGCGATCACACCGCGGAGATGGTAGATGTGTTTGCGCAGCGCCAGATTGATTCGCGCCTGATTTTCGAAACGGATGATCGGCAGGTAGCGGTAGAACACGTCGGTGGCCCCGTCACGATCGCCGGCCGTGAACTTCTGATAGATGTCGACCAGGATTTCCGGAAAGGCAAACCCCGTCATCGTGCCGATCGCGCCATGGCGCAGCTCCTCGAGGAACATCATGCCGCCCAGGCCGCCGAAAATCCTGACGTCATCCGAGATCGCGCGAATCTGGGTGATCTTCATCGGCGCCGGATCGTCTTCGAGCTTGAGAAACGCCAGCCGCGGCGATGCCGCGGCGAGTTTCGCAATCAGCTCGACGCTCATCGTGATCCCGCCCACCGCCGGCGGAAAGTCCTGCACGACGACCGGGATATCGATCGCGTCGGCAACAGCCCGATAGTGACGTTCGAGCGCGGCATCGTTGCTGCGCGCGAGCTTTGGCGGCGCCACCATCACGGCCCGCGCGCCGAGCTGCTGCGCCCGCCGGCTGTAGGCAATGCACCCGTCGGTGCCGGCGTGCGTGGTGCCGACGCAGATCGGAAAATCGGCGCCGGCCGTCTCGATCACCACTTCGGTGACGCGATCGCGCTCGCGCTCGGTGAGCTTGTCGGCCTCGCCGAGCACGCCGAGAATGGTCATCCCGTTGACACGCGTCCCTCGCGTAAATGTCGTCAGCGCGCGCAGGCTGGCCTCGTCCAACGAGCCGTCGGGGTTGAACGGCGTCGGTGTGATGTTGTAGATGCCGGTGAGGTACTCAAACACGCCTGACTCCTGACTGCGGACTACACGAGGTCACGCTCACCTGGCATCCGGAAATTTCTCGACGCGATTCGTGACCGGCTTCTGCGTGCGCAGGAACGCGTAGATCGCCGACAGATCCTCGCGGGTCATGCCCGCGTAGGCGGTCACCGGCATCACGGTGTTTTGCGGCCGCTCGTGCTCGCCGAGCGTCACGTTGGTTGGATTTTCGAATCCCTTGAACTTCTCGATGAACTGCTGCTCGGTCCAGGAACCGATGCCAGTATCGGCATCCGGGGTGATGTTGGCCGAGCGCACCCGGTAACCGGTTTCGATGAACTCGGTGCCGCCGGCGAAGTCCATTCCGGGGAGCGGCGTGCCGCGATCATCCATCGGCGTATGGCAATCGCTGCACATCGCGGCGCGGGTCATATAACGTCCGTAGGCGATCTTGTCGTCAGGCGAGGGACGCGTCCCGTAGGTGTTCGCGGCCGGTATCGTGCGGACGATCAGGTTCAGCGGGAAATTCAAAGTCCGCTCGGGCACCGTACTCTCGATCGCCTTCAGGCTCCTCACATACGCGACCAGCGCGTGAACGTCGTCTTCGGCGAAGGCGCCGATGTGCGGATACGGCATCAGCGGAAACAGCGGGGTGCCGTCCTTGGAAACGCCCTGGGTCATCGCGCGAATCAATTCGCCGTCAGTCCAGTCGCCGACCGCCGCGGGGGTGATGTTCTTCGAATACAGCCGTCCGCCAGGACCGAGCGGAAACGGCTCCCCGCCGGCGCCGAGCAGTTCCGTCTTGATCGGACCGGAGAACTTGGTCCAGTCGCGTTGCGTGTGGCACGTCACGCACATCGACACGTGCTCGCTGAGGTACTTGCCGCGGGCCAGCAGTTCCGGCGTCGACTGCACGGTGACGTTCGTCGGTGGCGGCACCTTCGGGAATGCGAACATCAGGTACCCCATGCCGCAGGCAGCCACGAGCACAACCACCGCCACCAGGGCGAGGATGATCTTCAACAGGGTTTTCATCGGCAAGAAAGTATAAAGCAGTCTCCAGTCGACAGGCGTCAGTTCACAGTTTGAGTCTGCAGTTGCAGTCGGAAGTTTCAGCCTCGAGGTTCAGATGCCCCGCTCGAAGTTGTCATTCGGTTCGCAGCGCTGACATGGGATCGATGCGCATGGCCCGGCGTGCCGGGACCAGATTTGCGAGCGCGGCGGCGAGGATCATTGCGGCCAGCGCGAGGGTCCAGGCCAGCGGGTCGAAGGGGGTGATGCGGTAGAGCAGGCCTTGCAGCGCCGACGCCGCGCCCGCCGCGAGGATCGCGCCGGCGACGATGCCGATGGCGACGATCGCGAAGCCCTGGCGCATCACCATGGCCAGGACCGCCTCCGGCCTGGCGCCGAGGGCCATCCGCACGCCAATCTCCCGCGTCCGCCGTGCCACTGAGAAGGCGATCACGCCGTACAGGCCGATCGCGGCGAGCAGCGTGCCGAGGCTGCCGAATCCGGTTGCGAGCAGCGCGCCGACGCGCGCCGGCAGCAAGGTATTGGCGAGGTTCTGCTGCATTGTGCTGCTGACCATGAACACGAGGCTCGGATCGATCGACAGCAGCTCACGGCGCATCGCGTTCAACAGCGACGACGCATCGCCGGTGGTGCGCGCCAGGATGAAGTTGTACTGGCTTGGCCGCTGCGCCAGCGAGAAGTAGATGAACGGCGAGGGCCGCTCGAGCACGCCATGCCGTTGGTGATTGCGCACGACCCCGACGATCCGGAACGTGCGCGACCGGGTCGGATTCACGGTCTGGAAGGTACGGCCGACCGCCGATTCGTTCGGCCAATAGGTCCGCGCCATCGTTTCGTTGACGACCGCCACATCCGGCGCGCCCGCAATGTCGCTCTCGTCGATACCGCGGCCGTGGATCAGCGCGACGCCAAGCGTGCCGAGGTAGCCTGGCGACACGGCGACGTTCTCGATGGTCTCGGCACGCTGCCCTTCTGCATAAGTCCGGCTGTCGACGCGGATTTCCTGCTGATTGAAGTTGAACGTGAACGGTAGCGTCGGCGAGACCAGACCGGTGTTGACGACTCCGGGCAGTGCGGCCACCCGCGCCAATGCCTGACGCCAGAATTCCTGTGAGCGCTCGGGCGTGTAGCGGACCATCTCGGTATCGAGCGCGACGGCCGCCAGTCCCTGAACCTCGAAGCCGACGTCGGCGCGTTGCGACGCGCCGAGACTTCGCAATAACAGTCCCGCGACGACCAGTAACACCGCGGTCAAGGCGACTTGCGTGATCACCAGCGCGTCGCGCAGGGTCCACCGGCGGCCGGCGACGCGCGCCGCCGGCGCCTCGCCCCGCAGGTCGCTGACAAGGCTTGGGGATGACGCCTTCATGGCCGGCAGCAACCCGGCGAGAATTCCCGTCAGCGTCGCCACCAGGATCGAAAATGTCAGGACACGCGCATCGATGCGCAAGTCGAACGCAACGTCGACGGGCAGCGGCAGGTGAATGCCTTGCAGCGCCTGCACCAGCGCCCACGCGAGGGCCACCGCGGCACCCGCGCCGAACGTGCCCAGCAGCGCACCTTCGACCAGCAGCTGCTGAATCAGGCGGCCCCGGCTGGCGCCGATCGCCAGCCGGACGCCGATCTCGCGACGGCGTGCCGACGCGCGGGCCAGCAGCATGCCCGCGACGTTCGCGCATGCGATCAACAGGACCAATCCGACGATCGCCATCACGCCCGCCGCGCCCGCCGTCAGCACACCGCCGGCCTGCGGCACCAGCAGACGCACGTCCGCTGTCGGCACGGCCGCCATCTGGTAGCCCTTGTTGGTTTGCAGATGTGTGCTTTCCAGCTGACGGCCGATCAACGCCACGTTGGCATGCGCCTGGGCCGCGGTCACGCCGTCTTTCAATCGACCTTTGACGAACATCCAACGCGTTCCGCGGCGCTCCAGACGCGTGCGGCCAGTCGGAGAGGGTACCGAGCCCTGGATCCCAACCGGATCGATTTCTTCAGCGTGGGCGATCGGCAGGAAAAGGTCTGGCGTCAGCAGCGGCACCACTCCCGTGAACGGTTCGGGCGTGACGCCAACGATCGAATACTGCTGTCCGCGCAGCGTCAACGACTTGCCGACGATGGCCGCATCGCCGCCGTACTCCCGCTGCCACATCCGGTGCGACAGCACGACAACCCGCTCAGCCGCGGGCTCGTCGTCCGAGGCCACCAGCAGCCGCCCGAGCGCGGGCTGCACGCCAAGCATCGCAAAGTAGTTCGACGTGACGATCTGGCCGAGCGCGATGCGCGAGCGATCGCCAAGGCTGAGCGGTGCCATCATCGGGCTGTAGCCGATCATGTCGGTGAAGACGGTGTTCTGTGCTTTGAGATCGAGATAATCCTGATATGAGCTCGTCGCGTATTCGTCGCCGTCGCCGCCCGTCGTGAACACGTCGACGAGCGTGTCCGGCGACGCGACCGGCAGCGGCCGGAACAGCAACGAGTCGACGAGTGAGAACATCGCCGTATTGACGCCGACGCCGAGACCGAGCGACAGGATGGCGACCGCGGAAAAACCCGGGCTGCGGCGCATCCAACGCAGCGCGTAGCGGAGGTCCTTGAGAAGCGTTTCGGCCATATCCGACTTTACGGCGGGTGGCCTTGTGAAGTTCAGGTTTTACGGTAACGTCGGCCGGCCATCCCCGAGACCCAGCGCGCGACGCGACGCGGCAGCGCGCCGTTCAACCACACCAACAGCCGATAGATGCGGCCATTGACGACGACCGACTCACCGTTCATCACCGCCTGGTAGCCCTCGTCAACGACGTCGGCGGCCTCGAGCCACAGAAAGCCAGGCAGCCGATTCATCTTGTCGCGCGTGCCCAGGACGTCGTGGAATTCGCTCCATGTGAACCCCGGACACAGCGCCGTCACGTGGACGCCTCGCGGCAGGTTCTCCGCGTTGAGCGCCTCTGAAAAGCGAATCACGAACGCTTTCGACGCGCCGTAAAGTGTGTGGCCCGCCGGCGACGGCACCATCCCCGCCACCGAGGCAACGTTGACAATGCGGCCCCAGCCACGCTCGAGCATTCCGGGCAACACGCGATACGTCAGATCGAGCACCGCGTTGACCATCACTTGCACGAACCGCTCGTGGTCGGTCCACGCCACCGCGAGGTAGGTTCCGGATACGCCATAGCCGGCGTTGTTGACGAGAAAATCAATCTGCAGGCCGCGCCTCGCCAGTTCCGTCGCAATTCGCGCCGACGCATCGCGCTCTCCGAGGTCGGCGACGATGGTATGCGCCGTGACGCCGTACTTCAGGGTCAGCTCGCCCGCCAGCGCGTCGAGTCGATCGCCGCGGCGCGCCGTCAGCACCAGCGCATACCCCTTGCGCGCGAGCAACTCGGCAAACGCCTTGCCGATCCCCGATGAGGCGCCGGTGACCAGCGCGGTCTTCCCTGATCCTTCCGCCATTCGGGCTATCATCACTGAACCAGCCCTCCGGAGGAATCCCTTATGCGTCTGATTCGGTTGCTCGGCGTCCTGTTCGCGGCATTCAGCGTCACCGCGTGTCTCAACAGCACGACGCTCGTCAAACTCAAACCGGATGGCAGCGGCACCGTCGAACAGACCACGCTGGTCAACGTCGCCGCATTGAAAGGCGTCATGGGCGCCGGTCCGGCCCAGGCGAATCAGGGCCCGATGATGAACAAGGCCGATCTCGAGCGCACCGCGCAGCGGATGGGCAAAGGCGTGCGGCTCGTGTCCGCGGAGCCGATCAAGGGCGCTAACGGGTTCGAGGGCACCAAGGCGATCTTCTCGTTCGACGACATCAATCAGGTGCAGATCTCACAAGACCCGAACCTGTCGGGCAGCACCGACAACATGATGGCGGCCGGCAAGACCGAGGACCCGGTGAAGTTCAAATTGACGCGCGGCGGCACGACGTCGACGCTGACCATCGAATTTGCCGATCGCCCCGTCGGCGACGCCAAGCCATCGTCGGGCGCTGCGGCCGGTGAAATGCCCGATCTCACGAATCCGATGATCATGAGCATGATCAAGACGATGTTCAACGGTTTCAAGGTCAACATCGACCTCGAGGTCGTCGGATCGATCGTCAAGACCAACGCTGAATACGTCAGCGGTCCGCGGATAACGCTGCTCGAGATGGACATGGCGGCGTTGCTCGCCGACGAAGCGAAGCTGAAGGCCTTGCAGAGCAAAATCGGCCCAGGCGCCTCGTTCAGCGACGTCAAACCGCTATTGAAGGATGTGAAGGGCATCAAGATCGACGGACCATCGATCTCGGTGGAATTCCGCTAACCAAAACAGAGCAATCGACCTCCGGTCGACCCGATCACGATTCGTCCCGCTGCGAGGGCCGGCGACGCCGAGAGCGCCGCGCCCTCGTCGTGCTGCCAGGTGACCTTCCCACTCTGCAGATCCAACGCGTAGAGGCGCCCGTCATTCGAGCCGACATAGGCGCGTCCGCCGGCAATCGCCGGCGACGAATCGATGCGCGCGCGCGTCATGTAGGTCCATCGCGCCTGGCCGGTCCGGGCATCGAGCGCATGCACCATGCGGTCGCGTCCGCCGAGTATGACCGTGCCGTCGGTCACCGACGCCGAAGAGTAAAAGGGGAACTTGCGATCCGGATGCTCGTAACGCCACAGCACCTTGCGGCTGCCCAGATCGAGCGCGAGCACTTGATTGTCGAACGTGCCGAAATACGCGACGTTGTTGACGATCACGACGGACGCACCCGTATACGCGGTGGCGGTCGTGGTGAAGCGTGCTTTGCCCGTCTTGACGTCGACGGCGTGGAATACCTCGTCGCATCCGGCGAAGTGCGCGACGCCGTCGATCACACACGGCGTGCCGTGCACGTAATTCTGCGTGCCGTAGGCCCAGAGTTGCTTGCCGGTCGCCGCGTCGAACCCATACAGCTTGCCGTCGTACGAACCCATCAACAGGATGGAGCCGACAACGACGGGTGACGACTTGATCTCCGAGCCGGTCTTCTGGGTCCAGACCGGCTTGCCGTCGGCGATGTTGACCGCGTGCACGGTGCCGAGCAGATCGCCGATGAAGACACGGCCGTTCGCAACCGCCGGTGAGGATTCTCCGATTGCCTCGCCCGCTTTGTAGCGCCAGCGCAACTTGCCGTCAGCGAGGCCGACCGCGATCAGTTCACCCGTCGCCGCGCCGACGTAAACCACGCCATCGACAATCGCCGGGGACGAATCGAACGCCTCGCCGCCCTCCCACGCCCACGCCAGTTTCGGTTGTGGCGGAATGGTCGTTGCGGAAAGGCCGGTCAGCGCAGGCGTGCCCCGAAACTGCGGCCACGCATCCGCAGGCGCGGCTGCCTCGGGCTTGGCCTGCGCGAACAACTTTGGCGCCGTCGCGAGCGTCGCGCAGGTGGCGAGAAAGAGCCGGCGATCCATGGATTCTGAGCGGAGCACCACCGACGCGGCGGAGGCTATTTCTTGAGCTGCGCCCCCTCTTGCAGCGCGTAGAGCTGGTTGCGATTCATGATGAACACCTTGCCGTTGGCGGGTACCGCCGTCGCATACACGGAGCTCCCCATGTTCTGCTCCGACACCAGTTTGAAGGTCTTGCTGTGCTCGATGACGGCCACATCGCCGTCTTCGTCACCAAGATAGACCTTGTCGCCGATCACCATCGGCGATCCCCAGATCGCCGCAAACATGTCGTGGGTCCAGAACGGCTTGCCGGTCTTGGCGTCGACACAATGCAGGAAACCGCTGAAGTCCGCGAGGTAGACCATGCCGTCCTTGACGGCTGCCGTTGAGATCGAGCGGCGGATCTTGTCGAAGTGCCACAGCATGCCGGTCTGCGTGATGTCGCCGCGCTTAGTTCCGTCAATCGCGTAAGCGTGGCCGACCCCTTCGCCGTGCTCCGGGTCCTGTCCGTTCGCAATGTAGACGACGTTGTCGACGATGACCGGCGTGCTGATCACTTCGTTTCGGGTCTTCGGCCACACCGAATCTTTCGGGTTGGTGTCGAACTCCCAGAGTTTCTTTCCGCTCTGCGCTTCGTAGCCGCGTACCCAGCCGTCCCCCTGCGCGTGCACCACCTGCCGCACGCCGCCGATGTCGCCGACGGCCGGCGTCGACCACTGGCCGTGCAGCACCTTCTCGCCGACGGAGTTGTCCTCCCATTTTAATTTGCCACTCTCGATTTCGAGCGCGATGATCGACGGCGCTTTCGGCGAGGGGACATTGACATGGCTCTCGTCCTGGCCGTTGCCGGTGCTGCAAAACAGCAGTCCCCCGTCGGCAACCGGCGAGCAATTGGCCAGGTTGTGCGGGAATGCGCCGACCTCCTCCATCATGTCGAACGACCAGATGATGTCCGGATCGTGCTTGCCGGTCAGCTTCTCGTCCTTGGTCGGGCCGTCGTTCTCGTTGTCGTGAAAGCCTTCGAGATCGGCAGCGACGATGGTGCCGCGATTGGTGGTGAAGTAGGCGACGTTGCGGATGATCAGCGGCGAGCTGGCAATGCCCTGAAACGGCCAGTCGTTGGCGCGGCCTGACGCCAGCTTCTCGAACGTCGCCTGCCAGAGAAACTCGCCGGTCTCTTCACGAAACGCCATCAGCACGCCGCGATCGCCGCCTTGCTTGGGATCTCGCATCGCTTCGTTGTTGGTGCCGACGAGCACGACGCCGTTGCCGACCGTCGGGTTGCCGTAGGACTGCGAGCCGAGCTCGGCGACCCATTTCACGTTCTTGCCGGACTTGATGTCCCAGCTGGTCGGCGCGCCCTTCATGTCCGAGACCATGTTGCGGCTTGGCGTGCCGCCCCACATCGGCCAGTCGCCGCCGCCCTGGGCGGACACCGACACCACGACTGCCGCAACGATTGCCACTGAACATGCCACGAACGATGTCTGCCGCATTTGCATTCCTGTGAGTGATGCCGTCTTGGCCCCTTCGGCCCCTTGGCCCCTTGGCCCTTGGCCTCTTGGCCCCGTGGCCTCTTGGCCCATCTGCCCATTGGCCCATCTGCCCATTGGCCCATCGGCCCATTAGCCCATTAGCCCATCGGCCCATTAGCCCTACTGACTCTTATAAACCTTGACGTTGTCGAAGTAGACGTCCGAGATCCCGTCGGCATAAATGCCGGGACTGCCCATCACGTGCGGGATCTTGTCGACTTTTTCGATCGTCCACGCGTCGGGCTCGGCGGCATCCGCGCGCCACACCTTGCCGCGCACCCGTGCGGTGCCGTCCTTCTGGTGATCGACGCGCAATTTCATCCGGTACCACGTGTCCGCATCCCACTTGAAATCGACACGGGCGGTCATCTCGTCGGCGGCCTGCCACGGGTGGAGTTCCAGCTTCTGGCCGTTGCCGAACAACACCAGTCCGTAGCGCTCGTTGATCAGGCCGACGTCGCCGCGCTGGCGACGTTGCTCGCGGCCGCGCACGTCGGCTTCGACGGTGTAGCCGGCCATGTTCGGGTGTCCGAAAAACACCTTGGCGCGACGGCCGACCGTCTCGTCGCGCGGACGCACCAAAACCTTGCCAATCCCCTCGACGGTGCGCTGCACGACCTTGGTCGGCGCACCGACCCACCATGCCGGCGGCGCCTCGCTCGTCGCATTCTCGAAATCCCACGTCCAGGGCAGAGCGTCAATAACCCGCACGCGCGCGACGCCGGTCAAGCCGCCGACCGCCGCCTTGACGAAGCCTGCGCTCGATCCGCTCTTCGCCGCGGTAAACACGCCTTTCGCGTCGACACCGCCGCTCACCTGATCGAGCGACCATAGGGCGGCGGGTTCCTCGCGAATGAAACTGCCCTTCGCGTCGAACAGGCGCGCCTTGAGCGTCGCGGTTTGTCCCGGGCTCAACAGCACTTCATACGGGAACACCTGCACGAGCGCCGGCGCGGCGGCGGAGCCGCCGGCGGACGCGGCCGCGCTCGACGCTGCCGCGCCAGGTTTTCGCGGCACGCGCTTGCCGATCGCATAGAGCGCGTCCATCGATGTTACGTAGACTCGGCCATCCGCGACGATCGGCGAGGCGATGATCGGCTCGGGCGCTTGCGGATCGCCAAGGACATCCTCGTCGAGCACGTCGACGCCGGCCGGCGTCGGCCGCAGGATGTAGAACTTGCCGTTCTCCGTTCCGACGTACAACTTCCCGTCCGCCAGCACCGGGGAACCCTTTTGCAGCGTGCCCAGCGTCCTTTCCCACACCTTGGCACCGGTCTTCAAATCGAACGCGCCGATGATGGCGCTGTTGTCGACGGTATAGAGCCGCTCGTTATCCATCACCGGCGACGCGAAGGTTGGCAGGAAACCGCGGGTGCGCCACTTGACCGCGTCGGCGCCGAGCACGCCGCTCCTGGTCGCGTCAATGGCGGCGATCAGGCCCATCTCGGTGGTGTCCATGTTCTCTTCGCCGTGCGTGACATAGGCGACGTTGTCGCGAAACAGTGCGCTGTTGAGGATGGCGCGCTTGCTGACTTCGATCGACCAGATCTTTGCGCCGGTATTGACCTGGAGCGCGTGATACACACCATCGGTGCCGCCGACGATCATCGCGCGCGTGCCGTTAATGTCCGCGACGATCGGTGTCGAATAGTTGGTGTCGTAGTGGCGCGACTGCGGCGAGCTGATCCAGACGGTCTGACCGGTGTGTTTATCGAACGCGAAGTAGCGATTGCCGGGACGATTGAGGTCACCCCACGCAAGGATCAAGGTGTTCAGAATGACCTTGTCGCCGTCGATAATGGGCGAGGTCGTGCGGCCGCCGTGCGTCGTCACGGCGCCGTATTCGTCGGTGAGCGATCGGTCCCACAGCACTTTGCCGTCCGGCGAGACGCAGACGAGTTGCGCCGCCACCGTGAACAGGTAGATGTTGCCGGTTTGCGGATCGACCGCCGGCGACGCCCAGGAAGCGCGGTGCTGTGGCACGTCGCTCAGGAACAGGCTGAACCGCCGCTCCCACACGACCTTGCCGGTGTCGGCGTCAATGGCGATCAGCCGTTCCTGCGTGTTGGCCGGATCGCCGGGCGTCGGCGAGTTGATGTAGATGCGGTTGCCGAAGGCCACGGGCGCCGAGCGGCTGCCGATCGGAATACGCCACGCGAGGTTTTCGCCCCGCGGCGACCATTTTTCCGGCAGGTTGGTTTCCGTCGATCGGCCGTCGCGCGAAGGTCCGCGCCACTCCGGCCAGTCTGCAGCGTTCACGGTCAGGGCGCCGCCGCCAATCAGCAGCACCAACGCAGCGCGGCACACGACAGAGCGGAACATTGCGGAAGGCATGACTCGCTTACGTGATCCTTTCCCAAGCTGTTTACGAACCGCCGGCAACTTCAAAATGCTATCCGTTCCTTCGCCAATCCCCGCGGATTCACCCCTGAAAGCCGGAACTCTCCGTTCTTATGGGGATTTTGGGTGAGGAGTTGATTTAATGTTCTTTATTGTCTTATACTGTCATCTAAACTACGACAGAACCGAATACGTCCGGTAATACAGAGAGGCTATATTCTCGTTGAGCGCGAAGCCTCCCCCCGGATGGCTTAGGAGTCAAAGTGCGGAAACTGCAATTCATCGTGCTGGCAGCGCTCCTCGTGGCGCTGACCGATTCTGCTTCAGGCCAGCAAGGCGCCGTGATTCGGCGCGAAGAACCGCCGAGCCAAGGCCGTGAAATCGAGCGGTCGGCGGTGAATTTCGCCGGCCCGTGGCGTCCGCAGGGCGCCGGCAGTGCGACGCGAGTCGTTGGTACGGTCATCGATATCCGGCAAGCGCCGGTTCCGAACGCGCGCGTACAGCTCCGCAACTTGAATACCGGCAACATCGAGCAGACTGCGGACTCCAGCGAGCTCGGCCAGTATGAATTCGAGCTCGACGAGTCGGGCACCTACGTCGTCGAAATGGTGATGGTGGACGGCGCGATCGTGGCGCTCAGCAACGCCGGCTCGCTGGCGCGCTTCGAGACGCTCAATACGGTGGTCCAATTACCGGGCCGCTGGGACATGAATACGCGCGCGATGGTCCCGGTCCAGAACATGACGTCGTTCTTCGGCATGAGCAGCGCGACGTCGATGACGTCGACGACCATCGAAATCGCGACCGAACAGAACGTCCGGCCTCGGGATCCCGGCGTGCAGCTGTCTCCGTCATAAGCCGACGATGACCGCCGACACTCCAGAAAACGCACCGGCGACACCGCCGCCGCCCGCCCCGTCATTGACGGTTACGAGCGGACAGGATTCGCACCTGTTCGATCGCGTGGCGGTCCTGTATAAGTACCGCTGGGCGAGCATCACGGTGTTCACGCTGGTGGTCGGCTGGCTGATGGTCGACAGCTACTCGCAAGTCCCGATCTACCGCGCGACCGCGCAGGTGCTGATCGAAGACCCAAACTCGGACATCGCCACGCCCACGGAAATCGCCCGCAGCGTGGCGGTCAGCGACATGGAAATCTACACGCAGACGCAGCTGCGCATCATGCGCGGCCGCGATCTGGCGTCGCGCGTCGCCGCGGACCTGAATCTCGACAACGTGCCGGAATTCAACGGACAGGGGCCGAAGCCGACGCCACTCGCCGCGACAATCGCGACGATCAAGCGCTATGCGGCGGTTCCCTATCGGATGATCACCACGGCGTCTGGCCCTTCGGCCGTGATGCCGAAGCCAAGCGGCGAGCCTGGCGATCACACGGATGCGTTGCTGAGCCGTCTCAGCGTCGAACCGGTGCGCGGCAGCCAGCTCGTCGACCTCAGTTTCGTGTCCGCGGACCCGGAGTTCGCGGCCAGGGCCGTCAACGCGTTTGCCGACCGCTACGTCGAGGAAAACCTCTCGGCAAAGGTATCGACGCTTGAAAAAAGCGCCGAGTGGCTGACCGGCGAGGTGAAGAAGCAGGCCGAGCTGGTCCAGAAGAACGAGCTCGACCTCGCGCGCTACAAGGAGACGCAGGACGCCGCGTCACTGGACAGCAACCAGAACATCATCGTGTCGCGGCTGAATCAGTCGAGCGATCAGTTGATCAGGGCGCGGACTGAGCGCATCACGAAGGAAGGGTTGTGGCGCCAGGTCCAGGCCGCCGGCGAGGATGTATCGGCACTGTCGGCGATCATCAACAACCAGCAGGTGCAGCTGCTGCGCTCGAGCCTCAATCAGCTCGAGCAGGATCGGGCACGCATCACCGAGCGCTACGGCCCACGCCATCCCGACTACCAGAAAATCAACAGCCAGTACGAGCTCGCCAAGGCCCAGCTCGACACCGAAGTGAACAAGGCGAAGCAGACGATCCGCACCGAGTACGAGCAGGCCGTCCTGCAGGAGCAGCAATTCCAGAATCAGGTGAACGACGCCAAGGCCGCGGCCACGGCGCTCGGGCGCAAGGGCGTCGATTACGCGGTGATGCTGCGCGAGACCGAATCCAATCGCGCCATCCTCAATCAGCTGCTGACGCGCGAGAAAGAATTGCGCGTCGTCGCCAACAGCCGCGCCAACAACGTGCGTGTGGTCGATCGCGCCGAAGTGCCGGCCGCCCCGTACACGCCGAACCATCGCAACGACTGGACCTACGCGCTGATCATGGGTCTGTTCCTGGGCATCGGCATCGCGCTCGGTCTCGACTACCTGGATGACACCGTCAAGACGCCCGACGACATTTCGCGCCGCTTGAAGCTGCGGTTCCTCGGCCTCGTGCCGATCGTCTCTGGCGACCGCCACCCGCTGATCTCGGGTCCGGTGCCCCACGAGTTCGGCGAAGCCTACCGGGCGATCCGCACCTCGCTGACAGCGCATGTCGACAAGCAGGGGCCGAAGATCATCACCACCGCAAGTTCACAGCCGCTCGAGGGCAAGACCACCACGGCCGTGAACATCGCGATGGCGCTGGCGGTTGGCGGCGCCCGCGTGCTGCTGATCGATGCCGATATGCGGCGCCCCAGCGTGCACAAGGCGCTGCGAATGGGCAACGATCGCGGCTTGTCGCAGCTGCTGGCCGGACAGGCGCGCATGCGCGAAGTCGTCCAGCGCACCCACGATCCGAACCTGCTGGCGATCACCGCCGGCCGCACGCCCGCCAATCCCTCCGAGCTGCTGGCCTCCGATCGCATGCGGGCTCTGCTGACCGGCCTCGAGACCGGGCCATTCGACTGGGTCGTGATCGACACGCCGCCAGTGCTCGCTGTGACGGACGCGGTGATCCTGGCACCGCTCGTTGACGCCGTGGCGTTCGTGATTGGGTCGGAAATGACGCGCTGGCGGCTGGCCGAGCGCGCGGTCGAAACGCTGCTGGGCAGCAACCCGCGCCGCGTGATGGCGATCCTGAACAAGGTGAACTACGGGCGCAACAAGTACTACTACTCCCGCTATTACGGCCACCAGTACAAGAACTACTACGCAGAATCGCCGGCGGCGTAATCCGTGCAGCGAGCGCTGCTCTATGCCCTGATCGCCGGTTCGTTCCTGATGCTGGGCGGCAGTCCGCTCTGGACCAGACCGATCCTGCTGGCGATCGCCGCGGCCGGTCTCGCCGTCGCGCCCGGACGCACGCTGCGCTTCCCGCGCGAAACCCGTCTCATCGACGCTGCGTTGCTTACAATCCTTGCGGCAATGGGCGTGCAGCTGATCCCGTTGCCCGCGACCGTCGCCGATGCGCTGTCGCCCCACTCGGCCGATGTGCTGGCGAACCTGCACTACGCGCTCGGCGACACACCGCAGCGCTGGCGGCCGTTGACGCTCGACAGCACGGCCACGCTGTATGCGATGAGCGTGGTGGCCATCGGCATCGCCGCGTTCTGGATCGCGCGCGCGTCGTTTGCGGCGGGTCACACCCGTCAATTCTGCCGGGTGATCGCGCTCGGCTCCGGCATCGCGGCGGCGGTGGCGCTGGTGCAGAAGTTTTCAACGCCGACGCTGCTGCTCGGCGCGATCGCGCCCGCGGCGCGGAATGCCAATCCGTTTGGGCCGTTCGTCAATCGCAACCACTTCGCGGCCTGGCTGCTGATGTGCGCGGCCGTCGCCGTCGGCTATCTCATCGCGCATCTGCACATCCACGCGGAATATCACCGGCGCTTTCGTGAAGCGTTCAAATACTTCCTGACGTCCGGAGCGTTGTTGACGGGAATCGCGGCCACCCTGACGGTGATGACGATGCTCTTCACGATGTCTCGATCGGCGGCGGCCGGCCTCGGTGCCGCGGCGCTGGGCGGGGCCTGGCTCGGACGGCCGCGGATACGGATCGAGCGCACGGCCATTCCGTCGGTCCTCGCAGCCACCGGCGTCATGCTGCTGGTTGCCGTCGCGTTCATCGACTTTGGCGGGTGGTCAGCACGTTTGCAGGAGAGCTTCCGTGACCCCGCTGAAGGGCTCGGCCGCATCACCATCTGGCGGCAAAGCCTTCCGATCGCACGCGACTTCCTGGTAACCGGTACAGGTGCCGGCACGTTCGAGTTGGCGATGTCGCAGTACCAACAATCGCGTGTGTGGATCGGCGCGATGTCCGGCTGGGTGCACATCAACAACGCGCATTCACATTACCTGCAGGTGGCGGCCGAAGGCGGGCTGCTGCTGATCGTTCCGTCGCTGATCGCCATCTGCGCCACCGCCATCTTGGGTTTTCGCAGGGTCCGGCACGATGCGGGGGAAATGATGTGGACGCGGGTCGGCGCAATGGCGGGGCTGATCGGCATCGCCGTGCAGAGCATCTGGGAGGTCTCGCTGACCGTTCCGGCCAACGCGGTGATGTGCGGCGTACTCGCGGCGCTGGCGGTGTATCGGCGCGAGACCACGAACCCGCCGGCGCCGCGGCACTAAACGATGCTGATCGTCGGCTTCAACGCGTACCACGGAGACGTCGCCGCAGCGATCGTGCGCGACGGCACGCTGATCGCCGCCCTGGAGGAGGAGCGCTTCTCGCGGATCAAGCACGTCGCGGGGTTTCCGGCGCAAGCCATTGCGCGCGGACTCGCGATGGCGGGAGCCAGCGCCCGGGATGTCGACGTCTGGGCGATTGCGCGAGGACGTGGTGTTCACCGGACGCGGAAAGCATGGTTCGCGCTCAGGCATCGCCCCGGCCGCGCGTTGTTCAGCGAGTACAGAAGCGCCGCCGGACGGCGCGCCAGCATTACGGACGTCATTGCCCAATCCTTTGCGCTGCATCCGTCGACGCTTACCGTCAGGCATGTCGAACACCATCCGGCGCACCTTGCGAGCGCGTATTTCACGAGCGGCGCAACCGACGCGACGTGTTGCGCGATTGACGGATTCGGGGATTTTGTCAGCGTCTCGATCGGCCGCGGCCATCGCGGACGGCTCGACGTTGTCGACCGCATTTACTTTCCGCATTCGCTCGGGCTGTTGTACCTGGCGGTGACGCAATACCTCGGCTTCAAGAATTACGGAGATGAGTACAAGGTGATGGGTCTCGCGCCGTACGGGACGCCCCGGCACGCCGACGCGATCGGCCGGCTGATCACGCTGAAGGCGGGCGGTCGATTCGAGCTGTCGCTCGACTATTTCCGTCACTGGACGGGCGACATCGCGATGTCCTGGGAGGCCGGCGCGCCGCTCGTTCCTGACGTCTACACCGACCGGCTGGTTGAACTGCTCGGCCCTTCGCGCGCCGCAGCCGAGCCGGTGACCCGAACGCATGAAGATCTGGCGGCGTCGGTGCAGCGGGTGTACGAGGACGCAGCCTTCCACGTTCTTCGCGCGGCGCACGCGCGCGTCGGCGGAGACACCCTGTGTTTTGCCGGCGGTTGTGCCATGAACAGCGTCGCCAACGGCAAGATTCGCCGGCAGACGCCCTTCAAGCACGTGTTCATTCAACCGGCGGCCGGCGACAACGGCACCGCCCTGGGCGCGGCGCTGTCGGTCTGGCATGAACAGCGGCCGTCACAGAACGGCGAGCGCATGGAGCATTCGTACTGGGGCACCGAGTATGCCGACGATGCGATCGCGCGGGTCATCGACGACAGTCGCATCGTCGAGCGCGGCATTTGCGCCTGGGCCACCGAGGCCGACGAACGTCGGTTGTGCGAAGACACGGCCGCGGCGATCGCGGATGGTCTCGTCGTGGGCTGGTTCCAGGGGCGCATGGAATGGGGCGCCCGCGCGCTTGGCAACCGCAGCATCGTCGCCGACCCGCGCCGCCGCGATATGCGCGACATCATCAATCAGAAGATCAAGTTCCGCGAGCGATTCAGGCCGTTCGCGCCATCGGTGCTGGCGGAAGCCGTCGACGAGTACTTCGTCGATGCGGTGCACGATCCCTTCATGATTCAGGTGTATCCGGTCCGCCCCGAAAAACGCGAGCTGATTCCAGCCGTCACGCACGTCGACGGATCGGCGCGGCTGCAGTCGGTCAGCGAGCGCAGCAACCGCCGTTACTGGACCTTGATTCGCGCGTTCCACGCACGCACCGGCGTTCCCGTGCTGCTCAATACGTCCTTCAACGAGAACGAACCGATCGTTGAAAAGCCGGAGCAGGCACTCGATTGTTTCCTGCGCACCGACATGGACGTCCTGGTGATGGGGTCGCACATCCTCCGCAAGACAGCGTGATGCCGACGCAAGACTCTGCCATCCGCGTGTGTTTCTTCAATCGATCGTACTGGCCGGATCTGGGCGCGACGGGCCAATTGCTGACGGAGCTTGCGGAGGATCTGGTCGCGAAGCATGGCTTCGACGTGACGGTCGTGACCGGCTACCCGGTGACGAGCGCCGTAGCGTTGCCAGCGCGAGAAACACGCAACGGCGTGCGGGTGATCCGCGCACGCGGCACGCGCTTGGCGCCACGATCGTTCGCCGCCCGCGCGCTCAATTACGTGACCTATTTCATCAGCGCGACATGGATCGCGATCCGCATGCCGAAGCCGGACGTCGCGATCGCCCTCACCGACCCGCCGATTATCGGACTGGCGGCGTTGGCATCGCGGCCCCGCCGTGGCATGGTGTTTTATTGCCAGGACATTTTTCCCGAAGTGGCGGCGCTACTGGACGACTTTCACAGCGCTACCCTCGACGCACTATTGGAGAGGCTCAATCACTTCCTGCTGCGCCGCGCGACACGGGTCATCGCGCTCGGCGACGTGATGGCGTCACGTCTGGTGAACGGAAAAGGCGCGGATCCCGGCAAAATCAGCATCATCCCGAACTGGGCGGATGCCACGGCGATCGTGCCGTCGGCCAAGGACAACGCGTTTTCGAGGGTGCATGGGCTGCACTCACGCATCGTGGTGCTGCATGCCGGCAACATCGGATTGTCGCAGAATCTCGACGTTGTCCTTGACGCCGCGGCGCTGCTCGCGCGCGAGGACGACATCCTGTTCCTGTTTATCGGCGACGGCCACCGGCGCGCGGCCCTCGAACAGCGGGTGCGCGAGCAACGGCTGGACAACGTGCGATTTCTTCCGTTTCAGCCGCGCGACCAGCTGCGCTGGACGTATGCGTCAAGTGACATCTGCCTCGTGTCCTTGAAGCCGGGGCTGGCCGGCTACATCGTCCCCAGCAAGCTGTACGCGATCCTCGCGGCGGGCAGGCCGTATATCGGTGCGGTCGAGCCCGCGACCGAGGTCGCGATACTGACTGAGCGACATCGCTGCGGAATCATCGTCGAACCCGGCGATGCCGCGCAGCTGGCGGACGCCGTGATGCGACTGGCGAGAGCGCCGGAGTTACGCGTCGCGATGGGCGAACGTGCCCGCATGGCGGGCGAATTGTTCACACGCGAGCGTCAGGTGGCCGCTCATGCGCAGCTGCTCGCCGGGATTGCGGCTCGATGATCAAGCGGCTGTTCGATATCGTGGTGGCCGCCGCGGGCCTGATCGTGTTCGCCCCCGTCGCGGCGCTGATTGCTGCGGCAATCAAGATCGAAGACGGCGGTCCGGTGTTCTTCACACAGCAGCGCGTCGGCAAGGATTGCCGTGTGTTTGCGGCGTTCAAGTTCCGCTCGATGATCGTCGATGCCGAGCGTCGCACCGGTGCAGTGCAGGCGACCGCCGATGATCCGCGCGTGACGCGAGTCGGGCGCCTGCTGCGTGCCACCGCGTTTGACGAGCTGCCGCAACTCTGGAACATCCTGCGCGGGGAGATGAGCGTCGTGGGGCCGAGGCCGCTGCGGCCGGATGAAGCGGACACCACGGCGGATGGCGTGATGCTGCCTCTGCGATCGATCCGCGGCTACGAATCGCGCCACCGAGTCCGCCCCGGGCTGACCGGTCTGGCGCAGGTCTACGCGCCGCGAGACCTGCCACGCACAGGCAAGTTTCGATACGACCTGTTTTATATTTCGCGCGCCGGCATCTGCCTCGACCTTCGCCTGATCGCGACGTCGTTCTGGATCACGCTGCGCGGCAAGTGGGAGCATCGCGGGCCAAAGGTGTAGCGGACCTGCGCACCTTATATAATCGAGCAGCAGATGCTGGATGTCGCGGTCATCGGTGGCGGACCCGCGGGTCTCTCCGCGGCGAGGCGCCTCGCCGAGGCGGGGCGCTCCGTAATGGTGTTGGAGGAGCATCACGACATTGGCACACCGGTACATTGCACGGGCGTGCTGGCCGCGGATGTCATCGGCTCGCTCGACCTCCCTGCCGATGCGGTCCTCAACCCGCTCTCGACGGTGCGGTTCGTTGCGCCGGCGGGCCATTCATTCGATTACACCACTGCGACGACGGAAGCGGTCGTCATCGACCGGCAGCGATTCGACGCCGCCCTGGCCACCGGCGCGGCCGGCGCCGGCGCGATGATCGAACGCGGCTCGCGCGTCACGGCGGTCGAGCCGTGCGTTGGCGGGGTGCGCATCTGCCGCGCTGACGGCAACGAGCTTCGCGCGCGCGCCGTCATCCTGGCGTGCGGCGCCAATTACGCGTTCCAGCGGCGCCTGGGCCTGGGCATGCCGTCGACCTTCCTGCAGTCGGCACAGCTCGAGCTTCCTGCCGGTCGCGTCGGGGATGTCGAGATTCACTTCGGTTCCGAAATCGCCCCCAAAGGTTTTGCGTGGGCGGTCCCGGTGCGGCGCGCCTCCGGCACTTTCGCGCGCATCGGCGTGATGGCCGACGGCGATGCGGGCGTGTATTTTTCACGGATGCTCGCGCGGGTACGCGAGCCATGGGCGCTCGATGTGCCGGAAACACCCGCTCCGCGACGGCGCATGTTGCCGCTCGCGAGCGTCAAACGTAGTTATGCAGAGCGGGTGTTGGCGGTCGGGGATGCGGCGGGATTGGTGAAACCGACCACTGGCGGCGGGATTTATTACAGCGTGGTCAGTGGCGAGATCGCCGCCGACGTCCTGGCGTCGCGTCTGGCGGTCGGCGATTTATCAGCGAACGCGATGCGCGAGTACGAGCAACGCTGGCGCACCCGCTTCCAGTCGGAATTCAGCGCGCAACTGGCGCTGCGATTTGTCGCTCAGCGCATGCGAGATACGGATATCGACGCGTTGTTCTCGCTGGCGACGACCGACGGCATTCTGCCGCTGGTCAGGCAGACGGCTCGGTTCAACCGGCATCGCGATTTCATTCTGGCGTTGCTGCGCCATCAGCCGGCGCGACGCGCACTGTTTGGACGGCTGGCCAGCTGACAGCCACGCCGCACCATCGCGCCGATCGTGAGCGCGCGGCGCAGCATCGGCGTCCAAGTCCGCAGCCATCATCCATGCAATCATCTGTCCGGCGGCGCCAGCCGCCGTTCGATCAGCAGCATCGACAAGATGGCCTCCGCCACCATACGCTGGGTCGCGTACCACCACCCGCGCCAGCCATCGAGAATGCCGCCGCGGACGAATAAGCAATAGCAAAACACCGCCAGCGGTGCGACCGCGATCCACTGGCGCACGCGGTCGGCTCCCGACAGAGCTGACGCCGGCGCAGAGGTCAACTTGTCGGCTTCGAGCCGCATGTAGCGCACCTGTGACTGCAGCCAATGACCCAGCGGCTTCCGATCATCATGAAGAATCGGCTGGCGCAGCCGCTCCACGCGACCGTTGATCGCCACGCGTTGCGTGTGGCCGTCCTGCTCGTAACGGGCGGACGCGCGGCGGTACAGAACCGTTACCGGCGGATAGACGCCCGAACGTAACGGCGCTCCATTGACGCAGTACACAAATGTTGCGGTGAAGCCGGCGGTGTCACCCGGCGACAACGCGCGCAGTTCCGCGACGACAGCGTCGGACAACAGAAAGTCTGCGTCGAGCGCGAGCACCCACTCAGTCTTGATCCCCGTCTCGTTCAAACCGAAATTCCATTGCTCTGCGTGAGTGGTAAAGGGCCGCTGCACGACACGAACGTTTGCGAACGATCGGGCAATCTCCGTGGTGCGGTCGCTGCTGCCGCTGTCGACGATGACGACGTCCGTCGCCCATGACAGCGAGGCGAGTGTCCGGCCGATGTTGGCTTCCTCGTTCAGCGTCAACACCAGCGGCGTGATGTCACTGAGCATCGCGTGAACGGCGAACGGTTTCGTAGAGTGTTTCCATCCGTGCCGCGATCACGTCCCAGCCAAAGCGCTCGCGGGCGATGGCGCGGCCACGCTCGCCAAGCTCCCGTCGTGTTGCCGGGTGACGGTGCAGCGAGGCCATGGCGCCGGCTAATTGACTCGGCTCTCCCGACACGACCAGCCCGGCAGCACTTTCCTGAACGAGATCGGCAATACCGACCTCCGCGGTCACCACAACCGGACACCCGACCGCCATCGCCTCCAGCACGACGTTGCCGAAGTTTTCGGAGTAGGACGGCAGGACCAGCATCTCGGCATTCGACAGCAGCGCGGCTTTGTCCGCTCCGCACACGGCGCCGACGAACGTCGTGCGGTCCTCAACACCGTGATCGCGCAACCAACGCTGGACGGTCTCGCGAAAACCGTCTTCGTCCGGTCCGGCGATGATCAGACGCAAATCCGCGACCAGCGCGAGCGCGGCACTCAGGCGATCAAGACCTTTTTTCCAGTTGATGCGGCCGAGAAACAAGGCGTACCCGCCTGCGGCGACGAGCTCGCCGACGGCGGCCGACAGCGTGCCTCGCCGGTCCTCGTCAGTCGTGACACCGTTCGGAATCTCGACGAGCGTCGGCAGATTGAACCCGAACGCCGCCGCCTCTTCGGCCTCGCGACGGCTCGTGACGTGAATGGCCGCCGCGTTCTCCAGCACGCGGCGCTCCACCATGCCGATGAGCA